>DASPKC010000206.1:0-3625 GCA_035628295.1 Baekduia sp.
GTCCGGGCGTGGCCCGCGCTCGCCCCCGAGGTCCGCGAGGTCCTGCAGGCCGGGATCGAGGCGGCGGTACCCCGGGCGCTCGCGCGACCCGGATCGCTGCGCGGATATGGCTTCGATCCTCTCTCGGACGAGGATCTGTAGCGGTGTTACTTGTCGGTGGCGTTACCCTGTAGTATCACTACGTCACCGCACGGAGGACATGTATGGTTCTGCTCCACCACCCTACAACGCTCGGCTACCCGGTCTACGTGGGCGAGACCGAGGAGGACGCGCGCGACGCGTCGGCCGCGGCCTTCGCGCAGCTCTGCGAGGTGTCCGACGAGGAGCTCGGCGAGCCGCTCGAGACCGTGCTCGACCGCGAGCAGCTGATCCTGAGCGCGTACGTGGTGACCGAGACCCACGCGAGCGACATCCTCGTCGCCGACATGCTGGCCCTCCTCGCTGGGATCACGCTCGCCGACGCGCGGCGTCAGCTGCGGGCGCACCGATGAGCCGCGAGAGCGCCGCGAGGCGCCTCGTCGAGACCGAACTGGCGCAGGCCTATCGCCGCTGCGCCGCCGAACTGCGCATGCGGATGGCCTCATGACCACCGCCGACCGCCCGCCTCCGACTGACCTCTGCGACCTCTGCCCCTGCGCCTGCGGTCACCCGCGCTGGAACCATCTCGACGGCACCGGCGAGTGTTCGCGGGGATGGGGAGACAGGCTCGGCGAGGGCGACCCGTGCGACTGCGAGGGCTTTGTGCTCGACTCCCGATCCGTGGACCTCGCCGGGGCCCAGCGCGCTCTGGAGGATGCCCGCAAGATGCGCGACCACGCACTGCACCGCCTCCAGCAGATCCGCGCCGCTCTCGGGCCGCTTGTCGATGGGTACGCGTCCCTGGAGGATGCGGTGCGAGGGCTCGTCGAGGACCGCGGGCGGCTCTGCGCGGAGCTCGCCGAGGCCCGCGCCGAGTTCGCCGCCATCGACGAGGCGCTCGGCCTCGGCGGCGAGGGCCGCACCCGGTGGCAGGGGCAGCGGGTCGCCGAGATCCGCGACTGGATCGAGCGCTGGCGCCGCTCTCACGTCGAGGCCCGCGACCTGCACGAGCAGCTCGCGGCCATCGAGTGCGTTCGGTGCGGCGAGTCTGCCGAGCCCGAGTCGTCCGAGGCGCTCCGCCCGTCCGGCATGTGCGGCCAGTGTGAGCGCGCCGCCGCCGTCCGCCCCGACCCCCTCGAACGCATCGCCGCCGCCGCGGAGACGATCGCCCGGGTGGCGCGTGGGGTGCGGCCGTGAGCGGCGATCTGGCGCTGGTCATGCTCACGGGCGCGGCGGCTGACGTTGTGGCCGAGCGTCAGCGCCAGCGCCAGAAATGGGGCGACGAGCACGACGACGAGCACACCAATGGCGCGCTCGCCGCGACAGCGGCGGTCCTGGCGCACCCGCAAGCGCCGCCGCCGCCGTGCGGCTGCCGTGAGGCGCTCTGCCCGCACACGCCCGTCCTGCCTCCCCCCGAGCCGATCCGGGCTCCGGACTGGGCTCACCCCCTGCGGTGGCGCCACGACCGTCGCCGGCAGCTCGTCATCGCCGCCGCGCTCATCATCGCCGAGATCGAGCGGCTCGACCGCAGCGCTGCGCCATCGTGAGCACCGACCCCGCTCGCCTCGCCGCCCGCGCCGCGCTCTGCGCCGCCCCGTCGACGCCGGTGACGGCCGACGAGGTCGCCTACGCGCTGGCGCGGTGCGAGCGGTGGGTACGCGCGCACCGCCCTCGAGGGGCGTACGCTCCCGAGGGCGCCCGGGCGACTGTCGCGCCATGGGGCGCGTGGCTGGAGGCTCTAGGCTATGGCACGACCGAAACCCGTGGAGAATGCTGGGGTCCGAGCGAGCGTAGCGCGGGGGCCCCGGGAGGACGGTCGGTGGTACTGGCGGGCGCGCCGGACGGGCGGGGACCGGGCGGCGGTGACGCTGCCGGAGGCCTGGGCGACGCGGGAGGAGGTCCAGGCGCAGCTCTCGCGCCTCGTGACCACGGGGCTCCCGGCACGCTCCGCGGCCGCAAGATCCGTCCATACCGTCGCCGATCTGCTGACCCGGTGGGTGGAGGTCCAGCGGACTCGTGTGGCGGCCCGTGAGATCGCCCCCCGGACCCTGGTCATCTATGAGCGGGACGCCGAGGCCTGGGTCGGGGCGATCGGCGAGGTCCTCGCGCACTCGCTCACGGAGCGGCACGCCGAACAGGCCCTCCGGCAGTGGCGCGCCGACGGGGTCGCGGCCCGCACGTGCGTCCGCCTGGTCGCTGTCCTGCGCGCCGCGACGCGGTGGGGTGCCGACCGCGGCCACTGCGCGAGCCCCCGCCTGCGGGCGCTGCGGGGCGAGACCGAGCACGTCTACTGCCACTACACGCCGACCATGGCGGAGGTGTGGCGCGTGGTGGACAGGGTCCAGTCCGAGGACTGTCGGGACCTCCTCGTGGCGCTCGTCGGCACGGGGGCGCGCGTGGGGGAGCTCATCACCGCCCGCGGTGAGGACTGGGACCCCGCCAGGAGCGCGATCCGTCTCCACGGCCGCGACCTCGAGCTCGGGCGGCGGGGCAAGACCGGCGAGCGGTGGGTCCCCGTGTCCGGCAGGGCGGCGGCTGTGTTCGCGGCTCGGGCGGCGCGCAGCGCGACCGGGCACATGTGGCCCCGCATGCTGCCCGTTTACGTGAACAAGGCGATCGAGCGCGCTTGTGCTCGGCTAGGCATCGAGCGCTTCACGTGCCACGGGATCCGGCGCCTCGCGGTGATGTCGCTGCTCGGCGCTGGCGCAGACCCGGCGTCGGCCGCGAAGATTACCGGGCACTCGGTGCAGGTGATGCTGACGTCCTACGTGCGCCCCACCGAAGCATCCCTCCGCGATCTGGTGCACCGCGCCGGCCTTGGGCAGCGCCCGGGCCAGGTGATCGAGCTCTCGGCCGTCCGGTCACAGGTCGGCGGTCACATCTCCGGAGCTCGGCCGATCGCGGAGGAGGACGGCGGCGAACCGTAGGCCCGGCGGGACTACTTGATGTACGGATGACGCCGCCTTCTAACGCCACTTTTTGAGCGCGTGACCGTGCCCGAGGGTGTGTGACCGCTGGGATCGGTCACTGTGACCGGTGGCTCCGGCCGCGCAAGATCCGTGCCGTCGATCATGCGCACCATGTTTGCTAACCGGTACCGGTTACCATAGAGTATAGGTGTCAGCGGGCGATGGGGCCCGCGACGAACCGAGAGGCCCCCGATGTCCACCTACTTCCGCGTCCAGCCAGCCAGCCGCCCCCTCGAGGCCCTCGTCGGCGCCCACCACATCTCCCGCCTGTGGGTGGGTGACGCGACGGTCCGTTGCCCCCGCTGCAGGGGCGACGGCATGGTGAACGGTGACGAGGGCGAGCTCCCGTGCCCCCAGTGCGACGGCCGCGGCGAGTACGACGACGTCCGCCGCGGGGTGTCGGTGTGCCGCTCCATCGAGGACCTCCGGCGCTACTTCCGCAGCCGGTCCCCCAACCTCGATGGGGACCACATCGTCGAACTCGAGGGTGAGGTCTCGGAGGACGAGGACTACGACGCCGGCCGCCCCGGGGACCCCTTGCTCGTCCACCCCACCAGGATCGTGGCCATCCACCCGGT
>DASPKC010000207.1:0-4658 GCA_035628295.1 Baekduia sp.
CGCCGGGAGCCTGCGGGTGGGCGGCAGGACCGACCTCGGGCCGGTGGGCACGCAGGTGTACTGCCTGGGTCGCTGCGTCTGCCCGCCCGGCAAGCGCAGCTCGCTGCCGCCGTTCCAGCAGGTCGACGCGCAGGGCCTGAAGCTGGCCCTGACCGGCGGCGCCGAGCGCGGCGAGGCCGAGGTGACCTACCTGCCGCTCAAGCGGTTCTGCCGCGACCGCGACGAGGACCAGCCCTCGCGGGCGGCGTCGACCAACGGCGACCCGCACATGGTGTCCTGGGACGGGCTGTTCTTCGACTTCCAGGCCGTCGGCGAGTTCTGGCTGGCGCGCTCGCGCAGCGGCGACCTCGCGATCCAGGCGCGCCAGGAGCCGCTGCGGACGAACAAGAACGTCACGGTCAACACCCAGTTCGCCCTGCGGGTGG
This sequence comes from Baekduia sp., assembly GCA_035628295.1. Classification (GTDB taxonomy): domain Bacteria; phylum Actinomycetota; class Thermoleophilia; order Solirubrobacterales; family Solirubrobacteraceae; genus Baekduia. The sequence continues at coordinate 426 of DASPKC010000207.1, forward strand.
GGCGCACGCGCGTCAACGTGTCGAAGGCCGAGGCTCCCGGGATGCCGCTCGAGGTCCGCGTCGACGGCCGGCCGCTCGAGCTCGCGCCCGGGCGTGCCCAGCCGCTGACCGGGGGGACGCTGGTCCGCGACGCCGACGGCCGAGTGACCGCCACGTGGAGCGACGGCTCGGAGTTCATCGTGCGCTCCGTCGGGCGTTGGGGCGTGGCGGCGAGCGCGCAGCTCGCGGCCGCGCGCGCGGGCACCGTCACCGGCGTGCTGGGCCGCTTCGACGGCGACCCGGGCAACGACCTCGCCGATCGCGACAACCGCGCGATCCCCTACCGGGTGCGCGACCTCGGCGGCGGCTTCTCGCGGGTGGAGGGCGAGTTCGACAAGCCGTTCTTCGACCGCCTCTACGAGCAGGTCGGCGAGGCGTGGCGGCTCAAGCAGAGCGAGTCGCTGCTCATCTACGAGCCCGGCCGGTCGACGCGCTCCTACACCGATCGCAAGCGGCCGACCAAGCCGGTCGACCCGGCCGACCTCGCCCGCGAGCGCCGCGCGGCGGCCGAGCGGATCTGCCGCGGGCGCGGCGTCACGGAGCCCGGGCCGCTCGAGGACTGCATCCTCGACGTGGCGCTCACCGGTGACCCGGTGTTCGCCGACGACGCGCTGGCCGTGCAGGAGGCCGGCCAGATCGCGTGGACCGCGCTGCGCACCGGCGCCGACCGCGTGGGCGGCCTGGATCTGCTCGGGACGCCCGACGGCGCGCTGCATCTCGCGTTCTCCGCGCGGCCGGGGGGTGCGCGGCACGTGCCCATCGGGCCGGACGGCGCCGAGGGCGGCGCCGAGGCGGTGGCCCCCACGGAGACGGCGCCGCGGCTCATCACCGGCGGCCCGTTCGGCCTCGGCGCGCTGACCGCCGAGCTCAGCGGCGAGCGCAACGGCATCTACCGCTACGCCCGCGGCGGCGACGGCGCCTGGTCGATTGCCGGCACGGTGGCCGAGCGGGGCTACACGTACGTCAGCCAGCCCGAGGCGCTCGTCCTGACCGACGGGACGCTCATGACCGTCGCGCCCAACGCCGGCCGCGCGACGGTGCACCGCGGCGAGGGCGGCGCGCCGCAGGATCCGCTGCCCGAGCTCCCCGACTGCTACACGACCAACCCGCGCCTGGCCCAGGACGGCGCCTCCGGCGAGCTGTGGCTGGCCTGGGTCCAGTGGGACTGCCCGGAGATCGGGCTCTTCGCCCGCCGGCTGGACCCCGCCACGGGCGCGCCCGCCGGCCCGCTGCTCAAGGCGCCCGGCTCGACGTGGGGCGACGGCCGCCGCGTCGACCCGCCGCTGGGTCAGGAGCTCGCCTTCAGCGGCTGGCGCGGCGCCGACGGCGTGTTCCTGGCGTACGTCACCGACGACGGCAGGACCGTCCGTCTCTGGCGTGCGGGCGCGCCTGGGTCGGCGTCCGTCGCGCGGCCCGGCGGCGGCGTGCGCCGCGCGTTCGTCAGCGCCGAGCCGGCCGGCGGCCACCTGTGGCTGGCCTGGGACGAGAACGACCGCCTCTCGGCGCTGCGCACGGCCGATCCCGCGGCGCTGAGCGGCCGGCGGCGCACGTATCGCCCGCCATCGGACGCGCGCCCGCCCGTGCTGAGCTCCGATCACTGGGCGCTCGAGGCGCGCGCGGGCGGCGCCGACCTGCTCTACGGCTGGGTCAAGGACGGCGAGACGCCCGGCGCGTTGTGGCACGCGCGGGTCACGGGCTAGGCCGCCCTCCGGCCGCGCGGGTCGCGCGGCGCGTCCCGGGCGGCGCTGCGGCGTGAGTCGCGATGGTCACCGCCTGGGCTCTTTGCCGGCCGGGTCCGCAGACCGGAAGGATCCCTGCCCCGCCCGACTGCGTCACCTGGCGCCCGGCCAGCGGGTGCAGGACGACGCAGTCGGCGGTACGGGCGCGGGCCGGGTCGCGCCGCGCCCATCGGCGCAGGCGGAGCGCCTCACGGTCAGCACGGCGCGGCCGCGGCCGCAGCGAGGCGATCTCCTCGAGGTAGCCGACGAGCGCCTCGGTGATGACCTCGCCGGGCGCCAGCGCCGGGGTCCCGGGCGGGTACGGGGTGACCATCTCCGCGCACACGCGCCCCGGGGCGTCGCCGGGCTTGACGTGCTCGGTCTCGGCGAAGAACGCGTCGCGCGGGCGCATGACGGTCTCGGTGCGCAGCTCCGCGCGGCTGGGCAGCCGCGGACCTCGGCGCCCGCGCCCGCCTTGCGGTCGACGAGATCCCCCGACCGGACGCGCCGCCGCCGGCCTCAGCCGCCGCGCTCGACCGCCGCGAACGCGTCCAGGTCCGCGCACGCCGTGGTGATCCGCCGCAGCATCTCGCCGGAGATCTCGCGGGGCTGCATGTCGGCGGGCATCAGGCGCGGCGGGCTGAACGTGGGCGCCCAGTAGCCCAGCGCGCCCCACAGCTGGCGGCGGTACGCGAGGAGCACCTCGTCGGGCGTGACAGGGTCGCCGCCGGCCCGGGCGAGATCCTCGGCGTAGCGCGCGACGAGGTCGCGCTCCCAGGCGCGCCGGTCGTCGACCGTGAGGGTCGTCGCCAGCGCGTAGGCCACGTCGCGCGACCAGTGGCCGCAGACCACGGCCTGCCAGTCGCACAGCCCCAGCCGCCCGTCGGCCGTCCGGTACCAGTTGCCCAGGTGGACGTCGTTGTGGATGACGGTCGCCGGCAGGCGGTCGTGCAGCGCGATGCTGGACAGCAGGCCGCGCCAGCAGCGCTCGCCCTGCCGCGCCACGTCGGCGTGCAGGAGGTCGCCCGCCTCGTCGAAGCAGCGCAGGAAGTAGCGCTCGACGTCGACGAGGCCGAAGGCGTCCTGCCAGTGGCGCCCGTAGGACTTCAGGAACGGCGGGTGCGTGCCGGCGAACGTGCCGTGCACCCGCGCCAGCGAGGTGACGAGCTGCTCGGCCGCCTCGCGGTCGACGTGCGTCGTCGGGTTCAGGAACGTCACGTCCTTGGTCGCGACGAGGTCCTCGAGAATCGTGATCGCGGTCATGCGCCGGTCGTCGACGGCGCCGTGGTACGCCCGCGGCGCCTCGATGTCCAGGTGCGGGCGCAGGTGGAGGTAGAAGCGGGCCTCCACCGGCCCGGTGACCGCCTGCGTGATGCGCTGCGTCACCGACGGCGTCGCCTTCGTGAACACCGTCGCCGGCAGGCCGGCGGCGCGGCCCACGTCGTTGTAGTCGAGGTGCAGGCGCCGGCGGGCGGTCGTCCCCGACGAGCCGTCGCCGGGGCGGACCGCGGTCACGACGGCGCCCGGGTGCTCGCGGCACAGCGCGGCCGTCATCCAGCCGGGGGTGATCGCCTCCGCGCGCGGCGGGACCCACGCCGGGTCGTCGGAGGACGCCGGGCGCACGCGATCGACGGCGGCGAGCGTCACGACGCGCGCCAACACCGGGGCGGTCGCCGCGACCGCCCGTGCCCGTGTCGCTAGCGTCGCCACAGCTTCAGCCTCACGCCGCCCTTGACGCCCATCGACATCCGGTACTGGTGCTCGGGCCGCCACCCGGGTGGGGGCTCGAAGCGGTAGCGCTGAAACGCGGTGGCCAGCGTCAGCACGGCCTCGATGTACGCCAAGCGCTTGCCCAGGCACATCCGCCGCCCGCGGCCGAAGTTCTGGAAGACCGCGCCCTCGACGGGCCCCTCCAGCCAGCGGTCGGGCCGGAACGTCTCGGGGTCGGGCCCCCAGAAGCGCGGGTCGCGGTGCAGCGCCAGGTTCGAGTGCAGGACGGTCGTGCCGGCGGGGATGCGCCAGCCGCCGATCTCGTCGTCGGTCACCGCGCGCTTGGGGTTGAACACCAGCCCGCCCTGCAGGCGCGACGCCTCGTCGAAGCAGGCGCGCACGAACGGCAGACGCTCCAGGTCTGCCGGTCCCACCGCGCCGCCGCCCAGCGCATCCACCTCGTCGCGGGCGCGGTCGGCGACATCGCGATGCGTCGCCAGCAGCGCGAACGTCCAGGCCAGCGCCGCGGCAGTGGTCTCGTGGCCGCCGATGACCAGGAACAGCATCTCGGTGCGGATCTTGTGGTCCTCCAGCGGCGCTCCGTCGTCGTAGCGGGCGCCGAGCAGGACGTCGAGGAGGTCGGTGTGCGCCACCGGCGCGGCGCGGCGGCGGGCGACGACGGACGCGAGGTGGGCGTCGAGCGCCGCGTCCGCCCGGCGCCCGCGCCGGTCCAGCGGGCGGGGGACCCACCGCGGCAGCGGGAACA
>DASPKC010000208.1:0-2917 GCA_035628295.1 Baekduia sp.
GCGGGCGACCCGCTGGCGCCGGCCGCCGGTGGCGCCACGACGGCCCCGGCCGAGCCGCCCGCGCCCGCGGGCGATCGTCCGCTCGCCCCGGCTGCGTCGGCCGACCCGGCCACCCCGGCCGCCCCGGCGCCCACGCCCCACCGCATCATCCAGTCGGGCAAGGCCTCCGAGCAGCCCCCGGTCGAGCTCCCGAGCCGCGATCGGCCGCTGCCGCCCCGCCCTGCGGTCGGCGCCCCCGGCGCCCGCCCGCCGGCGCCCGGCACCCGCCCACCCGCCCCGCCGGCGCCCGGGGGTGGCACCCGCGGTGACGGCCAGCCCGCAGGCGCGCCGCCGGCCGCGGCCCGCCAGGCGCCGCCCGGTGCGCGTCCGCCCGGCGCGCCGCCCGGCCGCAGCCCGATGCCGCCCCCGCCCGGGGCGCGTCCCGGCCCGCCCGGTGCTCCGGGCGCCCGTCCCGCGCCGCCCCGCTCGGCGTCGGGCAAGCCGATCCCGCCCCCGCCCGGCCCGCCCCGTTCGGCGTCGGGTCGCCCGATCCCGCCGCCGCCCGGCGGCCGCGGCCCCGGCGGTCCCGGTGGTCCCGGCGGTCGTCCCGGTGGCCCCGGCGGCGGCTTCAACCGCACCGGTGGACCCGGCGGCGGCTTCAGCCGCCCCGGTGGTCCCGGTGGCGGCTACCGCCAGGGTCCCGGCGGTCCGGGTGGTCCCGGCGGTGGTCCCGGTGGCCGCCCCGGCGGTCCCGGCGGCGGTCGCCCGCCGTTCGGTCAGCAGCGCCGCCCACCGCGGCGTGGCGGACGCCGGCGTCGCAACCGTGAAGAGCTCATGCCGCAGGGCATGCCGAACTACACCCCGACGAGCGCGCCGGTCCCCGAGGGCGTCGTCGTCATCGAGCGCGGCTCGACGGCCAAGGACGTCGGTCCCAAGCTGAACCGCAGCGCAGCCGACGTCGTGCGGTTCCTCATGCAGCAGGGCGAGATGGTCACCGCGACCCAGACGCTCAGCGACGACATGATCGAGCTGTTCGCGGCCGAGATCGGCGCGGACATCAAGCTCGTGAACCCCGGCGAGGAGGCCGAGGTCGGGCTGCAGCAGCTGCTCGACGTCATGGACGCCGAAGACGAGGACCCGTCGGTCCTGCGCCCGCGGTCGCCGGTCGTCACGATCATGGGCCACGTCGACCACGGCAAGACGCTGCTGCTCGACCGCATCCGCGAGTCGAACGTCGTCGCCGGCGAGGCCGGTGGCATCACGCAGCACATCGGCGCCTACCAGGTCGAGAAGGACGGCAGGACGATCACGTTCATCGACACGCCGGGCCACGAGGCGTTCACCGCCATGCGGGCGCGCGGCGCGGACGTGACCGACATCGTGATCCTCATCGTCGCGGCTGACGACGGCGTGATGCCGACGACGGTCGAGGCGCTCGCGCACGCGCGCGCCGCCGAGGTCCCGATCATCGTCGCGATCAACAAGATCGACCGCGAGAACGCGAACGTCGACCGCGTCATGCAGCAGCTCACCGAGCACGAGCTGGTGCCCGAGCAGTGGGGTGGCGACGTGCCCGTCGTCCAGATCTCAGCGCTGCAGTCGATCGGCATCGACGAGCTGCTCGAGACGATCAACCTCGTGGCGGAGGTCGAGCTCGCGGAGTCGCTCCAGGCGAACCCCGACGGCCGCGCCTACGGCACGGTCCTCGAGGCGCTGCTCGACGTCGGGCGCGGCCCGGTCGCGACCGTGCTCGTCGAGCGGGGCAACCTCAAGGTTGGCGACCCGATGGTCGCCGGTCCTGCGTACGGCAAGGTGCGCGCCCTGCTCAACGACCGCGGCGAGAACATCAAGGAGGCGGGGCCGTCCCAGCCGGTGCAGGTGCTCGGCCTCTCCGAGGTCGCCGAGGCCGGGGACGACTTCGTGGTGGCGCCGGACGAGAAGATCGCCCGCCGTGTGGGCGAGACGCGGGGCACCTACGCCCGGATCCGCAACATCGCCGCCGACGCGTCCGCCATCAAGGCCGGCGTGAAGCTCGAGGACATCTTCGAGCAGATCCAGAAGGGCGAGGCCGCCACCCTCAACGTCATCCTCAAGGCCGACGTCACCGGTTCGCTCGAAGCGGTCAGCGAGTCGCTGCGCAAGCTCGAGCGCGACGAGGTGAAGGTGCAGTTCGTGCACCGCGCCGTCGGCGCGATCAGCCAGGCCGACGTGCAGCTGGCGGCGACGACCGGCGCAACGATCATCGGGTTCAACACCCGTCCCGATCGCAAGGCGCGCGACCTCGCGAGCGACGAGGGCGTCGAGATCCGCACCTACGAGATCATCTACAAGGTCATCGAGGACGTGGAGCAGGCGATGCTCGGCCTGCTCGCACCGGAGTACGAAGAGGTCGTCACCGGCGACGCCGAGGTCCGAGAGATCTTCTCGGTCCCGCGCATCGGCAAGGTGGCCGGCTGCTACGTGCTCAACGGCGTCATCACCAGGAACTCGAAGGTCCGGTTCCTGCGCGAGGGCACGATCATCTGGAAGGGCACGGTCTCGTCGCTCAAGCGGTTCCAGGACGACGCCCGCGAGGTGCAGGCGGGCTACGAGTGCGGCATCGGCCTGTCCGACTTCCAGGACCTGCGGCCCGGCGACATCATCGAGACCTACGAGGAGCGGGAGATCCCGCGCACGTAGCCTCGCCGCCGGTGCACGCGGCAGCGGTCGAGTACGACCTCCACATCCCCACGGCGCGCTCGCTGAAGGCGAAGCGCGCCGTGGTGCGGCCGATCGTCGAGGGGTTGCGCCAGCGGTGCTCGGTGAGCGCGGCCGAGGTCGCGCACCACGACCAGTGGCAGCGAGCCGTCGTGGCGATCGCTGCGGTCGCGTCGACGCACGCGCACCTGTGCGAGCTGCTCGACGGCGCCGACCGCTTCGTGTGGTCCCACCCCGAGGT
>DASPKC010000209.1:0-8226 GCA_035628295.1 Baekduia sp.
GCCGTCGCCGGCGGCCTGCTCGCCGGGCTCAGCGGCGCCGCGATGGCCGACATCGTCCGCAGCCCGCACGTCCCCGGCGCCAACGACAACCTCAGCGCCTGCGCCTGTCTCGTGGCGCTGGCGCGCGCCGTGCGCGAGCGCCCACTGCGCGGCCTGCGGGTCCTGCTGGTCTCCGCCGGGGCCGAGGAGACGCTGCAGGAGGGCATCCGCGGCCTCGCCCCGCGCCTTCTCGCCCCCCTGCCCAAGGACCGCACCTGGGTGCTGAACCTCGACACCGTCGGGTCGCCGCACCTCGTGATGCTCGAGGGCGAGGGTCCGCTGTGGATGGAGGACTACACCGACCCCGCGTTCCGCGACCTGGTCGCCCGCTGTGCCGCCGCGGCCGGCGTCCCGATGCGCCGCGGCATGCGCGCGCGATCGAGCACCGACGGCGTCATCGCCAGCCGCATCCCGCTGCCGACCGCCACGCTCGTGTCACTGGACGACGCCAAGATGCTGTCGAACTACCACCTCATGTCCGACGTCCCCGAGAACGTCGACCTCGGGACCGTGGCGGAGGCCGCGACGGTCGCCGAGGCCGTCGCCCGCGCGCTCGCCGCCGCCTGACGGGCGCCGCTACTCCGAGTTGCGCTCGTGCAGGAGCTTGAGGCCCTTGAGCGTCAGCAGGTCGTCGATCGTCTCGATCGCCGTGCAGTGCGGGACGATGTGCTCCGCCAGCCCGCCCGTCGCGACCGACGCCGCCTCCTCGCCGAGCTCCTCCTGCAGGCGCCCCATGATCGCGTCGACCGCACCGGCGAACCCGTAGATCACGCCGGAGCGGATCGCGTCGACCGACGACTTGCCGATCGCGCTGCGCGGCGGCGCGAGGTCGATGCGCGGGAGCTTGGCGCCGCGGCTCGTGAGCGCCTCCAGCGAGATCTCCACCCCCGGGGCGATCACCCCGCCGAGGAACTCGCCGCCGGTGCTGACCACGTCGAAGTTCACGGCCGTCCCGAAGTCCACGCTGATGCACGGGCCGCCCAGGTCCTCGAACGCCGCCACGGCGTTGACGAGGCGGTCGGCCCCCAGCTCGCGCGGGTTGTCGATGCGGATGGCCATGCCGGTCCGCAGACCCGGCCCCACCGCCAGCGGCCGGTGGCCGAGGTACCGGCGGCCCATCTCGACCCACTCCGGCTCGAGCTGCGGGACGCTGGACGACACGATCGAGGCCGTCAGGTCCGCCATGCCGACGCCGCGCAGCTCCAGCAGGTTGCGCAGGGCCGCCCCCAGCTCGTCCGCGGTCGACGTCCGGACGGTGGCGAACCGCCAGTGCTCGACGAGCTCGTCGCCGTCGTAGGTGCCGAAGTGCGTCTGGGTGTTGCCGACGTCGACGACGAGGAGCACGGGGCGTGAGCCTAGTGCTGTGGCGCGCGGACAACGGCAACCCCACGCCCACCGATTAAGGTCGGCGTCCATGCCCGCCAAGCTCTATGTCGTCCACGGCTCCCACCCCTGCACCACGGTCGAGGAGGCCCTCAAGCTCAAGGGGATCGCGTACAAGACCGTCGAGTTCCCCCCACCCATGCACGCCGCGCTGATGCGACCGCTCTTCGGTGCTCGGACCGTCCCGGGCCTCAAGCTCGAGGACGGCGAGAAGCTCCAGGGCTCGCGCGCGATCCTGCGGCGCCTCGACGAGCTCGTGCCCGAGCCGCCGCTCTACGGGCGCACCGCCCAGGAGCGGGCGAAGATCGAGGAGGCCGAGCTCTGGGGCGACGAGGTCCTCCAGGGCGTCGTGCGGCACCTCATCTGGCCGGCGCTGGCCCAGCGGCCGGACTGCATGCCCGCCTACCAGGAGGGCTCGAAGCTGCCGCCGATCCCCATGCCGGTCCTCAAGCTCATGGCGCCGGCGATCACGTCGATCGAGAAGCGTCTCAACGGGGCGACCGACGAGGCGGTGCGCGGTGACCTGCGGGCGATGCCGGCGCACCTGGACCGGATCGACGGCTGGATCGCCGACGGCGTGCTCGGCGGCGACCAGCCGAACGCCGCCGACCTGCAGATCGCGCCGTCGCTGCGGCTGCTGATCACGTTCGGCGACGTCCGGCCGATGTTCGAGGGCCGCCCGGCGGCGGACCTCGCGCACAAGTGGCTCAGCCCGATGAAGGGCTCGACCCCGCCAGGGCTGCTGCAGGCCGCGTAGGCGCCGCGGCGAGCAGGCCGGCGATCTCGTCGGCCAGGCGGCCGGGCTCGTCCCACGGCACGAACGTCCGCGCGCCGGGCACCTCCACCAGCTCGGCGTCGCGGAAGGCCGCGGCGAGCCGGCGCGCGTCGGCGAGGCGGAAGAACCGGTCCGCCGTGCCCCACACGATCCGCACCGGGCCGCCGAAGCGCCGCAGCCGGGCCGCGACGTCGAGCAGGTCACCGGGGTCGACCGCCCGCAGGAACCGCGCGGTTTCCGCCCGCACCGCCTTGTCGCGGGTGAACGGGCGGTGCCAGGCCGCGAGCTGCGCCGCCGGGATCCCCTTCTTGGAGAGCGGCACGAAGGCGGGCCGCTGGAGGGGTCCGACCCGCAGCGTCAGGGCGGTCAGGGCGACGGCACCCGGGATCCGCGGCAGGAGCGTCAGCCCGTTGTAGGGCGGCGGCGGGAAGCGCTCGAACGCGTCGCAATTGGTCAACACGAGGCGCGCGACACGGTCCGGGCGCTCGTCGATCGCGAACTGGCAGATGGCGCCGCCGGTGTCGTTGCCCACGAGCGTCACGTCCTCGAGCCCGAGCGCGTCGAGGAACTCGAGCAGCAGGCGCGCGACCCCGCGCGGCGAGGCGTCGAACGCCGCTCCCATGGCCCGGCGGTGGGCCCCGAGCGGGAGAGTCGGGCGGATGCAGCGGGCGCGGCCGCGCAGCTGCGCCGCCGTCTCGCGCCAGAGGTCCCCGTCGACCAGGAACCCGTGGACGAAGACGACCGGCGGGCCCGAGCCCTCGTCCTCGTAGGTGATCGTCCCCTGCGACAGCGTGATGTCCGGCACGTCGGCGTCCTCCCGGTCGGCTAGGTTACGTACAGACTGCACGCAACATACATGCAGCCTGTATGCAAGACAAGGATCCCGTTCCCTCCCGCCAGGCCGAGCGCAGCGCCGCCACCCGCGCGGCGCTCGTGGACGCCGGGCGCCGGCTCTTCGGCGACCGGGGCTTCGCCGCGGTCGGGACGGAGGAGCTCGTGCGCGCCGCCGGCGTCACGCGCGGCGCCCTGTACCACCAGTTCCAGGACAAGGCCGCGCTGTTCGAGGCCGTGTTCGAGTCCGTCGAGGCGGCCGTGCTGGAGGCCGTGGGAGCGGAGGTCGCCGCAGCAGGCGTGTCCGACCCCGTCGACGCGCTGCGCGAGGGCGGCCGGGCGTTCCTCGACGCCTGCGCGGCGCCGGACGTCGAGCGCATCGTCCTGCTCGACGCACCCGCCGTGCTCGGCTGGGAGCGCTGGCGAGAGATCGGGATGCGCTACGGGCTGGGCATCATCGTCGCCGGCCTGCGCGCCGGGATGGAGGCCGGCACCGTCCGCGAACAGCCCGTCGAGCCGCTGGCCCACCTGCTGGCGGGGGCGCTGGACGAGATGGCGATGTGGGTGGCCCGGTCGCCCGACCCGCCCGCCGCGCGCGAGCAGGCGCTGTCAGCGATGGATGGCCTGCTGACGGCGCTCAGGGCGTAGTCAGGGGCGGTCCCGCACGCCGCACGCCCTCGTCGACCGGCAGCGCCGCGAGCCGGTCGACGAGGACGACGCCGTCCGGGGTGCGCAGGTCCAGGTCGAGCTCCAGCAGCGGGATGAGCACGAAACGCCGCGCGGCGACCTGCTCGTGGGGCAGCACCAGGCGCCCGGAGCGATGCTCCAGATCGCCGAGCAGCAGGACGTCGACGTCGATCGGCCGGGGCCCGTGGCGTACGTAGCCCGCCTCGCCCGCGAGGGTCCGGCCGTGCTCGCGCTCCACCGCCTTGCACGCGTCGAGGAGCTCCTCGGGCCCAAGCGCCGTCGCGATGCGGATGCACGCGTTGAGGAAGGCCGGCTGCTCGAGCACCTCCCCCACCGGGTCGGTGTCGTAGGTGCAGGACGAGGCCAGGACCTCGACGCCGTGCGCCGGCAGCGCGTCGACCGCCGCCTGCAGGTGCGAGCGGCGGTCGCCGAGGTTCGATCCCAGGCCCAGGTACCCGATCATCGCGGTGGACCCTAGGGCCCACCGCGCCGCTCACGCCGCCGCGACCGGGTCCGGGCGGACCACCACCGTGTCGGCGATGGGGATGATCTCCGAGACCGCGAGCTCGGCCTCGTCCGCGTGCTGGCGGATGGCCTCCTCGCTCTCGGCCTCGTAGACGCACACGGTGCCGAGGCCGCCGCCGCCCTCCTGCAGGACGTAGCTGCGGATCCAGCGCACGTCGCCGCGCCGGTCGCCCGCCTCGGTCGACCGCGCCGCCGCGGCCTCCAGGTCCGGTCCGTCGCGCCAGCCGTTGCGGCGGAGGATCACGAACTGCTGCATGACCGGCCTCCTTGTCGTCGTTTCCACACCACCGGTCGGCGCGAGGCTACGCCTCCGGCGCTGCCGCGTGGGAGACTTTCAGCGCAGCAGCGAGAGCTGCCGGCTCATCGCCAGCAACCGCCCGTCGCGCGTCCAGACCTCGCCGTCCTCCTCGGCGAACCCGCCCTGGGCGTGGCGCGTGCGGAACAGCAGCAGGACCGGTTCCTCGGCGTCGGTGTCCGCCAGCGGCAACGGGGCGCGGAAGTGGATCGTCAGGTCGATCGTCGGCGCCAGGGCCGGCGCGCTGAGCCGGCTGAACGACGCCGGCATCCAGGCGTCGGTCAGCAGCGCCACGAGCGGGCCGTCGAGCGGGGGACGCTCCTCGGCCAGCCGCAGCCAGCCGCCGCTGACCGCCTCCGGGCCGCCGGTGAACGGCAGCGCGCCCACGGCCCAGCGCATCTCGAAGCGGTGGGCGATCGGGGCCATCTTCGGGTGGCGCTCGACAGGCTCGAGGTCCTCGAAGGCGGGGAAGTCCTCCGGCGGCGGCAGCGTCCACTCGCCCGCGGGCGCGTAGCCGCCCGAGAACGCGCCGAGGCCCAGCACGGCCGGGCGGCCGTCCTGCACCAGCCGCGCGCTGACCGTGGTGAGCGAGCGCCCGGTGCGCTCGATGGTGGTCTCGACGTGGGCGGGGCCCGGCTTCGGCGCGCGGAGGTAGTGGCAGGTGAGCGAGCGCGGCGGCCGCGCCGGATCGCCGACCGCCTGCTGCATCCCGCGCAGCAGGATCGCGGCGAGGTAGCCGCCGTTCGGCCCGGTCGGAGCGTTCCAGTTGCCGGTGATCTCGCAAGCGCCGTCGGGCGCCACGGCCGTGTCGGCCGCGAAGGTCGGCCCGGTCACTCGTCCTCGGCCGTGCCGCGCTGGCGCCAGACCTCGACCGCCACCTCCTCGACGGGCAACGGGATCGGAGGCTCGGGCTTGGCGGCCTTCACCCACACCTCCTCGGCGGGGTAGCGGTCCAGGAGCCGGTCGGCGATCGCCGAGCACAGGCGCTCGAGCGTCTTGTACGACCGCTGCTGGGCCACGAGCGACACGACGTTGCAGACCTCGCCGTAGTCGACGGTGTCCTCGACGAGATCCGTGACCGTGGCATCCACGTCGCCCACCTCGAGCCGCACGTCGATGATCAGCCGCTGCCCGATCTCGCGCTCTGCCGCGGTCACGCCGTGGTGCGTGTAGAGCGACAGGCCCCGGACCTCGATCGTGACCTCGGTCTGGTCGCCTTCCTCCTCGACGTCGGCGTCGTACTCGTCGTCCTCGGGCTCGTCGTCGTCGCGGTCGTCGCGGTCAGGCGCCATCGCCGCGCAACGTAGCAGCGGCCACGGTCAGGGCCTGCGCCGTCTCCGCGACGTCGTGGACGCGGAAGATGCGCGCGCCGCGCTCGAGCGCCATGACGCACGTCGCGAGCGTCCCGGGCAGGCGCGAGCGCGCGTCCGGCGCGCCGGTGAGCTTCGAGATGAACGACTTGCGCGAGGTGCCAACCACCAATGGGAACCCCAGCTCGGCGAGCTCGTCCAGGCGGCGCAGCAGCTCGAGGTTGTGCTCCAGGGCCTTGCCGAACCCGATGCCCGGGTCGAGATGGATGCGGTCCTCGGCGATGCCCTCACCGACCGCGAACGCCACGCGGTCCTCCAGGAAGCCCTTGACCTCCGCCACGACATCGTCGTAGCGCGGGTCCTGCTGCATAGTGCGCGGCTCGCCGCGCATGTGCATCAGGCAGCAGGTCGCGCCCCGCTCGGCCACCAGCGCGGCCATCGCAGGGTCGCCGCGCAGCGCGGTGACGTCGTTGACGTAGGTGGCGCCCGCGTCGAGCGCGGCGCGGGCGACCGCCGGCTTGCTCGTGTCGATTGAGATCGTCGCGCCGCTGCGCGCGAGCGCCTCGACGACCGGCACGGTGCGGCGCAGCTCCTCGTCCTGCGGCACCGGCAGGGCGCCCGGCCGGGTGGACTCGCCGCCCACGTCGACGATCGCCGCGCCGTCGCGGACGAGCTCGAGCCCGTGCGTGACCGCCGCGTCGCGCCCGAACCACTCGCCGCCGTCGGAGAACGAGTCGGGCGTGACGTTCAGCACGCCCATGACGGCGAACGGGCGGTCGGCGGCCGGCACGGCCGGGACGCTACACACGACCGCGCCCGAGGGACCCTGGACGTCCCTCCGGCGCGGTCACCCTGCCCGCCGCCTGCCCCGGCGGGCCTTCCTCCCCCGGAAGTCGCGGACGGGCCCGCCGCCTGGCCGGCGGGCCGTCCGTCAGCGGCTCAGCGCCCGCAGGCTCCGAGCAGGCGCAGCTGCTGGCCGTTGAGGTGGATCCCCCGGCGCTGCTGGCGCTTGAGCGTCTTGCACGTGCGCGCGGCGGTGCGCCGGCTCTGCGCGCCGACCGGCGCGACCGTGTCGCCCAGCGGCACCTTCACCCGCACCGAGCGCTTGCCGCGCCGGATGTCGACGCCGGCCTTGGTCGAGCCCCGCTCGACGCCGACGAGGCGGTCGTCGAGCACGACGCCGGTGCCGCCGAGGCGCAGCGCGAGCTGATCGGTCAGCCCGACGTGCGCGAGGTCGGCGGCGCCGACGGTGAGATCGTTGTGCGCGACGTTCGCGCCGGCGACGCCCGGCACGCGCGCGGCCGTGCCGCCGCCCGCGGTGCCCGCCCGCGCCTGGTCACCGGCCTGGACCCCGGTGCCCGCTCCCGTGCTGCTGACCTGCGCGGCGCCCGCGTCGACCTCGGCGTCGACCTGCGCCTGCGCGACCGGCGCGGCCACAGCCGCCGCCAGCGTGGCGAGCCCGATGGCCCGCCGGATGCCCCTGGTGGTACGCATTGCTCTCCCCCGAGAACCGTGCCCCCGCCCGATGCGGAGGCGACGCGGAGAAGCTTCCCGCCGGCCGGGCGCCTGTTCCGTGATCCCGGGCACCGAAGAACGGTGCGTCGGCGCACAGAAGGCCGGGGCGGCGCAGCGAGGCTGGCAGGCGAGGGCGGATGCGGCCCGGATCGTCGTCGCCGGCCAGGAAGAGACGCAGGCACAGTGCGCCAGCACGGGCCTGCGCCGATGACGCCGCCGGCGGCGGCGAGGCGTGCCTCAGGCGAGCTCGGGACGTTCGGGGGCGTCGAGCCCCCGGGCTTCCGCGCCGGCCAGGCCGGGACGCGGCAGCGGGCGGGGCGCCTCGCGGCCGGGGCGCTCCGGGGCCAGCCCGGGGACCGGGCTGTCGCCCTGGTCGGCCGGCTCGTCGGGGCCGAAGACCTCCTCCTCGGACTTGCCCTCGAGCAGCGCCTCGAACTCGTGCTTCTCGATCGTCTCGCGCTTGACCAGCAGCTGCGAGATGCGCTCGAGCTGCTCACGGTGCTCGTTGAGGATCGACTTGGCCCGCTGGTGGGCGGACTCGACGATCCGGCGGATCTCGTCGTCGATCTCGCGGGCGAGCTCGTCGGAGTAGTCCGGCTCGGAGGAGAACTCGCGGCCGAGGAACGGCTGGCCGTGGTCGTGGCCGAAGACGCGCGGGCCGAGCTTCTCGCTCATCCCGAAGCGCATGACCATCTGCTTGGCGGTCGCCGTGATCTTCTCGAGGTCGTTCGAGGCGCCGGTGGTGATCTCGCCGAAGACGAGCTCCTCCGCCGCGCGGCCGCCGAGCGTCATCGCCATCGTGTCCTGCAGCTCGGCGCGCGTGGTGAGGAACTTGTCCTCCTGCGGCATCGAGATCGTGTAGCCCA
>DASPKC010000210.1:0-6462 GCA_035628295.1 Baekduia sp.
CCCGACGAGTACACGACCGTCGTCAACGACAACACGTACACGAACCTCATGGCCCGGCTGAACCTCGCCTACGCGGCGCAGGTGGTCCGGCGCCTCGAGGCGGAGCGCCCGGCCGAGTACGCCGCGCTGGTGCACGACATCGCGCTCGCGCCCGACGAGGTGGAGCGGTGGGAGCGTGCGGCGGGGCGCATGCACGTCCCGTACGACGAGGCACGCGGGATCCACCCGCAGGACTCGACCTTCCTGGAGCGCGAGATCTGGGACCTCGACGCCACCCCGCCGGAGCACTTCCCGCTCATGCTCCATTACCACCCGTTGGTGATCTACCGCCATCAGGTCATCAAGCAGGCCGATGTCGTGCTGGCCATGTTCCTGGTCGGCGACGAGTTCGACGAGCGCCAGAAGCGGGCGAACTTCGCCTACTACGACCGCCTGACGACCGGCGACTCGTCGCTGTCGGCGTGCGTCCAGAGCATCGTGGCGGCCGAGGTGGGTGACGATGAGCGGGCGCTGGAGTACTTCCGCTTCGGGCTGCTCATCGACCTGGCCGACGTGGCGGGCAACGCCTCGGACGGCGTCCACATCGCGGCGGCCGGCGGCGTGTGGCAGGCGCTCGTGTTCGGTTTCGGCGGTGTGCGCGACTGCGCCGGCGAGCTGACGATCGACCCGCGGCTGCCGGCGGCCTGGGACGGTCTGTCGTTCGCGCTGCGTTTCTGCGACCGCCAGTTGCGCGTCGAGCTGCGCCACGACGAGGAGCGCTACCTCGTCGACGACGGCGAGGCTGTCGAGCTCGGCATCCGGGGCGAGCGCCGGGTGCTGCACCCGGGCACCCCGCTGGTGCTGCGCCCTGGCGCGGTGGCGGCGCAGCCGCCGGCGGCGTAGCGCGGCCGGGGCTCAGGACGCCCGGGTGGCGAGGCGCCCGGCAGCAAGCCCGGCGATGTCGAC
This sequence comes from Baekduia sp., assembly GCA_035628295.1. Classification (GTDB taxonomy): domain Bacteria; phylum Actinomycetota; class Thermoleophilia; order Solirubrobacterales; family Solirubrobacteraceae; genus Baekduia. Next base: position 946 of record DASPKC010000210.1, read on the forward strand.
ATGGTCGAGGGCGGTGACGACGAGGTCGGCGCCGGCGTCGGCCAGCAGCGCCTCGTCGCCGGCGCGGGCGATGGCCAGGGCGCCCATGCCGCCGCTGCGGGCGGCCTGGATGCCGGCGGGCGCGTCCTCCACCACCACCGCCGCGGCGGGCGCGACGCCGACCGCCTCGGCCGCCGCGAGGAACAGGTCGGGGTGGGGCTTGCCGTGGGCGACGCGACGCCCGGAGACGTCGGCGTCGAAGAGGTCGAGCAGCGTGGCGCCCCCCACGTCGATGCCTTGCAGGATGCGGGCAGCGTTCTCCGAGGACGACGCGGCGACGGTGCGCAGCCCCGCGTCCTTGACGGCTCGCAGGAACCGCACGCCGTCGGCGAACGGGCGCATCTCGCCCTCCTCGATCAGCCGGACGATCATCGCCTGCTTGCGCGCGGCGTACTCCTCGGCGCGCACCTCGGGGTCCGGGACGCCGAAGTGCTCCAGCGCGGCGCGCGCCCCGCCCATGCGGGGGCGCCCGGACACGCGCTCGCGGTACAGCTCGCCGGTGAAGGCGTCCGGCGTCCAGGTCGTGCGGTCGCGGATCGAGGCCCACGGCCCCTCCATGAGCTCGCGCAGCGCCTCGCGCCAGGCCTGCTCGTGCGGCGAGTCGACGAGCACGCCGTCGACGTCGAAGATGGCCCCGCGGAACCCGGCGGGCATGCTCGTCCTCCTCAGGTCGTGGCCGTGAGCGCCGGAGTCTGCGGGTGCGACGACCCGGGCGCAAGGCGCCGCCGTGCCACCGCCACGCCGGCGTCCCAGCCGGGCGCGCGGCCGCGGCTCGGAGGCTCGACGCGGTCTGCGGGCAGTCCGGCGACATCGAGGACCCACGCGATCATCGAGTTCGAGTTCCACATCTCCCCGGCGCGCAGCTCGTCGCGGCCCCACACCGGCAGGGGGACGCGCGGGACCGCGGCCAGCACGCGCCGCGCGGTGGCGGGGTCGCTCGACAGCAGCCGGGGCCCGCCGACCGCGAAGGACAGGTCCGGGATCCGCCCGCCGGGCCAGCAGCGCACCTCGTAGCGGAACGGCCGCCACCGGCCGAGCAGGCGGGTGCCCACCGTCCCGGTCGCGACCACGCCGCGCCGGGACCCGGCGGCGTCCGGCGACGGCGCGACCTCGATGGTGTGGCGCCCGCCGTCGACCGCGACCACCAGTGCGGCGTGGTACAGGTCGCGGGGCCGGCGGTGGGCGCGCAGCGCGGCCAGCGCCTCGAAGACGCGCCCGTTGAAGCGCACGGAGTGCCCTCCGGCTCCCAGCGGGATCCAGTACAGGTCGACCGCGGTGCTGACGCGCGCGTCGCAGGACACCCCCGCAGCGTGGCCGCCCGCCTGCGCAGCGCCATCCGCAGTCGGTCACAGGCCCGGTGCGGGTTCTCCGCAGGGCCGCGCGATGGGTACCGTCGGGCCATGACCGACGTCACGTCCTGGCTCGAGCGCTACGGCGCGGCCTGGTCCGCCCACGACGGGGCCGCCGCGGGCGCCCTCTTCGCCGAGCGCGCCGTCTACTTCTTCGGGCCGTTCGACCCGGTCGAGGGCCGGGCGGCGATCGCGGAGCGCTGGGACCAGGCCACGGCCCTGCAGGGCGAGGTCTCGTTCGACTGGGATCTGCTCGGCACCCAGGACGACCGCCACATCGTCAACTGGCGGGCGGTCCTGCAGAGCGGCACCCCGAGCGCCACGGAACTCGACGGCGTCTTCGTCCTGGACTTCGCCGCCGACGGGCGCTGCACCGAGCTGCGCGAGTGGTGGGCATCGCGGCCGCTGGGGGCGTGACCCGCCCGGCGAAGCGTCAGCGCGACGCCGTCACGGCGTTGGGCATCGGGAAGACGTCGTAGGAGAACCCGTCGCCGCGGGCGATCACCGGGTCAGCATCCGTCCAGGCCCGCGCCGCCCGCTCGTCATCCGCCTCGACGATGGTCACGCCCCACGGCCCGGCGGGGTCGCCCACGACGCCGAACACGACGACGCGGCCGTCCTCCAGCAGGCGGCTCCAGTGCTCGCCGTGCGCAGCCATCAGCTGCTGCTCGGCCTCGGTCATGTCCGTGGCGAAGGTCGGGCGCGGGGGGTTGAGGCGGCAGAAGAAGTGCGGCATGCGCGACAGCCAACCACGCTCGCCTGAGAGCCGGCTGAACCCTTACTCCGGCGGCGTCCCGGCGGAGAGCAAAGCCCGGCGCGGCGGCGAGAACAGCGACACCGCGTCACGCTTGCCCTTGAGCGTCATGGGTGGGCGCGCCTCCACCCCGGCGGCCGAGGTCTCGGAGAGCAGCGCTCGCGTGTGCTCCGAGATCAGGATCGTGTCCCCGGTCCGGCGCGTCGCGGACTCCACTCGAGCAGCGACGTTCACCGCGTCCCCGATGACCGAGAACTCGAACCGCCCTGCGCCGCCGACGTTGCCGGCGATCACGCGGCCGGAGTTCAGGCCGATGCCGATCGCCACCTCGTCGCCGAACTCGCGCTCGACCGTCGCGGCGATCGCCAGGCTGGCCGCCAGGGCCTGATCCGCGTGATCCTCCTGACGACGCGGCGCGCCGAACACGGCGAGCAGGCCATCGCCGACGAACTTGTCCACCTGGCCGCCGTGTTCGTGGACGATCGGCACGATCCGATCGAACAGGCGGTTGAGGACCGCCACGACGTCGCGCGCCGACAGTCGCTCGGCGAGCACCGTGAATCCGCGGATGTCGAGGAACATGACGGTCACCTCGACCTCCTCGCCCTCGAGCGCCGTTCCCTCGCGCAGGATGTGCTCAGCCACCTCGCGGTCGACGTACATGCCGAACGCCTCGCGGATCCGCTCACGGTCGCGCAATCCCGCCACCATGCGGTTGAACCCGGCCTGCAGGAAGCCGATCTCACCTCCGTCGTCGACGACGAGCTCCTCGTCGAGCGACCCTTGCTCCACCCGCTGCAGCGCGGCTCGCACCCGCCGTACCGGATCGGCGACGGAGCGCGCCGCCGCCGCGACCAGGACGCCCCCGGCCACGAGCCCGGCGACGACGAGGAACAGGACGGGTTCGATCAGCTCGTGACCGCGCGCGTCGCCGCGGCCGAGGAAGGCGACCGCGATCGCCACGAGCGCAACGCCCGAACCCAGTGCCCACGAGACGAGCAGACGCGATCTCGTCCCGAGCAGGACGCCCGATCCTCCGTCGGATGGAACCTCTCCAGCCAGCGCGCGGGCGAACACCGGACGCAAGGCGCGCTCGCTCACCAGGAACGTCACCGCGGCGGAGCTGAGACCGGCCAGCAGGATGCCGAGAGCGGTCCCCGCGACATAGGCGGCCGGGTGGTGCGTCGCCGTCACCCCGCCGAAGATCACCACTGCGACGGCCCACCCTGCTGCGGCGTCGATGGCGCCCTGCCACGGCAAGCGCAGGACGAGCGCCCGCTCCCACGCGGTAGGGGGACGCTGCTCGGCCAACCACCGCTCGACCATGGCGAAGCGGCGCCTGCCGATCCGGTAGCCGGCGAGTGCGGCGACCACGACGTAGGCAGGAGCGACCGCGAGGAACAGGAACCGCTCGCTGTGCGGCGGCTCGGGCTGCGGTGGGGCGACGAAACTCAGGAACACGAACGCCACGGCCGCCCCCGCGACGTTGGCCCCGAGGCCGCGCCAGTACAGCGACCAGAAGAGCCATGGATCCGGCTGCGACGCCTCCGCGCCTCGAGTAGCAGCCATCGCGCGTGGGGTTCGGCGCACCGTGCTCATGGACGGTCGGCGTCAACCTATCCGTGCACGACGGTCGGCGGGCGGGCGGGAAACGGCGAAGGCCCGCCGGGGGCGGGCCTTCGCTGAGGTGGAGACGGCGGGAATCGAACCCGCGTCCGCGATCGCGCTAGGGCGAGTGTCTACGAGCGTAGCCGGCCCTCTGTGTCTCGCCCCGGGATCGCCTGGCCGGCGGGGTCCCCCAGAGCCAGCCTTCTGAAGATGTCCCCGGTTCGGCGAAGGCGGACCTCCCCAGGTGAGCCGGCGTTCTGATCCCGAGGCCTCCGCGGCCGGCAGGCGGAGGGCGGGACCTCACAACTCAGTCGATGTGACTAAGCGGGGAGGGCGTACTCGTGAGAGTCCGCACTTATTGGTTGTCCAGGTGTTTTACGAGGCCGCCTGGAACCTCGACTCGCAACTCACCCGGCGGAATCGACCACGTCGAAGCCTGTCGTCCCCCTGGGTGTCCTACGCCCTGCAGTCTAGCGCGGCCGGGCGCGTAGTCTGCGCGGCATGAGCACCGCCCCGACCGCCCTGGAATCCGTCGCCTGGGACCTGGACCCCCTCGTGGACGGCGCCGGCGAGGCCGGCTGCGACCGCCAGCTCAACGAGGCCGTGGAGCGCGCGCAGGCCTTCGCCGCCGCCCATCAGGGCATGGTCGCCGAGCTCGACGGGCCCGGGCTGGCCGCGGCGGTGCAGGAGCTCGAGCAGATCGCCGAGCTCGTGGGCCGCGCCGGCTCCTACGCCTCGCTGCGCTTCAGCGTCGACACCGCCGATCCGGCCAACGGCGCGCTGATCGCCCGGGTCCAGGAGCTCGCCACGAACGTCGAGACCGCGCTCGTGTTCTTCGAGCTCGAATGGGCCGCGCTGGACGACGACCGCGTCGAGGAGCTGCTGCAGGCCGACGGCCTGGACAAGGTCCGTCACCACCTGCGCACGATCCGCCGCTACCGCCCGCACCTCCTCTCCGAGCCGGAGGAGAAGCTGCTGGCCGAGAAGGCCCAGACCGGGAGCGCGGCGTGGAGCCGGCTGTTCAGCGAGGTGACGAGCGCGATCCGCGTCGACCTGCCGGACGCCGGCGAGCCGGTGGCGCTCGACGTCGCGCTCAGCCGCCTGCAGTCCCACGACCGCGAGGTGCGCCGCACCACCGCCGAGGCGGTCACGACGGCGCTCGAGCCGGGTCTGCGCGTGCGCGGCTACATCTTCAACACGCTGCTGCAGGACAAGGCGATCGACGACCGCCTGCGGCGCTACCCGTCGTGGATCTCGTCGCGCAACCTCTCCAACGAGGCCTCCGACGAGTCGGTCGAGGCGCTCGTGGAGGCGGTGCAGGCCAACTACGAGCTACCCCGGCGCTGGTACCGGCTCAAGGCGCAGCTGCTGGGGCTCGACCGCCTCAAGGACTTCGACCGCATGGCCGCGGTCACGGCCGACGACGAGGACGTCGCCTGGGACGACGCGCGCGACCTCGTCCTGGAGTCCTTCGAGGCCTTCTCCCCGGTGCTGGCCGGCACGGCCCGCCGGTTCTTCGACGAGAACTGGATCGACGCGCCGGTGCGCCCGGGCAAGCGCGGCGGGGCGTTCTGCGCCTACACCGTTCCCTCGGTGCATCCCTACGTGATGCTCAACTACACGCACAAGCGGCGGGACGTGCTGACGCTGGCCCACGAGCTCGGCCACGGCGTGCACGCCGCGCTGGCGGCGCCCCGCGGCCTGCTGCACCAGCACACGCCGCTGACGCTGGCGGAGACCGCGTCGGTGTTCGGGGAGGCGGTGGTC
>DASPKC010000211.1:0-6966 GCA_035628295.1 Baekduia sp.
GGACTCTGCGGCCATGGGGTCACCCGATCGGGTAGGCGTGGATCACGGCGCAGCGCAGGTCCGCCAGGAAGACGGTCCCGTCACCCACCGTGGTACGAGAGATGGACTCGATGCGGACGGCGGGCCCATGCACGCCGGAGATGGAGCGCAGCGCCTCGACGAGTGCGACCTCGCGCGTCAGCGCCGTGTCGGTGTCGCCCACGTGGTTGTCGCCTCGCAACTGCGAAGCGAACTTCACGCCCACGCTCGACGCCGCCTGCGCCTGCCGGACGTCCTTGCGCTGTCGATCGTCGGGGCTGAACTGCGTCGCGGGCAGCCCGACCGCGAACGACAGATCGAGGACGCTCTTCGCGTCCGGGCCGGGGAAGGTGTCGTAGTTGTACCGGCTCACGCTCCACGGCACGGCGAGCCCACCGAGCGCGGCGGTGAGGCCGCTCTCGATGCGCTGCCGCAGGTCCGTGGGCGCGAGGCTCATGGGTCAGACGGCCTCGTAGACGAGGAGAAAGAGGCTGTTCACGTCGTTGTCGGCGTGCGCGACCGACCAGTCGGCCGTGACCTCGAGCCGCTGCGCCGCGGTGAAGTCGAGCGAGCTGACCTCGGCGACGTAGGACTCGGTCGCCTGCCCGACCGCGTCGGGGTCGTTCATCATGACGGCCGCGATGATGGTGCCGCTCGAGTCGGCGTCGCGGACGATGATGGTGCCGCTGATGTAGCACTTGTCGTCGTTCGCGGCGTCGATCGCCGAGCTGGTCGCGACCGCGGTGCCCGTCAGCGTGGTCGGGCCGAAGCGGACCCGGATGGTGAGGGTGTCGGTGCCGTTCGTCGAGGGGGCCTCGAGCGCGCACTCGAACTTGATGACCTTGCCCGACACGAAGAAGTTCGCCGGGAAGACGTACGACGCGAGGACGGCCTCGTCCGTCGAGTTGCTGTGGACGGTTCCGTCCGCGAGGTCGCGGCTGATCAGCTTCAGGGCTCCGATGCTCATGGCGTGCTCCAGTTGCGGTGTGACCCGTGGGCCATGAGCCACACGGAAGGTTGCGCGGCTGTCCGCTTCGAGGTGGGCTGTCCCTCGTCGGTGGGGTCGTAGACAAGGCGGACCGCAGCCCACGCCTCGCGGAGCTGCGCGCGGTAGTCGGCGGCCTGCTCCATGAAAGCGGTGCCGAGTCGGGTCGCGAACGCCCCGAACATGATCGCCAGCGTCGAGAGGATGTGGACCTCGCGGAGCGCCTGCGGCGAGGAGACGAGCCAGGGCAGCCGGCCCGTAGCGATGAGTTGCGCCTCGATCGACAGCCACGCGTCGTCGAGGAACGGGTCGAGCTCGGCGAGCGTCATCGTGTGGATGGGGTGGTCCCCGTCCGGATCGAGCGACGGCACGCGGCGGAAGATGTCGGCCATGACCGCCGGCGGCAGGAGGCGCCGGGTGACGAGTGCCGCGTCCTGCCGGATGACGCGCGTGGTCCCGTCGGCGAGCACCAGCGTCCACTCGATGCGCCAGCCGTCGCCACGGGACAGGCTGGAGGTGGCCGCCGCCGCGAGGCTGTACTGCGCCTCCGAGGAGGCGACGGTCACGGCTGCGGCGCTGATGATGGCCGTGTTGCTCGCGTCGTAGATGGTGATCGTGGAGCCCGACGCCGTCGGGGCCACGAGCGCGCCGGCGTCGTACACGCGGCAGCGGAGCAGGTTGATCCGCCCGCGCTCGATCTGCTCGAGCGTCTCGGTGCGCACCTGGTAGAGGACGTCGGTGACGCTCACGAGTCACCGCCGAGCACGCGGGACGGGACGAGTGCCGACCAGTCCGGCGGCCTGCCGGGCGCACGCGGCGAGAGGAGGGAGGTCGGCGCGGCGCCGGCTGCCGACTCACGCATGGTGTCGAGCTGCCGGGCCTGGCTGTCCGCGGACTGGTCGGCGATCTCGCAGGCCCGGTCGCGATCGAACCCGGACTCGCGCAGGACTTCGACGTGGACCTCGCGCGCGTGCGCCTCCACGTCCTTGCGGCTGTACCGATCCCAGCTCGCGCGATCGGGGATGCCGAGCCGGTTGCCGGGGATGGGAGGGCGGCGGGTCATACGGTCGTCAGCCCGGCGCCGTCGGCGACCGCGCAGCGCCAGCGGAGGTTCACGCCCTCTTCGACCGCGATGAGGCGCAGGGCCTCGCCGGTGTTGTCGAACGTGATCGTGTTGTTGCCGGCCTCGTTGATCGTGGTCGCGCAGGTGACCACGCAGTCCCCGCCGTCGGTCTTCAGGTACAGGAGGAGTTCCTGTCCGATGAACGACGGGGCCGCGAGCGTGCGGGTCTCGGCGCCGGCGGTGACGAGCGGGCAGTAGGCAGACGTGGTGACCGGGATGGCGCCCGCGTTGCCGGGGTCCGCGACGGTCGCCATACGGACCGAACTGTCCCTGATGGTGAGCCCGTCGATCGCGACGCCGTTCGCGGCCGTCTTCTCCGCGATCACGTCGGCGGTGATGCCGGCGGTCCCGAAGTCGGAGTCGGCGACCCATGCGCTGGAGATCCGGCGGTACAGCGCGGTACCGATAGCGCCCCCCGTCCGCAGGTAGAGCGAGCCGTTGGGCTCGGTGGCGCTCGGCGCGCCGCTGCCCGACGTGATGCTCGGGGAGCTCCCGGGCGCCTCGGTCGCCGACGTCTTGATCGCGAACCCGGTGGCCGCTACGGCCTTCTTCAGGTTCCAGATCAGGTCGGTGATGGTGTTGACAAGGGCCATCAGAGATCCGGAGCCGCTTCGGGCGCGTCGATGGGAACGGCGGAGGCGCGGAGCTTCGCGAGCTCGGCCTGCACGGCCTTGAGGTCGGCCTCGTACTTCGCGACGAGCGGGCCGTTGCCCTGGCCCTTCGCCTTGTGCCGGCCGATCAGCTTGGTCTTCTCGCTGGCCAGATGCTCGAGCACGTACTCGCGGGGCTGCGGGAGCTTGCCGGAGTCCACGAGCCAGCGACACCACTTCGCGTACGCCACTTCGTCGGTGTCGATCGCCTCGCTGCCCGGGTAGAGCTTCTCCCAGCGCGAGTGCCACGACTCGATGTCGACCGGCTGGTTCGTGCGGCGGTTCCGGCCCTCGCCGATCTTGATCCGCTTCAGGTAGCTCCGGCCGGGCCCGTCGACGTTGTGCTGGATGACGATGCCGCCCTTGGCGACCGCCTCTGCCAGCGCGGGCGCCGGCTGCGGCTTGCCCGACGGAGTCCTCTCGACCCCGTTCGTTCCGACGGTCGCCGACAGCTTGGACAGCATCGGCACGACGAGGCCGTGCATCACGTCCCAGCGCCGCTCGTGGAACACCAGCCAGTACGCGTCGGCCTGCTTGACCTTGGGGTACACGGTCTGCCCGATCATGTTGCCGCCGAGCTCGGGGACCGCCTCCGTGCCGCGGGCCTCGCCCATCCACGCCGACCCCGCGGTCGACGTCGGGACCACCATGACCTCGGCGTCCGGAGTCGCCTCCCGCGCCGCAGCCTCGGCCTTTGCCGCCACTCGTGCCATGTGACCCTCCTCGATGTGCAAGAGGGCGCCGGGCCTGCCCCGGCGCCCGTCTGGGGCGCCTGGGATCAGGCGTCGGAGATGATGGTGATGCCGGCCTCGATGCCCTTGCTGACGCCGACGTACTGGTGCATCGGGTACGAGGTCTCGCCCGAGTGCGCGTCGCGGCTCCGCTCGAACAGGATCTTGCCGCCGACGATCACCTGGTTCGCGGGGTCCTCGACGGCGCCCGCGAACGTGCCCTCGCCGATCATCACGCCGCCGCGGGCGAAGATGGCGCCCGCGCGATCGGCCGCGCCGTTCGCGGTCTTCACGCGGTTGTTGACGAACCAGTCGACGCCGAGCCAGCTGCCGACGTACGAATCGCCGCGGAGCGACTGGAGGGCGGCGAGCTCGGGGTTGTACTGCTGCGAGCCGCCCGGCGAGGAGCCGAGCGAGGTGCCCGCGTCGACGATGAGGTCCGACCACTGCTGGCCGTGCAGGACGCCCATGACGCCGGTGGCGAAGTTCGCCACCTTCGCGGCGCCGATGATCGCCATCACCGAGGCGACGTCGAGGTCGACACCAGTGCCCGGCCCGCCCGTGGCGGTGAAGCCGTCGATCACGTCGCAGATGAGGTCGGTCTCACGCGATGCGGCCGAGACCACGGCGTCCATCGCGAGGGCGGTCGGGCTGACCTTGCCGTCGGGCTGGACCATCTTCGCGAGATCGGTCCAGGCGTACGCCTTGCTGTACCGCACCACGGAGATCGTGGTCGACCCGTCCGTCAGCGCGGTGTTGCCGACCGTCGACCCGTCCGCGAGGGCGGAGGGGAGGTCGTAGCCCATCAGCCCGATGTGCGGGATCTTGATGACGTTGGAGCCGGCGTGGTCGATCGGGCGCGAGGCCCGCATCAGGGCCGGGTGGTTCGGGAGCGCGTTCCGCTCGGCGAGGAGCAGGACGTACTGGCCGTCGAGCACCTCGGCGACGAGGAGGCTGTCGAGCGAGGCGTAGGTCGAGGCGTTGACAGAGGCCATGGGGCACGCATCCGCTGGTTTGCGGTGTGCGCCCGTGTCGACGGCGGCTCGAATGCGCCCGGTTCGGCGGCGGCCCTACGTGCGCCCGTTCGACGGCGGCGGCCCGTGTGTTGAGGGAACGTTACCCCACCATGGGAACAGAGTCAACCGGATCGCGATGATTGTCCCGCGGATGGAACAGCGTGCTACGCTACGCCTCGCTCTCCGGCTCCGCCTGCGCGATCTCCGGCGAGCGATGATACGGGCGGGCGGGAGGTCAAGATGAACGCGACGAAGACCGTGACAGTCGGCTGGCTCGATCCTGTACTCGGGGCGGACGGCTTCCCGTCGGGGCCTCCGGACTACGTCGGTGAGCGGCCCGTGGCGTCGGAGGGCCAGGTGGCGATCGAGCACACCCGAACGGAGAGCGTCCTGCGAGCGGGAACCACGCTGCGCGAGCTTCTCGAACACCCGCGCCCCTACACGGCCCGTCGCTAAGCCTCGCTCTCGCGCTCCGCCCGCTCGATCTCCGCCGCGAGCTCCTCGGGGCCCGTGCCGGGAAGCACGACGCGGCACGTCGGCGCGCACGGACAGCTAGGCTCGTCGGTGTGCGCGTACTCGCGGCCGAGGTCGCGATGTACCACGACGCACGCGCCGTCGAGGTCGCCGGGCTGGAACCCGCGGAGGCACTCGGCGATGTCCTCGAGGCGCGTGCTCACGACACGCTCCCGAGCGCACGGGCCTGCAGGAGGCACCACGTCGCCGCTTCCTCGGGCGTGCGATGGTACTCGCAGCCGCCGTGCAGGACGTTGCGCTGGACGAGATCGTCGTCGGGCTCGTGGAACAGCCAGGCGACGTAGCCGCGCGCGTCGGCCTGCAACGTCCACCCGGAGCACGGGTAGCCGGCGGCGAGCGCGGCGCCGATCGCCTCGTTGAGGATGTCGGCGGGGGTCATGGTGCACGCTCCGACGCCGCCAACACCGCCTCGGCCTCGACCGCCTCCTCCGCTCGCCGCACCCGCTCGCGGGCCACGTCGATGCGCGTCCACCCGCCGTGCGGCTGGTCGCCCCACCCGCGGCAGGCGGTCAGCGTTGCGGCGAGGTGGCGCAGCGCTGCGATGAGCTCGGCGACGGCGTCGGTCATGGTGCGATCCGCGGGTTACGGGGTCCGCGAGCGCCGTGTGCCGGAGAGGCCGAACGGTGACACACGCAAGAGCCCGAAGCCGTGTCCGCGTGTGGGGCGATGGCGAAGGGCTCGCGGGTTCGAATCCCGCCTCGGTGCTCGCCTCCCATCATGGCACCCACCCGCGCACCGGCGGGCGCCCGCGGTGCACGCGGAACAGCCGCCACGTCCACGGCGCCCAGCGTCCGCAGGCGATGAGCCCCGCGAAGCGCAGCACGACCACCCAGCCCCACGGGCCGGCGGCGAGCTTCCAGGGCGCGCGGGCGGTCACGGGCTCGACTCCGCCAGCGAGCACGCGCACTCCCGGGCTCCCCAGCGCGCAGGCTGCTCGCCGTCGCAGAACGCCCAGCACTCGGCCGCGCTGATCGGCGGCGGGTCGGCGGGCGAGCGGAGGTCGCGGTACACATCCCACGCCTCGAGCACGAGCGTGCTGCACAGGAGCGCGATCGGCGCCCACTCGGGCAGGCCGGACTCGAAGGCGTAGGAGGCGGAGCGGGTCACGCCGGGATCCCGTCATCGCAGCGCCGGCACGCGAGGTCGGGGCGCCAGAACCGATCCTCGCCGCGGTCGATGGCGGCGCGCCGCTCGCCGAGTGCACACGAGCAGTGGCGCGGCCCGTTCGGCCACTGCGCCGTGGCCTGCGGCGTGTCGCACTCGCACTGAAGCTCGGCACACTCCGGGCAGCACAGCGGGAGGTGGGGCCCGGAGTGCCCCTCCGGCCGCGCACACGCCCGGTCGTGGCACACCCTGCGACCGCCCTCCACCAGCACGATCCGTCCCATCCTCCCCTCCCTGTTCGCGTTCACGCCGCCCTCCGCTTCCGCAGCCACGTCAGCTCCTCGGCGGCTTCCTCGATGTCCCACCGCACCCTCACGCGGTCGGCCGGTCGGGCGCCCGGGTCCACGATCGTCGTGATCGAGGTCCCGTGCTCCTGCTCGACTAAGCCCCGCTCGCGAGCGTAGCTGTCGAAGCGCTTGAACCAGCGGGCCCGCAGGTAGGTCTGCATGCGCCCGCCGAACTCCTCCTGGTGCGAGACCGCCGTGTGGCGGTGGAACGCGCAGAGGATGTCGGCTGGCCAGTCGCCGAAGGCCGCCGTCCGCTTCAGCGCATGCGCCGGGTTCCACTGACTGTGACCGCTGTGGTCATGCCGCGCGTGGATGCGGACCGTGGCGCCCGACGGCGAGAGCAGCTCCAGCCGGATGTCGTCCGGCGCGAGGACCCCGATGGACGCGTCGCAGGCTTCGGCGACGGCGCGGATTGTCCGCATTCCACCTCGCCACTTGTCGTGGTTGCCGGCGATGAC
>DASPKC010000212.1:0-11935 GCA_035628295.1 Baekduia sp.
GAGGGGCGCGACGAGACCGGCGGGGTCGGGCTGCCCACCGTGACCCTCGAGACGACGGGCGCCGGCGCGGCGCGGCCGGCGGACTCGCCCTGCGCGGGCCTGGCCAAGCCTGCGGTGTCGGGCGTCAACGAGGCGCTCGTCGCGCAGTCGCCGCCGCCCCCGCCGGCGGTCGCCACGCTGCCCGGGCGCAACCCCCCGGAATGGGTCAAGTTCCGCAACCTCGTGCAGGCGCTCGGCCGCCTCGGCACGGCCAACCCGTACCTCGACGACTTCGCCGGACCGGCGCAGCAGCTCGAGCCGCTCGGGGGTCAGGGCGCCTTTCTCTCCAACGTCCACAACTCGTACGTCTTCACGTCGGTCAACCGGGCCTACGGCGAGGTCTCGCTGACCGAGGTGCGCGCTCCCACGTTCCCTGACACGCGACCTGGCCCGGCCACGATGCCCGCCGCCCAGCTGCGCTACTTCTCGATGTGCACGAACGAGACGGCCACCCAGCGCTACGTTGCCTGTCGCACCGACGACCGGACGGCGATCGGCGACGACGGGCAGGCGGCGTACGTGGTCTCCGTGCCGGCCCACCGCCCGCGCTGGGCGACCGCGGACTGCGGCTACACGTGGCTGCCGCACGGACCCGCGCCGGCCAGCACGCTCATCCTGCGCCACATGCTCCCCGCGGCCGGCTTCGCGCAGGCGATCCAGCGCGCCGAGCCCGGCAAGGAGGCCGCCACCATGGGCGCCTACCTGCCGCGCACGCGCTACGTCGGCTCGGGCGAGCCGCCGCCCTGCCGCGCGCCGTTCCAGCGCAGCGGCCCGGCGCTCGGCCTCCCGGCGCCGAAGCGCTGCGTCAGCCGCCGGGAGCTCACCCTCCGCCTCGACCGGCGCCTGCGCTCCGCCGCCGTGTACGTGGCCGGCCGCCGCGTCGCGGTCCGCCGTGGGCGCAGGCTGCGCGCGCCCGTCGATCTTCGTGGCCTGCCGCGCGGCACCTACGTCGTGCGCATCGTCGGCCGCACCCGCACCGGCCGCAAGGTCGTCGCCGTGCGCACCTACCGCACCTGCGCACGCAAGTCCTGAGCCCGCGATCCGTCTACCCGAGAGAGCCATGATCCGCATCCGCACCGCCGCCCTCGCCATCCTGGCCACGCTCGCGCCGGCCGCCTCCGCCTCGGCTGCCTCGTCCGGTCCCGACGCGCAGCCCGGCGTGACGCGCCCCGCCATCCTGATCGGCAACAACTGGGACGGGACGACGGACATCGTCGACCCCGAGACGTTCCGCCGGCTGGACCGCGTCAACGTCATCCCCGACCGGGCCGAACGCGAGGCGGAGATCGCCTTCTCGCCCGACCGCCTGGGCTTCTACCTGGCGATCCGCGAGCTGATCGGCGAGGGCAACCACCAGTACAACGACGACGTCTTCTCCTCCAACGACGGCACGAGGATCTTCGTGTCGCGCCCGAGCTTCGCCGACGTGGTCGCCATCGACCTCGCGACGAAGAAGATCGCGTGGCGCGCGCCGGTCGACGGCTATCGCGCCGACCACATGGCCATCAGCGCCGACGGCAAGCGGCTGCTCGTCTCGGCCTCCACCGGCAACGTCGTGCACGAGCTCGACACGGAGACGGGCAAGCGCATCGGCGGCTTCCCGTCGGGCGACTCGCCGCACGAGAACGTGTACTCCAAGGACGGCTCGACGATCTTCCACGCGTCCATCGGCCGGGTCTACCTGCCGACCGACCGTCCGCAGGCCGTCTCGAACGCCGCCAAGGGCGGGCAGTTCTTCCAGGTCGTCGACGCGCGCACCGGCGAGGTGCGCAAGCGCATCGACATGGCCAAGAAGATGGAGGAGGCCGGCCACGAGGGCTTCAGCGGGGCGGTCCGCCCGATGGCCATCTCGCCCGACGAGAAGCTCGTCTACTTCCAGCTCTCGTTCTTCCACGGGTTCGTCGAGTACGACCTCGTCAACGACAAGGTGCTGCGCATCGCGCGCCTCCCGATCCCGGAGGAGACCCAGCGCATCCCGCCCGAGCAGTACCTGCTGGACTCGGCGCACCACGGCCTCGCGCTCGACCCGACCGCCCGCAAGCTCTGCGTCGCGGGCACCATGAGCGACTACGCCGCGATCGTCGACCGCCAGACGTTCGCCCCCACGATCATCCCGGGCGTCAAGAAGCCGTACTGGTCGACCAACAGCGCCGACGGCAGGCACTGCTACGTGTCGGCCTCGATGGCCGACGAGGTCCAGGTCATCAACTACGAGAGCGCGGAGGTCGTGCACCGCATCCCGGTTGGCCGCCATCCGCAGCGCGTGCGCAACGGTGTCGTGCGCGTGGCGCTCTACCCGCAGGGCAAGCACGGCGAGGCCTTCCGCCTGCAGACGCAGCGCGCGCGCAGCGTGCGGATGGCCGGCGGCGACGCGGCCGTCCCGTGCCGCGCCGCCGGCGCGCAGGAGCTGCGCCTCGTGCGCTGCGCGGTGGAGCTGCGCACGCCCGCGCGCCGGGGCGCCAGGCCGGTCGTGCTCGCGGCGGGCGAGCGCATGGTGCAGGGCGCGACCGCCTTCCGCGTGGACGTCGACCTGACGCGCGCCGGCCGCGCGCTGCTGCGCCGCCGCGGCAGCATCGGGGCCCGCCTGGTGGCGCGCGGGGTGGACTCCGTGGGGCGCACCGCGACGGTGACGCGCCGGGTCGTCGTGCGCCGCTGAGGTCGCGATGATCCCGGCATGACCGAGGACCGCGACGGCCTGCGCACCCTCTCGCTGTTCGACGAGGAGGCGGTCCCGGTGCTGGACGGCACCCTGCAGTGGGTGCCCGTCCGGCGCCGCCTGGGCATCCGCGCCTTCGGGACCAACGCCTACCGCGCGGCGCACGCCGGTGACCTGGTCGTCGAGGAGCACGTCGAGTCCCAGGGCCACGAGGAGCTCTACCTCGTCGTCCGCGGGCGGGCGCGGTTCGACCTCGGCGAGGTCGTGGAAGCCGCCGCGGGGGAGCTGGTGTTCCTGCCCGACCCTGACCTGCGCCGCCGCGCCGTCGCGCTGGACGACGACACGGTCGTCTTCGCCGTCGGCGGCTGGGCGGGCCGGCCCTACCAGCCGCTGCCGTGGGAGCCGGTCTTCCTCGCCCAGGAGCAGATGCGCCGCGGTGACTGGGCGGGAGCCGCCGAGACGCTGCAGCGCGAGGCGGGCGAGCACGAGGCGTCGCCCCCCGTCCTTTACCACCTGGCCCGCTGCCACGCCCAGACCGGCGAGCACGACCGGGCGCTGGACGAGTTGCGTCGCGCCGTCGCGGACCGGCCCGATCTCCTCGCGGCCGCCGCCGAGGAGGAGGCGCTGGCACCGCTGCGCGGGCTGGAGGGCTGGCCCGGCGGCTGAGCGGCGCCGCCGGGTAGCCCGTCGACGATGGGCGATCACGCCACCGACGAGCTGGACATCGGCGGCCGGCGGCTGGCGATCCGCAACCTCGACCGCGTCGTCTTCCCGGCCACGGGCACGACGAAGGCGCAGGTCCTCGACTACTACGTGCGGATCGCCGACGTCATGCTCGCCCACCTGCGCGACCGCCTGCTGCACCTGCACCGCTACCCCGAGGGCGTCGAGGGCCCCCGGTTCTGGCAGAAGGACTGCCCCGAGCACCGGCCCGCGTGGGTCGTCACGACCCCCGTGTGGAGCCGTGACAAGCAGGCGAACATCGAGTTCTGCGTCGTCGACGATCTCGCGGTGCTGCTGTGGGCGGTGAACATCGGGTCGCTGGAGCTGCACACGTCGCTGCACGCGCGCGACGACCTGCACCGGCCCACGACGATCGCCTTCGACCTCGACCCGGGGGAGGGGACCGACATCCTCGCCTGCGCCGAGGTGGCCCTGCTGCTCCGCGACCTGCTCGGCGGCGTCGGGCTCGAGGCCTTCCCCAAGACCTCGGGCTCCAAGGGCCTGCAGGTCTACGTCCCGCTCAACGACCCAGACGTGACGTACGCCCAGACCAAGCCGCTGTCCAGGGCGATCGCCACGTCGCTGGAGGAGCATCAGCCGCAGCGCATCGTCTCGCGCATGGCCAAGGCGCTGCGCCGCGGCAAGGTGCTCATCGACTGGAGCCAGAACACCGAGCACAAGTCGATGGTGTGCGCGTACTCCGTGCGCGCGAAGGCGCGGCCGACGGTCTCGACGCCCGTGCGCTGGGCGGAGGTCGAGGCGGCGCTGGACGCGGCCGACCCGGCGGCGCTGGCCTTCGAGATGGACGACGTGGTGCACCGCGTCGCCGAGCACGGCGACCTCTTCGCGCCGGTGCTGGCCGCCCCTCAACAGCTGCCCGCGGGCAGTCCCGCCGGCGGCAGGCCGTCAGCGCGCTACTCGTAGCGCAGGGCGCTGAGCGGGTCGAGGTGGGCTGCGCGGCGGGCCGGGAGGATGGCCGCCACGACACCGAGCACGACACCGAGCACCGCGATGGTTGCGAGCGTGCCGATCGGCAGGTGCATCGTCATCCCGGGGAACATCGTCTCGCGCATCCCCAGGACCCAGACGACGCCGATGAGCAACCCCGCGGCCATGCCGGCGAACGTGCCGGCCAGCGAGATCAGCAGGCTCTCGTTGGCCATCGTGCGGCGCACGCGCCAGCGGGATGCGCCGAGCGCGCGCAGCACGCCGATCTCGCGCGTGCGCTCCAGCACGGACATCGTCAGCACGTTGACGATGCCGAGCGCGCCGACCAGGACGGCGATCGCCACGATGGCGTTGAAGAACGCGAACTGCTGGTTGATGGCGTCGGTGGTCGTCTTCTTGATCTCGGCGTTCGACAGCGCCTCGAGCGCCGGGTGGTCGCGGTCGAGGATCTGCTCGACGCGCTGCTCGAGGGCCGAACGCTGCTCGGACGAGGCCGCCTTCAGGATCAGTTGCGAGTCTGTGCGCACGCCGTAGACGGCGCCCATGGTGTCGATCGACATGAACAGCGCCTGGCCGCCGCCGTCGAACGTGTCGGCGATGCCGACCACCCGCACCTCGCGGCTGGACGACGCCCCTTCGAGCCGGATGGTGTCGCCCACCGCAAGGTTCTGTGCCTCGGCGTAGGACTTCGCCGGCACCACGCCGCCGGCCTCCAGTCCCTGCAGGACCTGCTCGACTGGTGCGCCCTCGTACTCGACCTCATCGACCTTGCGGTACTCGCGCGGGTCGTAGCCGATGACGAGGCCCTCGCTGCCGCCTTCCGGGAGCTCGTTGAGCGGGACCACCCGCCGGCCGGCGACGGCGCCGGCCTCGGGGAGCGCGGCGAGCTGCGTGCGCACCCGGCGCGAGATGCCGGACTGGGGCGGGCCCCAGTCCTGATAGCCGAGCGGCTGGACCGTGAGGTCGCGCGCGAAGCGCTCGTCCAGCTCGCTCTTGACCGACCCGACGAAGCTCGAGGCGATCGTCGCGTTGACGACGACGACCGACAGCGCGACGAGGAGGGTGGCGGCGGTCGCGGCGGTCCGTCCGGGGTTGAGCTGGGCCGCGTCGGCGGCGAGCCGGCCCTCGGCGGGCATCACGCGCCGCAGTGGCCGCGAGAGCAGGCGCACGAGCGGCAGCACCACGAACGGCGAGAGCTGCACCATGCCGAGGAACAGCACGATCGTCGCCACGATCGCGCCCAGGTTGGTGACCGTCCCCTGCTCGGTGGTGGCGAACCAGAAGAACCCGCCGCCCACCATGCCGGGAACGAAGAGCGCCAGCCCGACGAGCGCGCGGCGGCGTCCCGGCGCCTGCCGCGGCGCGCTGCCGCCCGTGAGCGCCCGGATCGGGGAGATGCGCCCGGCGCGCAGCGCCGGCCAGGTCGCGCCCGCCAGCGTGGCCACCATGCCGGTCAGGAACGCGACGACACCGGGCGTGATGCTGAAGTCGATGTCGGAGACGGGCATGCCGAAGCTCTCCATCGCCTGCAGGAGCAGGACGGCGAGCCCGGCGCCGAGGGCCAACCCGCCGAGCGAGCCGGCGATGCCGAGCAGCGCCGCCTCCGTCAGGACGGCGCGGGCCACGACGCGGTCGGTCGCCCCCAGCGCGCGCAGCGTGCCGATCTCGCGCATGCGCTGGAGCACGGTCATGTTGAAGCTGTTGAGGATCAGGAAGGCGCCGACGAACAGCGCGATCCCGGAGAAGAAGTAGAGGACCACGTCGAGGCTGGCGAGCTGGTCCTGGACGTCGTCGGTCCTGGCCTGCGGCGTCGCCACGTCGATGCCCTCGCCGAGCACGAGGTCGAGGCTGGACCGCAGGTCGGCCGGCGACGTCCCGTCGGCGGCGACGACCGCGATCTCGTCCCAGACGTCCTGCTTGTCCATGATCGGGCCGGCCACGTCGAGCGGCATCGCGCCGGTGCCGTAGCCGCCGAGCTCCAGGCCGCCCGGGAACTCGTAGAGACCGGAGACGCGCAGGTCGACGAGCCCGGAGGGGGTCGACACCCGCATCGTCTCGCCCACGTGGAGGCCGTGCTCGTCGGCCCAGTCGCGCGACAGCTCGATCTCGCGCCGGCCCGCGCGCGGCTCGCGGCCCGCCACGGTCTCGGCGGTGGTCGGGTCCGGCTGGGCGTAGTCCACGCCCTGGACGAAGACCTGCGCGTCGCGGCCGCGGTCGGCCTTGCCGTCGGCCCGCGTGATCCGGAACACCGACCCGATGGACCCGGAGGCGGTCTCCACGCCGCGCACGGCGCGGACCTGGTCGATCGTGGTGGCGGGCAGCGAGCCGACCATCTGCTCGCCGGAGATCACCACGTCGGTGTTGCCGTAGATCGAGTCGAAGAGGCGGTCGAAGGTGCTGTGGATCGTCCCGACCAGCAGCAGGACGCCGAAGACCATGCCGACGCCCAGGACGACGGCGCCGGCCGTGAGAATCGACCGCAGCACCCGCGCGCGCAGCGAGCGGAGGCTGAGGCCGGTGAGCGAGTGGACCCGCGCGCCGGCGGGCAGCCGGCGCCTGGTCATCGTGCCGCCGCCTGCAGTGGCGGGACGGACGACAGGTCGCGCAGCTCGTCGGCCACCTTCCCGCCGTCACCCCCGGAGATCTCGCTGACGACCCGGCCGTCGTGCAGGAAGATCACGCGGTCGGCGAGCGCCGCGGCGCTCGCGTCGTGGGTGACCATCACGCAGGTCTGGCCGTCGTCGACGAGGTGGCGCAGCAGGTCGAGCACGCGCGCGCCGCCCGCGGAGTCGAGGTTGCCGGTCGGCTCGTCGGCCAGCAGGACGTCGGGCCGGCGCAGGAGCGCGCGGGCGATCGCGACGCGCTGCTGCTCGCCGCCGGACATCTCGGACGGCAGGTGCGCGGCGCGGCCGCTGAGGCCGACCATCCCGAGCAGCGTGTCGCAGCGCTCGGCGTAGTCGTGCGGCGACTCGCCGGCCACGAGCGCCGGCAGGAGCACGTTCTCCGCCGCGCTCAGGGTCGGCAGCAGGTTGAAGAACTGGAAGACGAAGCCGAAGACCTCGCCGCGCAGCTTCGTCAGCGCGCGGTCGTCGAGGTCGTCGTACCGGCGGCCGCGGATCTCGACCGAGCCGCCGGTGGGGCGGTCCAGCGCGCCGATGATGTGCAGCAAGGTGCTCTTGCCGGACCCCGACGGGCCCATGATCGCCAGGAACTCGCCTTCTGCGATGCGCACGTCGACGCCCCGGAGGGCCTGCACGGCGCCCGCGCCTTCACCGAACGTCCGCTCGAGGCCCTTCGCCTCGAGCACCACCTGCTGAGGACCGGCCATGGATCGACGGTAGATCGAGCGTTGCGGGGCGCCATCCGCAACAAGTTCGGAGCGCCCTTGGTGGTCCTCCGCCGATCGCGCGTGCCTGCGACATCTGGCACAGCCGTGCCAGAACCGGCGTCCCGGGCGCCGCTCTGGGATACCGTCCCGCGCCATGGACGGGAGGGATGCGGGGGCCCGCGCGCCGGGTGTGACGCGGCGCGTGGTGCTGCGCGACGGGACGGCGGTCGCGCTGGCGGTGCTGGTGGCCGGGCCGCTGGCCGCGCACGGCGACGTGGCGGTGGCCGTGACGCCCGGCGAGGCGGCGTTCCTCACCCCGGACGAGCTGCGCGCCCTGCGGGGGCTCGTGGACGTGCTGATCCCCGGTGCGGACGGCGCGCTGGCGTCCGGCTGCGCCGAGGCCATCGACGCGCTGCTCGGCGCCTTCGTGGTCGCGCCGCCGCGCATCTACGCCGGCGCACCGTTCTCCGACCGCGCCGGATCGCCGGTCAACCACTTCGGGACCTTCCTGCCGCTCGACGCGTACGAGACCCTCGCCTGGCGGCTGCGCATCGAGGGCTCGCAGGGCCGGCCGCAGCTCGAGTTCAACGGCCCGGTCACGGGCTGGCAGCACGTCTACCGCGAGGGCCTGCGCGCCCTCGACGCGGCCGCGCCGGGCGGCCGCTTCGCGGCGCTGCCGGCCCCCGCGCGCGAGCTGCTGCTGCGCACGACCGACGACGCCGACATCGGGGCGCTCGTCGACGTCGCGTTCCCGCACACCTACGAGTTCCACTACGGCGCCCCGGAGTACGGCGCCAACCGCGACCTGATGAGCTGGCGGGCGACGGGCTGGGCCGGCGACGTGCAGCCCCGCGGCTGGACGCGCGCGCAGATCGAGGAGGCGGGGGGCGCGCCCGCGGGCGCGCGCGAGCAGGAGCTGCTGCGCGAGCTGCTGCCCGCGGCGCCCCTGGCGGCCTCCGGCGAGCTGGCCCACAACGTGCTGGCCCGCAGCGGCGGGTCGCTGACGACGCTGCGCGACGAGCTCGCGGGGATCGCACGCAAGGCGGGCCGGCGTGGCGCGTGAGGCGGTGGTCATCGGCTCCGGGGCTGCCGGCAGCGTCACCGCCTGGGAGCTGGCCCGCCACGGCTGGTCGGTGACCGTCCTGGAGCGCGGGCGCCACCTGCGGGCGGGGCTGGGCCGGCGCCCGAGCGCGAAGCTCGGCACCCGCTACGGCAGCGACGAGATCAAGTCCGCTCGCAGGCTCGGCTTCCCCGACGGGCTGCTCGAGCCGTACACCGCCCGCACGCAGGAGGAGGCGCGAGCCGGCGTCGCGCGGTCCGCGCAGGGCGCGCTCGGACAGCTCGGCGCCGCGGTCGGCGGCACGTCGCTGCACTACAACGCCAAGTTCCCCCGCTTCTTCGCGCAGGACTTCCACCAGCGCAGCGACCTGGGGCCGGTCGCGGGCGCGCAGGTCGCCGACTGGCCCATCGGCTACGACGACCTGGCGCCGTACTACGACGAGGTCGAGCGGCGCATCGGCGTGCAGGGCGACCGCGACGCGATGCCCGCGCGCACCCTGCAGCAGTCGCCGCGGACCCGCCAGTTCGCCATGGCGCCGAACCCGACGCCGTACGTCGGCCGGTTGCTCGCCGACGCCGCGCGGACCGTCGGCTACACGGCGTTCCCGCAGCCGGCTGCCGTCAACTCACGCACGTTCCAGGGGCGGCCGGCGTGCAACTCCTGCGGGTTGTGCTCGGGCTTCGGCTGCCCGATCAACGCCCGCGGCGACGCGCTGGTGACCTGGCTGAACCCCGCCGTGCGCTCCGGCCGGGTGCGCGTGATCGCCCGCGCGTTCGCCTACCGCGTCGACACCACCCGCGACGGGCGGCGGGCGACCGGCCTGCGCTACGTCGATGCCGACGGCCGGCGCCGGCGGGTCGCCGGGGACATCGTGGTCCTGGCCGGCAGCCCGATCAACACCGCGCGGCTGCTGCTGCTGTCGGCCGGCGGCGCGCACCCCGACGGCCTGGGCAACCGCTCGGGGCAGGTGGGCCGCAACATGATGTTCCACAACTTCACGCTGGCCGCCGCCGTGCTGCCGCAGGACGTGCATCCCAACCGCGGCCAGAGCAACGGCCTGCAGGTCGACGACCTGATGGGGCCCTTCACGGGCGGCGAGGTGCGGGCGCTGGGCGTCCCGTACGTCAAGGGCGGGCTCGTGCAGGTCGGCGGCGGCGTCCCGCTGCTGACCGAGGCCGCGATGCTCGCCGGCTACCTGGGCCACGGCGAGCTGCACCGGCGCGCCATGGACGCCGGCTTCCTGCACGCGCGCGTGGCCGGCTCCCAGCTCGTGGGCGAGGACCTGCCGCAGGCGGAGAACCGCGTGGACCTCGACCCGCGCGTCAAGGACTTTCGCGGCTTCCCGGCCGCGCGCATCACCTACAGCCCCCACCAGCACGAGAAGGCGGCGGCGCTGCTCCTGGGCCCGCGGCTCGAGGCCTGGCACGCGCTCGTGCGCGGCGCGCTCGGCGCGGCGATCATCCCGTTCCCGCTGATCTCCACGAGCATCCCGGCCACCGCGCACCTCGCCGGGACGGCGCGCATGGGCGACGACCCGCGCAGCTCCGTGTGCGACGCCGCAGGACGGCTGCACGAGGTCGACAACGTCTACGTCGCGGACGCCTCGACGTTCCCGACCTTCCCCGGGTTCAACCCGACGAACACGATCATGGCCAATGCGCTGCGCATCGCCCGCGGCATCACGGACGCTCGCACGCCGAAGCAGCGAGGGGGTGCCCGGTGAGGCGCGCAGCGATCCCGGGCGCGCTGGCTGCCCTGGCACTGCTGCCGGCGGCGGCGCCCGCGGCGACCCTGACCTCGACGCCGCACGGGGCGCTCGACCTCGGCGATCGGGTCGCCTTCCACGTCGACGGGCCGCGCTGCTCGACGGCCCGCGCGAAGGTGCGCCTCACGTTCGGATCCCCGCCGCGCGCGATCACGGGGGCGACCGTCCGGCCGCTGCCCGACGCCGTCCGCGGCGGCTGCAGCGGCGCCGTGCAGGTCCCTGGGTTCGGGCAGCTGCGCGACGCGGGCTGGCAGCCGGGGGCGCCGATCGGCCTGGAGCTGACGTCGACCGCCGGGACGGTGCCGCTGCGCTTCGCCCGCAGGGAGGCCGACGCGGGCGCGCCGGTGGCGGGCTCGCCGGCCGTCGTGCCCGCCGGCGACCAGGACACGGGCGAGGCCGACAAGGCGCTCGCGCTGGACCAGGGCGACGCCGTCTCGCTGGGGCGCGTCGACCTGCGGCGCGTCGACTCGGTCGCGGTGCGCCTGTGCGTCGCGGGCGTCGAGAACCCGATCCTGCCGGGCGAGGCCGCGCTGCTGATCCCCGATCGGCTCGAGCCGCCGGTGTCGATCTCGCTGCGCCAGGGCGGCGCCGGCGGGCCCGCGCTGGTCGGCCCGGTCGACGTGGCCAACAGCGGCACGAACCCGGGGCGCCTGGCCACGTTCGGGTTCGGCGGGTGCTACCGCCTGGTGGTGCTGCCGGTGACCGGCCGCGTCGTCGAGGACGCGCCGGAGCTCGTGCTGCGCGTCGATGGCGCGCCGGCCGGCGCGCTGAAGGTCAACTCGGTCGACGTGGCGGGGACGGCCGCCAAGGCGTCCGCCGCGCCGGAGATCGACCCGCCCGGCATGCGCACGATCTTCGACGGCACCTCGTTCGCGGGGTTCTCGCAAACCGGCTGCGCGCTGCGCGACGGCGCGGCCGTCAACGCGCGCTCCGGGCCGGCGACCGAGATCGCCGGCTGCGCGATGGCCTACGACACGCCGCTGCGCGACGTCGTGGTGCGCCTGCGCGTCCGCCGCGAGCACTTCTACGACAACGCGGGGATCTACCTCGGCGACCAGGAGATCCAGATGCGCTCGGCCGGCGAGTTCCTGCCGGGCGGGTACTTCGGGCAGTTCGCCGCGCGCTGGCAGAAGCTCAACAGCTTCCCGGCTTGGAGCACCATGGAGATCGTCCAGCTCGGCGCCCGGCACGTCGTGACGGTCAACGGCCGCACGGTGACCGACGTCCTGCGCGAGGGCGGCGCGCCGCAGCCGTTCCGCCTGCGGCTGGTCACCCAGCCGGAGTGGTCGATGCGCGGCGGCACGGAGCTCGGCTTCGGCAACGAGGGCACGCCCGACACCTTCCGGCCCAGCGACTGGGGCGCGTTCTGGTTCGACGACGTCCGGCTGCTCGCGTGCGCGGGGGCGGACGATCCGG
>DASPKC010000213.1:0-8288 GCA_035628295.1 Baekduia sp.
GCCGCCGACCAGCAGCAGCAGCAGCAGGCCGAAGAACGCCAGGACGCCCGTGGGGATCGTGAGCGTCACGTCGCCCTGCGCACTGCGCGCCGTCACCGGGTCGAACACCGCGACGTAGGCGGGCAGGAACAGCGTGGTGACGACGACGGCCTGCAGGATCCCGACGTAGTCGCGCTGGCCGACGTAGCGCCACCACTTCTCGTACATCCGGAAGAGGGCGAAGACCACCAGCGCGGCCACGACCGCGGGCAGGATCGTGGCGTCGCGCAACTCGGCGTAGCGCTCCGGGACGCCACGGTCGAACCGCAGCCGGTAGGCCAGCCAGTAGGCGAGCGCGACGAGGACCCCGTCGATCGCCAGCTGAGGCAGCGAGTGGCGGTGGAGGGGGATCGCCGCGGATCGGAGCCGCCGGCGCATCGGGTCCGCAGTCTAGACGGCTGCTCGGCGCTCCCGCCGCTCAAGCGCCGCGTCCGGCGGCCGACCACCTCGGGAGATGGTGCGCGTGGCGATCCTCGGCTCGGGTCCCGTGGCCGAAGGCCACGCGGCAGCCATGCTCGCCCAGGGGCCGGCCGTCGAGCTCCTCGGCGTGGCCGAGGACGGGGAGCCGCTGCTGCGCGAAGCCGACGCCGCCGTCGTCGCCACGGCCCCGGACCGGCGGGCCGCCGACGCGTTGCGCGCCCTCGAGCTCGGCTGCGACATCCTGGTCGAGCCGCCGGGAGCCGAAGGGCTGCGCGCCGTGCAGGCCCTGGCCGCCCGCACCGGCCGCCAGCCGATCGTCGCGGTCGGCCACGAGACGGTCTACGACCCCACCCTGCGGGCTGCGCGCCACCTCGTCGGCGACGGCCAGATCATCGCCGTCGAGGCCGTGCGGCTCGAGCCCTTCGACGACCATCCCGGCCACCCCGACGTCGTCGACGACCTGCTCCTCGGCCCCCTGCAGGTGGCGATGGCGATCGCCGGCCGGCCGCCCGCCGTGACCCAGGCCGCCGGCCGCCAGGTGCGCCGCGGCCAGGGGCTGGACCACGTCACCTCCACCCTCTGCTTCGACGACGACCTCATCGCGGTCCTGACGGCGGGGCGCGCCGGCATGCGCCGCGCGCACCGCGTCGTCGTCGAGACGCCGCTGGCCCGCGTCACCGCCGATCTCCTGGCCGGCGTCGTGGAGGCCGAGCGCGACCTGCCCGGCCGCGGCGTGGTGGTGGAGCGCCCGCCCGTCAAGGCCACGTGCGCGCGGACCGCGCAGGCCGCGGCGTTCGTGCGCTCCTGCCGCGACCGCCGGCCGGCCAGCGTGGGCATCGGCGTCGGCCTCGCCCTGCTGGAGGCGGCCGAGCTGGTGCGCAAGCGCGTCGCCCTGGTGGCCCACCGCCCCGGGCGGGGCACCCTGCGCGCGGCGTAGCGCCTCGCCGGATCATCCCCACGCCGGCGGCCGGCCGTGGGAACCTCGCGCCATGAGCGACGTGGCTGCGATGAAGGCCGGGGCCCGCACCATGTGGGCGTCCGGGAACTACGACGCGATGGTCGGCCAGCTGCTGCCGATGGGGGAGGTGTGCGCCGAGGCCGCCGGCGCGGCGCCGGGGATCCGGCTCCTCGACGTGGCCGCCGGCTCGGGCAACACGGCCGTGGCCGCCGCCCGCCGCGGAGCGCAGGTCGTCGCCTCCGACCTGACGCCCGAGCTGTTCGAGGCGGGCCGGCGGCGCGCGGCGGAGGCCCAGGTGGCGATCGAGTGGGTGGAGGCCGATGCGGAGGACCTGCCCTTCGACGACGGCGGCTTCGACGCGGTGACCTCGACGGTCGGCGTGATGTTCGCGCCGCGCCAGTCGGTGGCGGCCGCCGAGCTGGCGCGCGTCACCCGCCCGGGCGGGCGCCTCGCGCTGTGCTCCTGGGCGCCCGACGGCTACATCGGCCGGTTCTTCGCCCTGACCGGCGAGTTCCTCGGCGGGCCGCCCCCCGTCGAGGCGCCGCCCACCCGGTGGGGCACCGAGGCGGGCGTCCGTGAGCTGCTGGGCGACGCGTTCGAGCTGCGCTGCGAGGAGCGGACGCTCACGTTCTCGTGGCCCAGCATCGAGGAGATGGAGGCCGTCGCCGAGGAGAACTTCGGCCCGACGATCATGGCCCGCGCAGCGCTCGAGCCGGCCGGGCGCTGGCCCGAGTACCAGGAGGCCGCCCGCCGCCTCGCTCGCGAGTGGAGCGCCGACGCGAGCCGCGCGGAGATCCCCGCCACCTATCTGCTGGTGACGGGCACGCGCCGCTGAGCGGCCAGGCGGAGCGCTCAAGGTCGGTCACGGACGACCGACCACCCGGGGCAGGATGTCCGTCCCGCTCGTCGAGAAGACGCGCCTGTCCGGCGTGCTCTTCAACGACCCGCGCTTCCACGCGCTGCACGCACCCGCCGGTGCGCGCTCGCTGGTGCTCGAGCACGAGGAGGACGGACGGCCGGTGGGCGCGCTGGCCGGCGTCCTGGACGGTGACGTCTTCACCTCCGGCTTCAGCGCCCCCTTCGGCGGCGTCGACCTGGTCAAGGCCGACGAGACGCCCGGGCGCATCGTCGCGCTCGTCCGCGCCGCCGTCGCCCGGCTCGACGAGCTGGGGGTGCAGACCGCCCGCGTCCGCTGCCGTCCCGCCTGCCACGGCGCCGGCGAGGACGCCGTGCGCTTCGCGCTGCTCAACGCGGGCTTCGTCGTGGAGGAGGCCGACCTCGCGTTCGTCCTGGACCTGCGCGCGACGCCGGACGCGGCCGCCTGGCTGGCCGCCCGCAAGGCGCCGTTGCGCCGCGCGCTGCGCCACGCCGATCCCGAGCGCCACGAGCTGCGCGACGCCGACGACTGGGAGCGCGCGTTCGCGCTGCTGGAGGCCAACCGGGCCGTCAAGGGCCGCCGGCTCTCCATCGGCCTGGACCAGGTGCTCGCGGTCCGCGAGGCGTTCGGCGAGCGCATCCGCCTGGCCGAGCTGCGCCGCGACGGCGCGCCGGTCGCCGCCGCCCTGACCTACCGCGCCTCCGAGCGCGCCGAGCTGGTGGTCGCCTGGGGCGACGCCGGCCACGACCTGGAGCGCTCGCCCATGCCGGTCCTGGCGCTGCGCCTCGTGGAGCGCGCGATCGACGAGGGGCTGCACGCCCTCGACCTCGGCACGTCGACCCTCGTCGCCGCCGACGGCTCGCGCGAGCCCAACGACGGCCTCGTCCAGTTCAAGCGGGTCTGCGGCGCCGCCGCCGAGCTGCGGCCCGTCCTGGTGCGCACGCGATGAGCGACTACACGGCGATCTACGACCCCGACACCGACTTCGACGCGCGCTACACGCGCGCCACGGCCCGCCGCATCGCGACGTACGTGCGACCCGGCGACCGCGTCCTCGAGCCCGGCTGCGCCACCGGGCTGATGACCGCCGAGCTCGCGGCAGCCGGCGCGCAGGTGGTGGCGCTCGACCGCTCGGCGCCGTACCTCGAGCGGCTCGCCGCGCGCGGCCTGGCCGCCGTCGACGCGCGCCTGGCCGACCTCGACGCCGACCCGCTGCCCGCGGGCCCGTTCGACCACGTCGTCGCCACCAACCTGCTGCACGAGCTCGCCGACCCCGGTGCGTTCCTGGCCCGGACGGCCGCGGTCCTCGCGCCGCACGGCCTCGTCCACGTCTCGGTGCCCAACCCGGCGTCGCTGCACCGGCTGGTGGCGCTCGACATGGGCTGGATCGACGACCTCGAGGCGATCTCCGAGCGGGGCTCGCAGTTCGCCACGCGCCGGATGCTCGGCGTCGAGGACGTCCGGGTCCTGGCCGCGGGTGCCGGGCTGCGGGTCGTGCACAAGGAGGGCGTCGTGTGCAAGCCCCTGCCCAACGCGCAGATGGCGGAGCTGCCGGAGGCGGTCCTCGAAGGCCTCGAGCGCGTCGCCCATCGCGTCCCCGACCTCTGCGCCATGTCGCTCTTCACGCTGCACCATGCCTGAGCCCGTCCTGATCGTCGGCGGCCAGATCGCCGGCCTCGTGGCCGCCGACGCGCTCACGCGCGCGGGCCGCGACGTCCGCCTCGTCCTGCCCGAGCGCGGCGTGGGCGGCGGCTTCCTGCCGCTGGAGCGCGACGGCCGCCGGCTGGAGCTGGGCGTGCGCGTCCTCGAGCTCGGCTACGAGGACGACGGCGCGCCCGCCTCGCTGGCGGGCTACGTCCCGGGCTTCGGCGCGCACCGCGCGCACACCCGCCGCGTCGCCGACCTGGTGCGCGACGCCGTGGGCGAGGAGCGGCTCGTCGACCTGCCGGCGCCCACGATGGTCGTCGACGGCAGGGCCCACCCCGACGTCTACTTCACCGTCGACCTGACGGGCCTGCCGGCGATCCTCGGCGCGGCGCGCACGGCCGCCGTGGCCCGCGAGGCCGCCCGGGCCCGCGAGGCGTGGGGCGACGCCGGGCTGCTCGCCGGCGACCTGGGCGACATGACGCTGGAGGCCGCCTCGCTGGCCAACCACGGCCCGACCCTGCACGCGGCGCTCATCGCGCCGCCCGCCGAGAAGTTCCTGCGCGACGGGGCGCGACGCACGCTGGCCGCCTGGCGGCGCAAGGTGTGGATGCCGCTCTTCTGGCCGCGGACGCTGGCCGAGGCCTGCACCGGCGCGCCGGCCTTCCGCGGCAGCCGGCGGTTCACCACCGTCGCGGGCGCCGGCCCCGGCGAGGTCGTCCGCGCGCTGCTGGAGCGGGTGCGCCGCTCGCCGCACGCGACCGTCGAGACGGCCGGCGCGGTCACCGCCCTGCACGCCGACGGCGCCCTGGAGATCGACGGCCTGGGCACCCTGCGCCCTGAGCGGCCGATCCTCGCCTGCGCGCCCAAGGAGCTCTTCGCCGCCGCCGGGACGACGTACGACGTCGAGCGCGCGCGCAGCGTCATCGCCTGGGTGGAGGTCGACGAGGACGACCTCCTCCTGGACCCGTCGCTGCTGCACGTCGTGGATCCCGGCAACCCCGTCGCGCGCGTCAGCGAGGGGTCGTCGAGCCCGCACCCCGGGCGGCGCCTGCTGACCGTCGAGCTGCGCCACGACCTGGAGGCCGAGGCGATCGACGACGCCGCCGCCCACGGGCTGCGCGACGCCGGCGTGCTCGTACACGAGGCGCGCGTGACCCCCGTCTTCCGCGGGGCGATGCCGACGTTCGACGCGCCGACGCGCGAGACGCGCGACGCCCTGCAGGCCGCGCGCGCCCACGTCGAGGCGCTCGGCCTCGACGCCACCGTCGTCGGCGGCGCCGCCGGCGCCGGGGCCGACAGCTTCAACGAGCAGGTCGTCGCCGGCCTGGCCGCCGCGGAGGAGCGCGCATGACCCATGCCCTGACCCCTGAGGCGCTCGACGCCTACGCCCACGAGTACTACCTCAACCGCGAGGAGGTCGCCGACCTCCATGTCGAGGAGCTCCAGCAGGAGCACTCGGCCGACCTGATCGCCGGCGCCGTGGCGGGCTGCGCGCGCGTCCTGGAGCTCGGCGTCGGGACCGGGCAGATGACCCGGGCGCTGCGCGAGCGGGGCGTCGCCATCGAGGTCGTCGAGGGCTCGCCCGTGCTCGCCGCGCAGGCGCGCGAGGAGCACCCCGGCCTCGTCGTGCACGAGGCGATGTTCGAGGACTTCGCGCCGGCGGCGCCCTACGACGCGGTGCTGGCGCTGCACGTCGTCGAACACGTCGACGACCCCCGCGCGATGCTCGCCCACCTCGCGACGTGGGTGCGCCCCGGCGGCCGGCTGGTCGTCGTGGTCCCCAACGCCGAGTCGCTGCACCGGCGCCTGGCGGTCCGCATGGGCCTGCAGGACCGCCTGGACAGCCTGTCGCCGCGCGACCGCCTGGTCGGCCACCAGCGCGTGTACACGCTCGACGGCCTGCGGGCCGACGTCGAGTCCGCCGGCTTCGCCTGCACCGGGGAGCACGGCTGGTTCCTGAAGACCCTGCCCAACGCGATGATGCTCGACTGGCCGGCCGAGCTGCTCGTCGCGCTCAACGAGATCTCCGCCGAGCTCGACCCGCGCCTGCTGGCGAACATCGCGCTCGTGGCGGAGCGGAGGTAGCGCCATGGCGCTCAAGGACTGCCGCATCGTCGGCTTCCCCAAGATCAACGACCCGCGCGGCAACCTGACGTTCATCGAGGGCGGCAACCACCTCGACTACGACATCAAGCGCGTCTACTACATCTACGACGTGCCGGGCGGCGCCGAGCGCGGCGGCCACGCGCACAAGCAGACGCAGGAGCTGCTCGTCGCGATGAGCGGGTCCTTCGACGTGGTGCTCAACGACGGGATGGTGGAGCAGAAGTTCCACCTCAACCGGTCCCACTACGGGCTGTACGTGCCGCCCATGACCTGGCGCCACCTGGAGAACTTCTCGTCGGGCTCGGTGTGCATGGTGCTCGCCTCCGAGCGCTACACCGAGGAGGACTACTTCCGCGCCTACGCCGACTTCGAGCAGGCCCTGCGCGACGAGCAGGCGCCGCCGCTGCGCGCGGCCGCCTGAGCACGATGTATCGGGTGCCGTTCCTGGACCTGGGCGCGGCCCAGGCCGAGCTGCGCGAGGAGCTCGACGCCGCAGCCCTGCGCGTCCTGCACTCCGGCTGGTACGTCCTGGGCCCGGAGGTCGAGGCGTTCGAGCACGAGTTCGCGGCGTGGGTGGGCACCCGCGAGGCCGTCGGGGTCGGCAGCGGCCTGGACGCGCTGACGCTGGCGCTGCGGGCGCTGGACATCGGCCCGGGCGACGAGGTCGTCGTTCCGTCCAACACCTACATCGCCACGTGGCTGGCGGTCAGCGCGGTGGGCGCGACGCTCGTCCCGGTCGAGCCCGACGAGACGACCCACGCCGTGACGGCCGGCGCGGTCGCCACGGCGCTCACGCCGCGCACCGCCGCGGTGCTGTGCGTGCACCTGCACGGCCGCGTCGCGGGCGTGGCGCAGCTGCGCGCGCTGTGCGACCGGGCCGGCATCGCGCTGGTCGAGGACGCCGCCCAGGCCCACGGCGCGCAAGGCGCCGGGTCGTCGGGCCATGTCGCGGCGTTCTCGTTCTACCCGTCCAAGAACCTCGGCGCGTTCGGCGACGGCGGCGCGGTCACCACCGACGACCCGGCGATCGCCGACCGCGTACGCGTGCTGCGCAACTACGGCTCGCGGGTGCGCTACCGCAACGAGGAGCGCGGGGTGAACTCGCGGCTGGACCCGCTGCAGGCCGCCCTGCTGCGCGTGAAGCTGCGCCACGTCGACGCTTGGAACGCCCGGCGCCGCGCGCTGGCCGCCCGCTACGCCGAGCTGCTGGACGGCGCCCAGGGCGTGGAGCTGCCGCGCGACGACGGCGACGCCCACGTCTGGCACCTCTACGTCGTGCGCCACATCGCCCGCGACGCCCTGCGCGCGACGCTCGACCACGCCGGGATCGACACGCAGATCCACTACCCCGTGGCGCCGCACCGCTCGGGCGCCTACGCCGACCTGCAGCTCGGCCCCTTTCCCGTCGCCGACCGTCTCGCGGCCACCGTCCTGAGCCTGCCCATCGGCCCACACCTGCCCGCGGCGGCCGTCGACCGCGTCGCCGAGGCCGTGCGCGGCGCCACCGACCTCGCCCTCCCGCTGGCGGCATGACGACCGCGCTGGCGCACCCGCAGCTCGACGTCCACGCCCGGGTCCTGGACCGGATCA
The DNA here is from genome assembly GCA_035628295.1 of Baekduia sp. GTDB lineage: Bacteria > Actinomycetota > Thermoleophilia > Solirubrobacterales > Solirubrobacteraceae > Baekduia. Next base: position 7,638 of record DASPKC010000213.1, read on the forward strand.
CCGCGGCCGCCGAGCGCGCGCTGGTCGACGGCCGCCACGACCTCGCCGCCGTCCTCGTCCAGAGCGCGGCGGGCATCTGCGCGCTGCGCCACCCCGGCCGCTTCGCCGACGAGCGCCTCGAGGCGGTCCTGGCGGGCTGCGCGGCGGCGCTCGAGCCCGTCGCGTGGCGCGGCGGCTCCGGCGTCCTGCACGTCCTCTCGAACACCTCGCAGGTCGGCGGCCAGACGCGCCTGGCGTGGCGCTGGATGGAGCGCGACGCCGGCCGGCGCCACGCGTTCGTCGTGCCGCGGCCGGGCGGCGCGGCCCCCGAGGCGCTGCACGAGGCCGCGCGGCGCACCGGCGGGCGCGAGCACCACGTCCCCGGCTTCGAGGCGGGCCTGCTGGCGACCGCCGCCGCCCTGCGCGACCTGGCCGCGGGGTACGACCTGGTCGTCCTGCACGTCCAGCCCAACGACCCGATCGCCTCGCTGGCGTTCGCGACCTGGACGGACCGCCCGCCGGTGCTCTTCGACGACCACGCCGACCACTGCTTCTGGCTGGGGCGCGACTGCGCCGACGTGGTCGTCGGCCACCGGCCGGTGGCCGCCGCCCTCACCCGGGCGCGCCGGGGCGTGCCGGCCGCGCGCACGGCGACGCTGCCGCTCCCGCTCG
>DASPKC010000214.1:0-9596 GCA_035628295.1 Baekduia sp.
CTTGACCGGCGGCGTGCCCTCGGCCGTCTTCAGCGTCGGCATCTGCGGCTGCTCGACGGGCACGGAGCCCTTCACGATCGCCTGGGCGATGAGATAGCCGAGCTCGGGCGACGACGACGCGCGGGCGTACATGCGCTGGTAGGTCGCCTCGAACGCGTCGCACAGGGCCTGCGCGTCCTCGGCCGTCGACAGCTCCTGCTTGGGCGAGTCGACCTCGATGTCGACGAGCTGGCCGTAGTACTGCATGCGGACCATGTGGTTGAAGGTGACGTCGGACGGGTCGCTGCCGCTCTTGGCGAACTCCGCCCGCACCCGGTCCTCCAGCGCGCGCCAGGCCTGGGAGAGCAGCTGCACCATCTGCGCCTTCTCCTCCTGGCCCTGGGTGGGCAGCAGCGGGAGGTCGACCTGCCGGTCGAAGCGGTACTCGAACGGGGCGCACGCGCAGCCGAAGGCGCTGAAGCCCGCGGCCCACTCGGGGATGATCACCTGCTGGTAGGGGATGCCCTTCGTGTAGCCCCCGACGTGCAGCGGCCCGCCGCCGCCGTAGCAGAGCAGCGTGAAGTCCGCGGGCGAGTAGCCCTTGCCCAGGATGCGCCCGACCGCCTCGTTGCGCAGCTGCGCCTCGAAGAGCTCGATCACGCCGGAGGCGGCCTGCTCGAGGCCGAGCCCGAGCGGGTCGGCGATCTGCCGCTTGACCTCCGCCTTGGCGCGCTCGACGTCGAGCGTGACCTGGCCACCGAGGAAGTAGTCGGGGTTCAGCCGGCCCAGGACGAGGTTGAGATCGGTGATCGAGACGGTCTGGATGCCGCCCTCGGGCCAGGCGGTGCCGATCGACGCGCCCGCGGAATCGGGGCCGATCTCCGGCCGGCGGGCGTTGGGGTCGATGCGCACGAACGAGCCGCAGCCCGCGCCGACGGAGTCCATCTGGACCAGCGGCATGTTGAGCATGAACTTCGCGACGTTCGGCGTCGAGATGACGTCGTAGCGCTTGTTGACCAGCAGCGCCATGTCGAACGAGGTGCCGCCGATGTCGGTGCACAGCACGTTGCGCAGGCCGACCTGGTCGGCCAGCCAGCGGGCGCCGACCACGCCGCCGATCGGGCCGGACACGAGCGTGGTGGCCAGCTGGTCGGCGTCGATCGAGATCGTCCCGCCGTGCGAGGCCATGACCCGCAGCTCGAAGCCGGCGCCGGCCTCCTTCGTGCGCTCGCGGACCGCCTTGAGCGTGCCGCGCGACGGCTCCGCCGCGTAGCCCTCGATGACCGTGGTGTTCAGGCGCGGGAAGTCGCGGCGCGACGGGTACAGCTCGCTGGAGATGAACAGCGGCACGTTGCCGTTCATCGAGCGGTTGGCCTTCTCCTCCTCGAGGATCTCCTTGACCCGCTGCTCGTGGGCGGGGTTGCGGTAGCTGAAGATCAGTGAGACGCAGATGCCCTGCACGCCGGCGTCGAGGAGTTCGCGCGCCGCCTGGCGGACGTCCTCCTCGCGCAGCGGGAGCACCTCGTTGCCGAACAGGTCGATCCGGCCTCGCACGCCCTTGACCCGCTCGCGCGGGACGATCGGCGGGTTGTGGTGGTGGGTGACGATGTGCAGCCGGTCGGCGTAGGAGTAGCCCAGGTAGGTCTGGATCCCGCGCTCCATCTGCAGGACGTCCTCCTGGCCGGCGGTCACGATCACGCCGACGTCGAGGCCCTGGCGCTGGAGCAGCCGGTTGAGCATCGCCGTGCCGCTGAAGACCCCGGACTTGATGCCGGGGAAGACGTCCTCCTTCTCCAGCCCCCACTGCCGCAGCGCGTCGTCGGCGGACATCATGAGCCCGCGGCTCTCGTCGTCCGGCGTGGTCTGCGCCTTGCCGACGATGAAGTGCCCGGACTCGTCGACGATGAACGTGTCGGTCATCGTCCCGCCGGCGTCGATCGCCAGCACGCGGGGGGTGCGCGTCGTGCTCTCGGTGGCAGCCATCTCTCTCCCGTGGATGGATCGGTGGTGGCGCCGACGCTAGGCGAGGTCCCAACCGCGGACTTGGTCGGATGCCCCGATCGGGTCGCGCGGACGTTGTCGGCGGGGCATAAGTCGGTCTTCGCCCTGCTCGCCTACGGTCGCGGCATGGCGACGCTCGGCGAAACACGCACGCGGACAGCATGCGCGCGGTTCCAGGACACGGCGCGACGGCACGCGAACGCCGTCGCCTTGCGCACGCGCGACGGCGCGGTGGAGCTCACGTGGGCGGACTACGCGCAGCGGGTCCGCGACGCGGCCGCGGCCCTCCACGCGCTTGGGCTGCGGCGCGGCGACACGATGGCGTGCTGGCTGACGAACCGGCCCGAGTTCCACATCGCCGACACGGGGGCGATGCACCTCGGCGTCGCGTCGTTCTCGGTGTACTCCACCTTCACCGCCCAGCAGGCCGAGCACATCATCGGCGATGCGGGCGCGCGGGTCCTCGTCACCGAGCCCGCCTTCCTGGAGAAGGCACTCGAGGTCCGCAACTCCGGCAAGACGAAGCTCGATCACGTCGTCTGCCTGACCGGTGACTCCCCGCACGCCCTCGGCTGGGACGAGGTGCTCGCCGGCACCGACGACAGCTTCGACTTCGAGCGCACGTGGAACGCCGTCGAACCCGACGACCTCTGCACCCTGATCTACACGTCGGGCACGACCGGCCCGCCGAAGGGCGTGCAGCTGACGCACGCCAACGTCGACGCCCAGTGTGCGGCGCTGCGCGAGCGGCTGCGCTTCCCGGAGGGCGCGCGGGCGATCTCGTGGCTGCCGATGGCGCACATCGCCGAGCGCATGTGCACCCACTACTTCCCGATGCAGCAGGGCTGGCAGGTGACCTGCTGCCCGAACCCGGCCGAGATCGCCTCCTACCTGCCCGAGGTGCGCCCCGGCTTCTTCTTCTCGCCGCCGCGGCTGTGGGAGAAGCTGCGCTCCGCCGTGCTCGCGCAGGCCGACGACGACGTCCGCGAGCTGCTGGAGGACGGCGTGCGCCGCGTCCTGGCCGGCGAGGGCCTGCAGGACGGCCCGGTGCAGCGCGCGATCCGCGCGAAGCTCGGCCTCGACCAGGTGGACGTCGCGATCGTGGGCGCGGCGCCGTGCCCGCCCGAGGTCATCGCCTTCTGGCACGCGCTGGGGCTGCGCCTCGGCGAGCTCTACGGCATGTCGGAGACGACGGGCGTGGCCACCGTGGCGCCCCCGGATGCGATCAAGATCGGGTCGGTCGGCCCGCCGATCGAGCAGTGCGAGGTCAAGCTGTCGCCCGAGGGCGAGGTCCTGATGCGCGGCCCGGTCGTCATGAAGGGCTACCGCAACAAGGACGAGCAGCCGTTCGACGAGGAGGGCTGGCTGCACTCCGGCGACGTCGGCGTGTTCGACGAGGACGGCTATCTCAAGATCGTCGACCGCATCAAGGAGCTGATCATCAACGCCGCCGGCAAGAACATGTCGCCGGCGAACATCGAGGCGCAGATCAAGGAGGCCAGCCCGCTCATCGGCCAGGTCTGCGTCGTCGGGGACAAGCGCCCGTTCAACGTGGCGCTGGTGGTCCTCGACCCCGACGCCCGCAAGGCGTTCTGCGCCAAGCACGGCGAGGAGGCCCTCGAGGGCGCCGTCGCCGAGGCGATGGGCGACGCGAACGAGAAGCTCGCCCGCGTCGAGCAGGTCAAGCGCTGGACGGTGCTCGACACCGAATGGGTGCCCGACAGCGACGAGCTGACGCCGACGATGAAGCTCAAGCGCAAGCCCATCGCCGAGAAGTACGCCGACGAGATCGAAGCGCTGTACGCGTAGCGGCCGCCTACAACCGCACCATCCGGCGCGCCGCGCGCGACCACGCGCGCGTCGCGCCGACGTGCAGGGCCAGCGGGCGGCTCGCGCGCTCGACCAGGCGGCCGGCGGCGCCCGGCGGGGCGGGCACCGGCTCGCCGGCGTGGCGGCGCACCCAGTCCAGCAGGAGCTCCGCCGTCGCCTCGTCCTGCTCGAGCGCGGCCGCGTGGCCGGCGCCTGGCACGACGTGCAGCTCAGCGCCGAGGATCCCGGCGGCCAGGCGGTGGGCGCTGGACAGCGGCACCATCACGTCGCGCTCGCCGTGCAGGACCAGCGTCGGCGCGCGGACGCGATGCAGGTCGTCGAGGCGGTCGAAGCAGCCGGCCGCCAGCGCCTGCGACAGCACCATCCACGGCGGCGAGCGGTGGCGGCGGAAGTAGCGCGTCAGCTCCTTCGCGCGCTGGGGGTCCGCGCGGCGGAACGCCTCGGAGAACAGCAGCGCCTCCGGCCACAGCCCTCGCCGCCGCGCCGAGTCGCGCGCCACCTGGCCGGTGCCGACGACCGCCGCGTGCAGATGGCCCAGCGTCCAGTCCGGCGCACTGGCCCCCGCGCCCATCAGGACGAGGCTGCGGACGCGGTGCGGGAAGCGCACCGCGAGCTCCAGCGCCACCATCCCGCCCATCGACGCGCCCGCCACGTGCGCCGCGTCGATCCCGCGGTCGTCGAGCACCCGGGCCGCGTCGGCCGCGAGCATGGCCATCGACACGGCGAAGGGCCAGGGCGCCGAGCGCCCGGAGCCCCGGTGGTCGTAGGTGACGCACCGCACGTGCGGCGTGTAGTGGTCGAGGACCGGCTCGAAGATCGCCGAGGAGATGGTCCATCCGGTGATGAGCAGCACCGGCTCCCCGCTTCCGCGGTCCTCGACGTGGAGTGCTGGCCGGCTGCGGGTGCGCATGAAGTTGTCACCGTGCCACATGCCGGGTGGTGTCCGCATGGGAGCAGACGACCTGTCAGCGGACCCCCGGGCCGGGAAGGCTTGGCACATGGCCGCCACTGCCACGCGTCCCCCCCGGCAGCGCCGCTCCGGCGCGCTGGACGTCCTGCTCACGGAGGCCGCCACCAAGGGGTCCGCCGGCCGCGTCCTGCAGCCGCCGGCGCTTGCCCGGCTCGCGCTCGGGGTCGCCCGCCGCCCGGACCGGGTCGTCAAGCGCACGGCCGGCCTCGGCGCCGAGCTGGCACGCGTGGCGCGCGGCACCTGCGAGATCGCTCCGCCCAAGGGCGACCGCCGCTTCGCCGACCCGGCGTGGAAGAACAACTGGGCGTTCCGCCGGATGCTGCAGGCCTACCTCGCCGTCGGCGAGACCGTCGACGGTCTGGTCAGCGATGCGGGGCTGGACTGGGCGGGCGAGCGGCGGGCCCGGTTCGCGCTGGAGAACGTCCTCGACGCGGTCGCCCCGACGAACTTCCCGCTGACCAACCCGACGGTCCTCAAGGAGACCATCGACCGCGGCGGCGGCAACTTCGTCGTGGGCGCGGCCCGCCTGGCGCGCGACGCGCGCCACCGGCGGCTGCCGGCGATGGTCGACACGGAGAAGTTCGAGGTCGGGCGCAACCTCGCGGTCACCCCGGGCTCCGTCGTCCTGCGCACCGAGGTCTTCGAGCTCATCCAGTACGCGCCCGCCACGACACGCGTGCGCAGCCTGCCGGTCGTCATCGTCCCGCCGACGATCAACAAGTACTACATCCTCGACCTGGCGCCCGGGCGCAGCATCGTCGAGCACCTCGTGGGCGAGGGCCAGCAGGTCTTCATGATCTCCTGGCGCAACCCCGACCAGGGGCAGGGCCACTTCGACTTCGACACCTACGCCCGCTCGATCGCGGAGGCCCGCGACGCCGTGGCGGAGATCACCAACCAGGAGCGCGTCCACATCACGGCCGCCTGCTCGGGCGGCATCCTCGCGGCGGGCCTGCTCGGCCACCTCGCCGAGGAGGGCGGCCTCGACGGCGTCGCGAGCCTCACGCTGATGGTCTGCGCCCTCGACAACGAGCGCGCCGGCACCACCGCCGCCATGACCAGCCGGGAGGTCGCCGCGGTGGCGATCGCCCGCTCCGCGCGCAAGGGGTTCCTCGACGGCTCGGCGCTGGCCGAGGTCTTCGCCTGGCTGCGGCCGAACGACCTCGTCTGGGGCTACGTCGTCAACAACTACCTGCTCGGCCGCGAGCTGCCGGCGTTCGACATCCTCTACTGGAACCAGGACGCCGTCCGCCTCGCCGCGGGGCTGCACCGCGACTTCGTGCACCTGGCGCTGGAGAACTCGCTGACCAAGCCGGGCGCCCTCGAGGTGCTCGGGACGGGCGTCGACCTCTCGAAAGTGGACGTCGACAGCTACGTCGTCGCTGGGCTCAACGACCACATCGTGCCCTGGTCGAACGCCTACACGGGCGGCCGCCTGCTCGGCGGCCGGCAGCGCTTCGTGCTGTCCACCAGCGGCCACATCCAGGCGCTGGTCAACCCGCCGGGCCCGGAATCGCGCTCGAGCTACCGCGTGCAGGAGGGGGAGCTGCCCGACGATCCGCAGGAGTTCCTCGAGGCCACGCCGCGCCACCAGGGCAGCTGGTGGACGGACTGGAGCGCCTGGCTGGGCGAGCGCAGCGGCGAGACGAAACCCGCGCGCAAGACGCTCGGCTCCAAGGCGCACCCGGCGACCGCGAAGGCGCCCGGGACGTACGTCCTTGCGCAGTGAGACGCAGGACGCCCGCTGGTGGGGGCGTCCGCTCGCCGAGACCCGATGGGCGCTTGAGGCGTCCCGGCTGCTGGTCGACCCCGTCATCGTGGGCCAGGGCGTCCCGCGCGGCGACGGCCGCGCGGTCGTCCTCATCCCCGGCTTCCTGGCCGGCGACCAGACGCTGCTCATGCTGGCTGGCTGGCTGCGCTCGATCGGCTACCGGCCGCAGCTCTGCGGCTTCGCCTTCAACGTCGACTGCGCGGACCGCGCGCTGGAGCGCGTCGAGCGCACGGTCGTCCGGCTCCACGCGCGCCAGGACCGCCGCGTCGCCGTGATCGGCCACAGCCGCGGGGGGCACCTCGCGCGCGCTGTAGCGGCACGGCGCCCGGAGCTCGTCTCGCACGCCATCTCCCTCGGGGCCGACCTGCAGGACCTCTACGGCATCAGCGCCCCCACGAAGGGCGCCGTGGGCGCGGCCCGCAAGGCGCTGCAGGCCTCGCGGCGCAGCCCGTCACCGTCGTGCTTCCGCCGCGGCTGCTCGTGCGGGTTCATGCAGGCCTACCGCCGCCCCTTCCCCGAGGCCGTGCGCCTCACGAGCATCTACTCCCGCGGTGACGGCGTGGTGCGCTGGGAGTGCTCGGTCGTGCCCGAGGCCGACTGCATCGAGGTGACCGGCAGCCACATCGGGCTGATCTCCAACCGCAAGAGCTACCGGGCGATCGCCCGGGCGCTCGCGTCTCCGGAGGCCGGCGCCTAGCCGAGCTCGAGGTGCGCCAGCGGGTGTCGGGCGAAGAGCTCGGCGGCGTCGAGGACCTCGACGTCGGGCAGCGGCGCCGCGCCCGTGCAGATCGGGCAGGAGCACAGCCACGACGCGCCGGCGACCCGCCGGGCGGCGTCCGGAGCGGGCACGGGGGCCCGCCATTCCGGTGCCGGCAGGTTGAACGGGTTGAACATCGCCACCCATGGTGTCGGCATCCGGACGAGTGGGCGTGAGCGCCATCACACAACGGGCGGCGCTGTCCGGGGACGTCAGGCTGCCGCCTTGCGCAGGACCTCGTGGATGCGCAGCGCGACGTGCACCTCGAGCTTGCAGTCGTCCAGCGGCCGCCCGAGGAGCTCCACCGCCCGCCGCACGCGATAGGCGATCGTGTTCTCGTGCACGCCGATGCGCCGCGCGGCCCCGACGAAGCTCGAGCCCTCCTCCAGGAAGACCTTCAAGGTCGAAGCCACCCGGCGCGTGCTGTCGGAGTCGGCGGCCAGGTCGCCCAGCTGCGCGTGCATGAAGCGCGCGGCGCGGTCGAGGTCCTGGACCAGCAGGGAGCTCAGCATCACGTCGGAGAAGCTCGTGCACGACCCGCCGGGGCGGTGCGTCAGCCGCGCCAGGCGGTGCGCTTCGACGGCCTCCTCGTGCGTGGTGCGAAAGCCCTCCAGCCCGTCGTGCGGCCGGCCGACCGCCAGGCGCACGCCCGCCGCCGCCGCGGCGTCCAGCCGGGCGGGGAGGTCCGGGTCGGGGGCATCGGACGCGAGGGCCACCCACGCGTCGAGCCGCAGGCCGCCCTGCGCCACCAGCAGCCAGGAGGCGGCCCCGAGCGCGCGGGCCGCCTCGACGGCCAGCCGCTCGAACCCGGCCGCCGCGCAGGCGCCCTCGTCGGTGTCCTGCACCCACAGCACGAGCCCGACGTGCCGGCGCTGCAGGTCGTAGTTCAACCGCGAGCTGAGCTCCTGGGCGTCGGCCGGGCTACCGTCGAGGATCGCCCGCACGGTCTCCGAGCGGATGGCCGCCGACGTGCGCACCCAGCGCTCGCGCTCGGTCATGTAGGCCTGGGCGACCTGGTCGAGCACCGTGTCCATCCACGCGAAGAGCCAGTCCGAGCTGAAGGTCGTGGCCTCGGTGAGGCAGGCGACGTCGCGCGAGCAGGATTGCAGCTGCTCGACCCACATCCGCAGGAAGCGCTGATGCGCGAGCCGGTAGGCCTGCAGCAGGCGCTCCACGCCGAGGCGGCGGCGGGCGTACTCGTGCGCGTAGAAGATCGCTTCGGGTGGCGCCACCGCCTGCGCCGGGTCGACGCCCTCCTCGAGGAAGGCGACGATCATCGCCACGTTCGCGCGCGTGCTCTTGAACGTGCTGGGCCGCAGGTCGTCGTCCAGGCCGGCCACGCCGTCGTGGATCGCGTCGGTCAGGCGCCAGCAGACGGCGTCGATGTCGGCCCCGATCGAGCTGACCATCGCGCTGACGGACCTGCGGATCTCGTGGCTGGGCGCGGTCACAGCGGTGCGCATGGCACCCCCGATCCTCGCCGAGCCCGCCCGGGCGGTGCAACCGGGATGGTCAGAAACCCCGTGCGGTGAGCCACGCGTGCATCGCTGCCCGGAAGCGGTCGTGGGTGCGTCCGAGCGTCAGGCCGTGCCCGGTCCCCGGCAGCTCGACGTAGCTGACGTCCTCGCTGCCGGAGAAGCCGAAGCCGCTCTGCAGCGCGCCGGCCGGCGGCGGGAAGAACGCGTCCTGGCGGCCCAGCACCAGCAGGACGGGCGAGGAGATCGTGCGCACGAACGGCTGGTTGGCCGCGAACGACGGCGGGATGGACAGCAGGTCGCCACAGGGGTCGCGGGGGCGCTTGACCAGCGCCTCGGCCACGACGCGCTCGTCGGCGTCGACGACGTGCCCGGCACGGAAGTCGGACTCGGTCTGTCCGAAGTACGCGTAGTTGGCCGGCGTGCCCTCGCCGGCGGCGCGATCGGGCGCCGTCACGCAGCGGGCGCTGGCCGCCGTGAGCGTCTGGATCACCAGGGGCGAGGCGAAGCTGTCGGAGTACCCCAGGACCGCCAGCGCGTCGGCGCTGGCGAACGAGTACTGCGTCATCTCCGCGATGAACCCGCCGGCGGAGTGCCCGGCGAGCGCGACGCGCCGGAAGCCGGGCCCGGCGGCGTCGCCGGCCCGGTACGTGCCGGCGCGCAGCGCGTCGACGACCTGATCGAGGACGTCGGCCTGCGACCCGTAGCAGACGGCGTTGCCGTCGGGCCCGGCGCTCGCGGGATAGCCGAGGCGGTCCACGACCACCGAGGCGTGCCCGTCGCGCGCCTGCTCGAGGCCGTAGTCGTAGCCGG
>DASPKC010000215.1:0-9407 GCA_035628295.1 Baekduia sp.
CACGCGCGAGCCCGCGCCGCTCTTCCCCGCCGCGCTGCAGCTCGAGGCGCGCCTGCGCGACGCTGGCGCCGCGATGCTCGGCCCGGGCGACCTGGCCGGCGCGGAGGCCGAGCTGCGCGCGTTGCGCGACGCCGGCCGCGCGGTGCGCGTCAGCGGCCGCCTGCACGCCCACGCCGACGTCGCCGGGCAGGTGCGCGAGCGCGTGGTGGCGCTGATCGAGCGCGACGGCCGGACGACGCTGGCCGCGCTGCGCGACGACCTCGGTGCGTCGCGCAAGGTCGCGCAGGCCTTCCTCGAGCACCTCGACGCCGAGCGCGTCACCCGCCGCCTGCCGGACGACGCGCGCGTGCTGCGGAGAACTCGTGGCTGACGAGCTGCGCGCGCTGCCGTCGGTGGACCGCCTCGCCGCCGAGGTCGCCGCGGCCGACGACCACCGGTACCCGCCGACCTCGCGGGAGGCGATCGCCGCAGCCCGAGCGGTGCTGACCGCGCGACGGACCGAGCTGCTGGCTGGGCGCGACGGCGACCCGGACCTGGTGGCGCGGGCGCTCGCCTGGCTGCAGCCGAGGCTCGGGCGCGTGCTGAACGCCACGGGCGTCGTCCTGCACACCAACCTCGGCCGCGCGCCGCTGGCCGTCACGGCGGCGGAGGCGACGCTGAAGGCGGGCGTGGGCTACGTCGACCTCGAGCTGGACCTGGCCACCGGCCGGCGCGGGCACCGCGATGTGCACGCCGCCGCGCTGCTGACCGAGCTGACGGGCGCCCAGGACGCGATCGTCGTAAACAACGGCGCGGGCGCCACGCTGCTGGCCGCCGCGGCGCTGGCGGGGCCCGGCAAGGCGATCGTCGTCTCCCGCGGGCAGCTCGTCGAGATCGGCGGCGGCTTCCGGATCCCCGACGTGGTCGCACAGGCAGGCGCGCGGCTGGTCGAGGTCGGCACCACCAACCGCACCCGCCTCGCGGACGTCCGGCGCGCGCTGGACGAGGGCGCCGACGTCGTCCTGCGCGTACACCAGTCGAACTTCCGCACGGTCGGCTTCGTCGAGGACGTGGGTGTCGAGGAGCTCTGTACGCTCGGCGCCCCGGTCATCGACGACCTCGGCTCCGGCGTCCTGGCCCCGGAGCTCGCGCCGTTCGCCGACGAGCCGTCGGTCCGCGCATCGGTCGACGCCGGCGCCGACCTCGTGCTCTTCAGCGGCGACAAGCTCCTCGGCGGGCCCCAGGCCGGGCTCCTCGTCGGCCGGGCCGAGGCGATCGCCGCCTGCCGGCGCCACCCGCTCATGCGCGCGCTGCGCGTCGGGCGCCTGCCGCTCGCCGCCCTCATCGCGACGCTGGCCCTGTACCGCGACCCGGAGCGCGCCCGGCGCGAGATCCCGGTGCTGGCCATGCTGACCGCCGGCGAGGCCGAGCTGCACGAGCGCGCGCAGCGCCTGGCGCAGATGACCCGCGGCGAGCTCGTCGCGGTGACCTCGCGCGCCGGCGGCGGTGCCCTGCCCCTGCTCGACCTTCCCGGCCCGGGCGTCGCCCTGCCCGGCGAGCCCGATCGCCTCGCGGCGCTGCTGCGCGCGCAGGACCCGCCGCTGATCGCCCGCATCACCGACGGCCGCCTCGTGCTCGACCCGCGCACCCTCGCCCCCCACGAGCTGGACGAGGCGGCGATCGTGGCGCGGGCGGCCCTGCGCGCGCTCTAGCCATCCGGGCCAGCGTCCGCGCACCGCGAGTTCGACGGATGGTCCCTTGGCCCGGCCCGCCCGCAGGCGTACCTTCGGTCGATTCCCCCGACGGGACGTCGTCCCGCGCCGACCGTGCCGAAGGAGCCCTCGTGAGCCTGGCCGCCCCGCGCATCGCCCCCATCGCCCTGCACGCCCACGAGGGCGAGACCCGGTGGTTTCTCGGCACGCTGGCGACGATCAAGGCCTCGGCGGCGTCGACCGGCGGGCGCGTGACGGTCATCGAGCAGCTCGCGGCGCGCGGCGCGGCCACGCCGCTGCACGTCCACCGCCACGAGGACGAGTGGCTCTACGTCACCGGCGGCGCCGTGACGTTCTGGGTCGAGGGCCAGGGCGCGGTGCAGGCGACCGCCGGCGCGTTCCTGTACGGCCCGCGCGGAGTGCCGCACACCTTCGAGGTGACCTCGGAGATCGCCCGCTTCCTGGTCGCCGCCGAACCCGGCGGCCTCGAGGACTTCGTGCGGGCGGTCAGCGTCCCGGCGGTGGACCGCACCCTGCCGCCCGGCTCGGTGCAGATGCCGCGCCTGCGCGACATCGCGGCCGCCGCCGGCGACTACGGCATCGACATCCTCGGCCCGCCCGGGATCCCTCGCTAGGCGCTCGCCCCGTCTGAACGCTCTGCCGACACGGGCGAGGCGCTGGCCATCGCCGGCGAGGAGGCGTAGCGTCGGCCGTCCTGGCGGAGCCACCTGGGCCCCGCCGTCCCGTGGGGAGGGAGCTCATGAGCACCGCCGCCAGTCCGCAGGTCGCGCCGATCGCACGCCGGGCCGACGAGGGGGAGGCGCTGTGGTTCCTCGGCGCCTTGGCGACCGTCAAGGCCGCCGCCGGCGAAACCGACGGGCGCGTCTCCGTGGTCGACTTCGTCATGCCCCGCGGCCACGGCTCGCCGCTGCACGTCCACACGCGCGAGGACGAATGGTTCTCTGTCCTGGAGGGCGAGGTGACGTTCTGGATCGAGGGCGTCGGCCGCGTCGTGGCCACCGAGGGGGCGTTCATCTACGGCCCGCGCATGATCCCGCACACCTTCGAGGTGACGTCAGAGGTCGCGCGCATGACGGTCGTCACCGAGCCCGGCGGGTTCGAGGACTTCCTGCGCGCCGCGGGGGCGCCCGCGACCGAGCGGGTCCTGGCGCCGCCCGATATCGCGCCGCCCGATCCGGCCACGCTCGGCGCGATCGCCGCCCAGCACGGCATCGACATCCTCGGACCGCCGGGCATCCCGGCGTAGGGCTACGCGGAAGGGCGTGAGGAGGAGCCCGCGGCCGCCTCCTCTTCGCGCCCGAAGCGCCCGTCGGAGCGTGGATCGGACGCCACGCCGCCCGCGGTCGCCTGCTCGGTCGGGCGCACGTAGAGGTACCAGTACGAGGTGGCGACGAAGATCAGCGCGCCGACGAAGTTGCCCAGGAACGCCAGGCCCCAGTTGCCCAGGACGTCGTTCCAGCCGATCTGCGGGACGTCGGCGAACATCGCCGCCGGCAGGAAGAACATGTTGGCCACGACGTGGTCGAAGCCCAGGGCGACGAAGGCCATGATCGGGAAGAAGATGGCCAGCACCTTGCCGGCGATGTCCTCGGCCGCCAGCGCCATCCAGACCGCGAGGCACACGAGCCAGTTGCAGCCCACCGCGCGCAGGAAGACCTGCCAGTCGGTCTCGTCCAGCGCCTTGGCGGTGGCGATCTTGTCCAGGCGCTCCAGGGGCTGCTCGGCCATCACCACCCCGGTCTCGACGGCCAGGAAGTAGGCGACGAAGAGCGAGCCGATCAGGTTGCCCACCAGGACCCAGGTGAGGTTGTGCAGCAGCTTGCCGAGGCCCACGCGGTCGCTGAGCGCGGCGAGCGGGACGAGCGCCATGTTGCCGGTCAGCAGCTCCGAGCCCGCGATGACCACGAGGATCAGGCCGAGGGCGAACACGCCGCCGGTGACCAGCGTCTGGACGCCGCCCCAGCGCTCGGGGTCCATGCCCGCCGAGGCGACGATCGCCAGCAGGCCGGCGAACGCGATGTACGCCCCCGCCAGGAAGCCCGCCACCACCGCCTTGTCCCACGAGAGCGCCGCCTTCTTCGTTCCGGTCTCGACGCCGGCCTGGGCGATCTCGGGCGGGCTCTTGAACGACATGGCGCCTCCTAGCGGTGGTGGGTGACCTGCACCTCCGCGTGAGGTTCCCGGCGCGTGCCCCGGGCACGCGCCATGCGGGCGACCGCCTCGTCGTCGCCGGCCGACGCCGTCCCCGCCTTGACCCAGGCGTAGCGGAAGCAGAGGGCGGCGGCGAGGTAGCAGCCCGACGCGACGTGGTGGACGACCGGGCCGCCGCGCCCGCGCGCGAGGCGCAGCGCGATGCCGGCGCGCGCCAGCCAGGACGCCCGCGAGAACCACTTGCCGCCTTCGCCGTGGTGCAGCACGCGGCCGAGGTCGCCGAGATGCCAGGCGGTGGCCTCGCTCAGCAGCAGCTCGGCGATCATCGCGCCGCGCTCGACGCGGCCGAGCGCGTTGCGCGTCGGGTGCCCGACCGGCAGGTCGCCGGTGGCGACGAGCACGAGCCGGGTGGTGGACGCCCCGGTCAGCGTGGCGGTGGCGACGAAGATCGGGCCGAGCGTCAGGCGGGCGCGCGCCCACACCGGCACGGCCGTGGCGGCCAGCAGGACGCCGGTGTACGAGCCCAGGTAGCCGCCCACGACCGCGTTGGCCGCGCCGAGCGCCTTGGCCTCGCGCCGGCGCCCCAGCAGGTCGGCGCCGACCGCCGCGGTGCCCAGGCCGCCGAAGGCGCTCAGGCACCACGCACCCATGGACATGGGCGAGCGCGGCTTGAAGATCCGCAGCATGTTGTAGAAGCGCTCGGGCCGCCCGAGGTCCTTGATCAGCAGCGGCGGCGAGGGCAGCAGCGCCGCCACCGCCACCTTGCGCGCCACGCGCGCCGACTGCTCGTCGCCGGCGACGTCGCACGCGAGCGCCACGAACGACGCGCCCGCCGCCATGCCGCCGAACCAGAAGTACAGCGGGACCTCCCAGGTCCACACCGGCGCCTTCATCATCGGCCCCTGGACGAGTTCCGGCGGGTCGCCGCCCCGCTGCTCGCGGGCGGCCGCCGCGACCGCCTCCGGGTCGGCGTCGGCGCTCGCGTACCGCGTGTCGCCCCCGTAGAGGAACGACCAGCGCGCGTCCTCGAAGCGCCGGCGGTGCAGGGCGACCTTCGCGCCGTCGACCGCCCGCCGCCACGAGGCCGGGCCGCCGCCGTGGCCCGTGGCCGGGGTGGTGTCCCTCACGACGTCCCCTCCCGGCGCCTCGCGCGCAGCTCGCGCACCAGCTCGCCGGCGCCGGCCACCACCGCGGCCGCCGTCAGCAGCCGCTGGCCGCCGCCCTCGCGCACGGGCACCTTGAACGCCGCCGCGACGCCGGCCGCCGCCGCCAGCCCCGCGCCCATCGCCGCCAGCGTCGCGGGCACGACGTTCTCCTGGATCGGCGAGTCGGCCTGGGCCGGCAGGCCGTAGCGCTCGGGCGCCTCGGTCAGGAGGAAGAACGCGCCCAGGCCGCCGGCGAGCTGCTCGCCCTCGCGGTCGCCGGCGCCGTAGAGGTACGCGCCGTCGAGGCCCTTCTCGTGGAGCGTCGCGACCCGCCGGCGCGCGCGCTCGACGAGCTCGTCGTAGGGGCCGAACTGGATCGAGTCGGTCGGGCACGCCTTCGCGCACGCGGGCTCCAACCCGTCCTGCAGCCGGTCGTAGCAGAGGGTGCACTTGGCGGCGCGGCCGTCGTCGTGGTCGCGGTCGACGACGCCGAACGGGCAGGACGGCACGCAGTAGCCGCAGCCGTTGCAGACGTCGGCCTGCAGGACGACGGTCTCGAACTCCGTGCGGATCAGCGCGCCCGTCGGGCAGGCGTCCATGCAGCCGGCGTTCGTGCAGTGCTTGCAGACGTCGGACATGAACACCCAGCGGTCCATGTCGGCCACGGCGGCGGCGATGTCGATCTCGCCGTGGCCGTTGGCCGACGGCGCGACCGCGTGCTCCTGGGCCATGGCCACGAGGTCGGGCAGCCCGCCGCCGTCGCCGCGCTCCAGCGCCGCGGCCGCCTCGGCCCGCTGGAGCTCCGACGGCTCCAGGAGCTCGACGAAGCGCACGTGGCGCCAGGTGGCGGCGCCCAGCGAGGCGGTGTGGTCGTAGGACCCGCCGCGGCGGAAGGACGCGCCGTCGGAGGGCAGGTCGTTCCACTGCTTGCAGGCCACCTCGCACGCCTTGCAGCCGATGCAGACCGTCGTGTCGGTGAAGAACCCGAGGCGCTCGGCGGTCTCGTCGCGCCGGACGGAGATCTCGCTCATGCCTGCGACGGCCCCAGCTTCGGCAGCTCGGCCGGGTGGTTGTGGTCGACCTCCGAGCGCCCGTGGCGGACGTCGCGCAGCTGCTCGGTCGTCTCGCGCGAGCGCCGGCCGGCGCGGACCGCGCACGTGAACGCCTTGGTCGTCTCGATGGTCACGTTCGGGTCCCCGGAGAGGTTGATGATGTCGTTGGCGCTGTCGCCGGTCGAGCCGCCGGTGGTGCCCCAGTGCCAGGGCAGCGCGACCTGGTGGATGGTGCGCCCGCCGATCTGGAGCGGCCGCATGCGCTCGGTGACCTTGGCGCGCGCCTCGATCGCGCCGCGCTCCGTGCTGATGACCATCCAGCCGCCGTCCTCGATGCCCTCCTTGGCCGCGAGCACCGGGTCGATCTCGGCGAACATCTCGGGCTGCAGCTCGGCCAGCCACGGCAGGTTGCGGCTCATCGCGCCGGCGGTGTGGTGCTCGGTCAGCCGGAAGGTCGTGGCGACGTGCGGGTAGCGCGGATCGTCGGACGGGTTGTACGGGTTGTCGTCGCGCGTCCAGCGGATCGCCACCGGGTTGGCCCCGAGCTGCGGGTACAGCGCGTTGGGCACCGGCGACTCGACGGGCTCGTAGTGGGTGGGCAGCGGGCCGTCCAGCAGGCCCGACGGCGAGTACAGCCAGGCCCGGCCGTCGCCCATCATGATGAACGGCTCGTCGCCGCCGATCGCGTCCATCCCCTGCCCGCCATCCTCGGGCGCGCGGTAGTCGGGCCGCTTGTCGGCCGGGAAGTCCGGGATGTCGTAGCCGGTCCAGCGGCCCGCGTCCTCGTCCCACCAGACGTAGCGCTTGCGCTCCGACCACGGCTTGCCCTCCGGGTCGGCCGACGCGCGGTTGTACAGCAGGCGCCGGTTGGCCGGCCACGCCCACGCCCACTCGGGCGACACCCAGCCGCCCTGCGCCTCGATGTCGCCCGGGTCGCGGCGGCGGGCCTGGTTGACGCCGTCGCGGTACACGCCGGCGTAGATCCACACGCCGCAGGCGGTCGAGCCGTCGGCCTCCAGCTCGGCGAAGCCGGGGACGGGCTCGCCGGTGGCCACGTCGTAGCCGTTGATCTCCAGCAGGACGTCCTCGGCGGAGGGCTCGGCCTCGGGGCCGTGCTCGGTGTAGTCCCAGCTGAGGTTGCGGATCGGCCAGTCGCGCTCGAGCGTCGAGTCGGCGTAGTGCGCGCGCACCCGCTTGAAGAGGTGATGCTGGAACCACAGCTCGCTGCGCGCGTCGCCGGGCGGGTCCAGCGCCTTGTCGCGCCACTGCACCAGACGCTGGGTGTTGGTGAACGAGCCCTCCTTCTCGACGTGCGTCGCGGCGGGCATCAGGAACACCTCGGTCTCGATGTCCTCCGGGCGCAGCTCGCCCGACTTCACCTCGGGGCTGTCGCGCCAGAAGGTCGCGGTCTCGATCTCCGACAGGTCGCGGACGACCAGCCACCTGAGGTTGGCCAGCGCGCGGCGCATGAGGCCGGAGTGCTGGGAGCCCACGGCCGGGTTCTGCCCCATCACGAACAGGCCGTCCAGGCCGCCGTCGACGGCGCGCAGCATCGTCGGGAAGTGCGCGTGGTTGCCGGTGATCTTCGGCAGGCGGCCGAAGCCGAAGTCGTTCTCCGGCGTGCCGGCGTCGCCGAACCAGGCCTTCAGGAGGCTGACGATGTACTTGTCGAAGTGCGACCACCACCCGCGGTCGGCGCCACCGGAGGAGATGTAGCGCTCGAGCGTGAACTCGCCTTCGCGGGCGCGCGGCATGTGCAGGTAGCCGGGCAGCAGGTCGTACAGCGTCGGGATGTCGCTGGAGCCCTGGATGGCGGCGTGGCCGCGCATGGCCATCACGCCGCCGCCGGGGCGGCCGATGTTGCCCAGCAGCAGCTGGAGGATCGCCCCGGCGCGGATCATCTGGACGCCGAGCGAGTGCTGCGTCCAGCCGACGGCGTAGCAGAGCGAGGTGGTCCGCTCGCGGCCCGAGTTGGCGATCAGCGTGTCGGCGACGGCCTTGAGCTGCTGCGGGGAGATCCCGCAGACGTCCTGCACCATCTCCGGCGTGTAGCGGTCGAAGTGGCGCTTGAGGATCTGCAGCACGCAGCGCGGGTGCTGCAGGGTCTCGTCGCGCTGGACGGGGCCCTCCAGCAGACCCGCGCCGGTCTGCTGGTCGAAGGACTGCGTGGCGTGCTCGCGCGCGCCCGCGGCGGAGGCCACCTCCCCGCCCTCGTACATCCAGCTCGTGCGGTCGTACATCCCCGTCTCGGGGTCGAAGCCGGAGAAGACGCCGCCGAGGTCCTCGGTGTCCTGGAAGCGCTCGTCGATGATCGTCGAGGCGTTCGTGTAGCGCAGGACGTACTCCTTGAAGTACGCCTCGGTCTCCAGGACGTAGCGGATCAGCCCGCCGAGGAAGGCGATGTCCGAGCCGGCGCGGATCGGGACGTGCAGGTCGCTCACCGCGCTCGTGCGCGAGAAGCGCGGGTCGACGTGGATGATCTTGGCGCCGCGCTCGCGGGCCTTCATCACCCAGCGGAAGCCGACCGGGTGCGCCTCGGCCATGGACGAGCCCTGGATGAGGACGCAGTCGGCGAACTGCAGGTCCTGCTGGAAGCCGGTGGCGCCGCCGCGCCCGAACGAGGTCCCCAGACCGGGGACCGTGCTCGAGTGTCATATGCGGGCCTGGTTCTCGATCTGCACCGCGCCCATCGCGGTGAAGGACTTCTTGATGAGGTAGTTCTCCTCGTTGTCCAGCGTGGCGCCGCCGAGGTGCGCGAAGCCCAGCGTGCGGTCGACGCGCCGGCCCTCGTCGTCGACGTCCTGCCAGCCGGCCTCGCGGGCCGCGATCACGCGCTCGGCGATCATGTCCATCGCCTGCTCGAGCCCGAGCTCCTGCCACTCCGTCGCGTGCGGCGCGCGGTACAGCACCTTCGTCAGTCGGCCGGGCTGCTGGACGAGCTGGCGCGACGCCGAGCCCTTGGGGCACAGCGTCCCCTGGTTGATGGGCGAGCGCGGGTTGCCCTCGATGTCGACGAGCTCGCCGTCGCGCGTGTAGACGAGCTGCCCGCAGCCGACCGCGCAGTACGGGCACACCGACTCGGTGACCTTCAGCCCCGCGATCCGCGCGCCCGCCCGGCGGGTGTTCTTGGACACCGCCCGCGACCCCAGGCCCCAGTCGGCGGCCCGCCCGAGGACCGGCAGCTCGCGGAGCCGCTGGAAGGCCCGCGGCCGGCCGGACGGCTCGCGGTCGCTCACCTCTGGGCCTCGGCCGGCGCGTGCGCCATGCGGCCATCGCCCCGCTCGGGCGCGCCCGACGGAGTGTCTCCCGGCTCCTGCTCGACGGCGCGCGCGTAGAGGAACCAGTAG
>DASPKC010000216.1:0-9014 GCA_035628295.1 Baekduia sp.
GCGCCCAGGCCAGAGCGCCCGGCGCGGCGAGGACCAGCAGCAGCGCGACGAGCCAGGCGACGGGCGCCGGGACGGGGCTCATCGTCGTCGCGCGGTCCAGCACGTCGCCCAGCGTGCGGAGCACGCTCGAACGCTCGTCGCGCACGAGCGCGATCCAGGGCTGCGCCCCGCTGAGGGTCGCACCGTCACGGGTCACCCGGACGTCGGCCCGTGCGCGCGGCTCGGCGGTGCCGAGCAGCTCCAACGTCCGCCGGCCGCGATTGGCGACGCACGCCTGCGCGTCGTCCAGCTCGCGCGGCGGCGGCGAGGAGAGCACGACGGGCACGCCCACGTCCGCGCGCCAGCCCTCGGGCAGCGCTCCCGAGGCGGCCCAGCCAGGGGCGCGCACGGTGACCGCCACGGGCGGCAGCGGCGCGCGACCGCCGGCCGCCGCGATCTGCAGCGCTTCGGCGTCGGTGTCCACGCCGAAGCCTGCGACGCACACCCGTCCGCCGGGTGCGACAGGAACCGTCGTCAGCTCGCTGAGCGGCCTGCTCGTCGGCGTGCTGGACGTGATCGTCCGGTCGCGCAGCAGTGCCGGCAGCGTCACCCCGGCGAGCAGCACGATGGCGAGCAGCGACCACACCGCCTTCCACGCGCGGTCAGACATAGGTGCGCAGCAGGGTCTGGCCGATGCCGGCGGTGGACAGGGCGAGCAGGCCGAAGAGGACGATTCCACCCACGACCGGCCCCACGCGACGCGGCAGCTGATCGGTCAGCGTGGCCGCGCCCAGACCGAGAACGGCGGCGATGGGCAGCAGGTAGCGGCCCGTGATGAGCGGGTCGGGCACGCCTCCGAGCAGCGCGCGGTAGGACGCGACGTGCAGGAACCCGACCACCGCCAGGGCGTAGGTCACGACGGTCAGCGCCACCCATGGTGCGCGCGCCATGCGTTCCCAGCGGCGCACGAGCAGGCCCAGGAGGGCGACGAACCCGCCGACGAGCGCCAGGCGGATGGCGTCGCGGACCGCGGCGCTCAGGAAGACCTCGTTGGAGCCGAAGACCGCGAAGCCCGAGTCGACCCAGAACTGCCCGAAGCCGTAGTCCGGGCCGATGCGCGGGGACATCGACGCGAGCGGCGGGAGGTAGAACTGCCAGACGAGGCTGACGAACTGCCGCAGGCTGGGCTCGATCGCGTCGAACTGCGCCTCGCCGCCGTACAGCGCGCCGCCGCCGGTCGCGCGCACGTACACGACGTAGGCCGCGGCCGCGCCTGCCAGCCCTGCGAAGCCGGCCCCGGCGCTGCGCAGGACGGCACGTCCGCCGGCGCGGTGGCGGACGACCACGCCGGCGAGGACCAGGGCCGCGAACGCGGCGATGGGCAGCCCACGGCCGTGCGTCAGCAGCGCCGCGCCGCCCGCCAGGCCCAGGGTCAGCAGCCCGCGCACGTCCGGGTCGCGCCGCAGCGCGCGGACGGCCAGCCACAGCGTCGTCGTCCCGACGAGCATGAGCAGCGCGTCGGTGTTCACGATGCCGGCGATCTGCCCCGCCATGGGATGCAGGGCCACGACGCCGGCGGTCACCGTCCGGGGCAGCGTCCGCGGGAAGATCTCGGCCGCCACCAGCCAGGCGACCGCCACGGTGGCCACGAGCAGCAGGACGCTGGCCATGCGCATGGCCGCCAGGTCGGCGCGAAACCCTCCGGGCGTCGCGCGGGCGACGGCGCCGGTGTAGGCGTAGTAGAGCGGCGGGTTCTTGGCCAGCGGGTTCGGCCCGGGGGCGCTGACGCCGCGTGCGTCGAGCACGCGGTCCTCGGCTTGCGCGAAGAGGTCCGCGTCACGGTCGCGCCACGGCGGGCGGACGGCGGGGTTCTGCAGCATGCGCCGCAGCCCGAAGCTGTCCCAGGCCAGCGCCTCGCCGGGCGGCATGCGCGCGTCACCCTCGCTCGGTGAGGGCGGCTCGCCGGTGTGGGCGAGGTGGACGGCGTAGGCGGCGTGCTCGCTCTCGTCGAAGCCCTGCAGCGGCGCCGTCGCCAGCGACCAGCCCAGGCCGAGGACGAGGGCGAGGCCGAGCAGGAGGGCCAGGGGCGTCGGGACCGAGCGGGCCGCCGTGGCGGTGCGTCGGAGCATCGACCGCAGGCAGGCTACCCGCGAGGCTGCCCCGGGGTAGCGTGGCGCGCCCCGGCGCTTCGCCGGCCCGGCGTCGGTCAACCCCTGAGCGCGGCGCGCAGCCCGTCCTCGACCTGCGCCGCGGCGCCCGTCCAGGTCCGGCGCTGCACGAGCTCCAGGCCGGCGCGCGTGCGATCGGCGCGCTGCACCAGATCGTCCAGCAGCCGCTCGACCGCATCGCAGAGCGCGAGCGGGTCGGCCTCGGCGAGGGCGATCGGTCCCTGATCGCCGAAGACGGCGAGCATCGACGCGCTGCGCACGTCGACGACCGGCAGGCCGCAGGCGAGCATCTCGGTGGGCACCAGCGACGGGTTGGTGAGCGACAGGCACAGGCCGACTGTGGCGCCGTTGTACGCGCCGGCCAGCGCATCGGGCTCGAGCACGCCGAGCGCGCGGTGGGGAAACGGCGTGAAGATCTCGCGCGCCTCGCCGAAGAGGGCGATCTCGACGGCCGGCCGGCGGCGGTGCAGCTCCTCGAGCGCCAGGAGCACCAGCGGGACGGCGCGGCGCGCGGTGACCGCGCGCGCGTAGGCGAGCACCGTCTGCTCGGAGCGGCCGACCGGCAGCGGGTGGTAGCGCTCGTGATCGACGCCGAGGTCGAACGGCGTGGCGGTCGCGCCGTAGAGGCGCTGCACCGTGCCGGCCAGCCAGCGCGAGGCGCAGATGGCATGCAGCCCCTGCCGGTAGGTCCACTCCGCCCACAGGCGCTCGGCCGACGTGGCGAAGAACTCCGGCTCGTGGTCCTGCACGAGGTAGGCGCGCGCTGCCGCGCCCGGCAGCGACAGGACCCGCGGGACGGTCTGCCAGCCCGTGGCGACGGCCACGTCGACCGGCTCCCACGCGTCGAAGCTCGCGTGCACCGGACCCGCGACCGGCCCGAAGAACGCCCGGAACAGCTCGCCCGGGTCGTGGCCCTCCAGGCGCCCCTCGTCGTCCTGCACCCACAGCGAGACCCGGTGACCGCGCCCTTCCAGGCCGCGCACCAGGTGCGCGATCGTCGAGTGGCCCCCGCTGCCGCGGCGGAACTGCGGCACCACGATCGCCACGCGCAGCGACGCCGCGTCGGTGTCGGCATGGCGCTCGAGCCGCGCCGGCCCGTCGCGCAGGACGTCGAGCAGCGCCTGCGGCGCGCGCGGGCGCAGGGGCGCGGGCGTGCGGCCGCGGCGCAGCCGCCCCATCAGCGCCTCAGGAGCTTCCGGGACGCCGCGATGCCCTTCTGCACCCGCTCGATGCGCTTGAGCGCGAGGTACTGACGGATGCCGGGCAGCGCGCGGATGCGGTCGAACTTCGCCACGTCGCGCCGCGCCGCCGACAGCTCGCGCAGGTGGACGCGGTGGTGCTCGAGCTGCGAGCGTGCGTCGCTGAGCAGGCGCGGCACGTGGGCGTAGGGATCGGGCGCCGGCTCGCGGGCGATCGTGCGCAGCGCCAGCGCCATCAGCTCACCCGCCTGCTCCCACGACGGCCAGGAGCGGGCGGTGGCCAGCGCCCCGCAGCGCAGCTCGTGCAGCAGGCGGCGGTCGCGCGCGAGGAGATCGAGGGCGTGGGCCGTGCCGCCGAGGTCGTCCCAGTCGACCACCAGGCCGTTGCGGCCGTGCACGACGTACTCCTCGTGACCGGTCACCTCGGTGGTGACGACCGTCGCCCCGCGGTGGAAGCCCTCGAGCGGCGGCCCGTACATCCCCTCGACGCGCGAGAGCTTCAGCACCACGTCGGTCTGCGCGTAGAGGTCGGCCATCTCGCGCTGGGGCACCGGCCCGACCACGCGGTCCACGCCGCGCACGTCGAGCCCCGTCCGGTCGGGCGCGACGACGGTCAGCTGCGCCGGCTCGCGCATCGCGCGCACCGCCGCGACGGACGCGTTGACGCCCTTGAACCAGGTGCCCGCGTAGCCCTCGACGAGGATCCGCAGGGGGCCGTCGAAGCGCGGGACCACCCGCTCCAGCGGCACGAAGACGTCCTTGTCGATGCCGTTGCGCACCAGGAGGCAGCGGGCATCCGGGCGCAGGTCGCTGAGCGTGTCGCGGATCCACCGCGCCTCGGTGATGAACGCCACCGGCAGGTCGAGGACCAGGCCCGCCGCGGTGCGCTCCGGCTCCTCGGGGGAGTAGAAGCGGTCCTCCAGGGACTGCACGAACGACGCGTAGCGCCGCGCGCGCAGCGCGAACGTCGCGGGCGCCGTCTCCCACCAGGTCGACACGGCGATGTCGAACTGCCTGGCGCGCGCCTCGTCCAGCGACGCCACGTGCAGGTGCTCGAGGTCGTCGTAGCCCCAGGTCGGGTCGGTGAGCGGCCGGGCCAGGACGAGCGTGACGTCCATGCCGTGGCGCGCCGCGAGCTGACGGGCGTGCTGCACCACGACGCCGACCCCGCCGGACAGCGCCAGGTCGTTGACGACGAACGCGACGTCGAGCACGCGGGTCAGTGGTCGCGCAGCGCGCGCAGCGCGTCGCGGTCGGCCTCCAGGGCCAGGACGTGCCGGCGCTGGTCGACGGTGTCGACCGGGCCGGCCACGGCGCGCGCGCCGAGGCGCTGCGCGTGGGCGCCGAAGGCCAGCAGCCAGCCGACCGGCGCGAGCAGGGCGCCCGCGACCTCGACCGAGCCCGGCGGTTCGGTGCCCTCCGGCACGACGGCCGCGCCGCGGAGCTCGTGCACGCCGGCCACGACCGCGCCCGGGCCGAGCACCGAGCGCAGCTCCTCGACGGCGCCGTCGGTCCAGGACGACGCGCCGGGCGCCCCGAGCTGATCGTTGGGGACGCCGAGGACCACCGTGGCGCCCTTGTCGCGCGCCAGCTCCTGCAGGGCCTCCACCAGCGCGGCGAACGCCGGCACGCGGTCGAGCACGTCCAGGCACGCCACCAGCGCACCCTCGGGGACGCGCTCGCGCAGGGCCGCGGGATGATCCGCGTCCGCGCTCGTCACGTCGATCCGGGTGGCGCAGGCGGCCGCCACAGGCTCGATCGCGCGCTCGCGCGCCTCGCGCTCGGCGGCCAGGGCCGGCTGGGCGTCGATCGACATCGGGCTGAGGCTATTAGCCTGCGCCGTCGCATGCGCGTCGCGTTCGCCGGCCAGAGCACGTACTTCGAGGCCTGCGCGCTGCCCGACGGCGCAGCGCCCGGGACCCGCACCCGCTTCGTCGAGTTCCGCCAGGACGGCGACCCCGACCGGATGGTCCGCGAGCTGCGGGCCTTCCGCCCGGACGTCGTGGCGTGCTTCCGGCCGGAGATCTTCCCGGCAGGCTGCCTGAAGCCCCTGGGGGTGCCCGTCCTCGGGTTCCTCACCGAGCCGCTGCCCCGCACCGCGGCCGGCGGCGTCCCCCACGAGGACCTCGAGCAGCGCCTGGACGTCCTGCGCCACGTCGACGCCTCGCAGTTCGACCGTGTCGTGGCGTTCGACCCGTTCATCATCGCCGCCGCCGCCGAGGTGCTCCCCGTCTGGCGCGCGCTGCCGCTGCCGGTCGACGACCGCTTCTTCGCCCCGGTGCGGCGCGTGCCGGGCGGCCCGCGCGCGTTGTTCGTCGGCCGGTCGACCAAGCACCGCGAGCGGCTGCTCATCGACGCCAAGCACCATCACGACGTCCTGCACGTGGCCCACGGCGTGGACGCGACCGGGCTGCGCCAGCTGATGGAGCAGCACGACATCGGGATCAACCTCCACAACGAGCCGTACCCGAGCTTCGAGAACCGCGTGTGCCTGCACCTCGCCGCCGGTCACCTCGTCTTCTCCGAGCCGCTCTCGCCGACGCACGGCCTCGAGCCCGGCATCGACTTCCTGGAGATCCGCGACGGCCAGGGCCTGCACCTCGCGCTGTGGACGCTCGCCCGCCACCCGGACGCCTGGCAGGCCGTGCGGCTGCGCGGCCGCCGCAAGGCCGAGCAGTTCCGCGCCTCCCGGGTGTGGCCCCGCCTGCTGGGCGACCTGCAGCGCGAGCTGGCCGCGCCCATGACACGCGCGGGCTAGCCTCCGCCGCCGACATGGAGCGGTTCACGCGCATCCCGACCCGGCTGGAGGGCCCGGTCCTCCTGCAACCCGCCGTCTTCCCGGACGAGCGCGGGTTCTTCCTGGAGAGCTTCCGCGAGAACGAGCTCGAGGGCTTCGGCATCGCCGACCACTGGGTCCAGGACAACCACTCGCGCTCGGCGCGCGGCACCGTGCGCGGCCTGCACTTCCAGATCGGCGACGGCGTCGCCAAGCTCGTGCGCTGCGGCCGCGGCCGGATCGTCGACGTGCTCGTGGACCTGCGCCGCAGCTCGCCGACGTACCGGCAGTGGGAGGCGTTCGAGCTCGACGACGAGCAGCTGCGGATGCTCTACGTCCCGGTCGGCTTCGGGCACGGCTTCGTCGTGCTGTCCGACGTCGCCGACGTCTTCTACAAGCAGTCGGCGTACTACTCCGGCGAGGTCGAGCGGGGCATCAAGTTCGACGACCCGGCGATCGGCGTCGACTGGCAGCTGCCCGAGTCGGAGTGGCTGTTCAGCGAGCGCGACCGGACCGCGCCGACGCTGGCGGACTTCGAGGCGGAGCTGCCGGACTGGTGAAGCGACGAGCCGCCTGGCGCTCCTGACCGGCAAGCTGCGCATCAACGCGCGTACGACAACCGGTTGCCCCCGGCGCTGCTCCCGCCCTACCTCGAGAAGCTCCGGGCGCCTGGGGGCGTTGCGCGCTGCGCGACGCACACGTCGCGCTCGGCGTCGGAGCGAACGTCGGGCAGTTCGTGGTCCCGCTGACACGGATCTACGCCGGGATGCGGGTGGTGTCCTTCGAGCCGAAATCCCGGGGTGGTGCCGCTGCTGTGCCGCAACGCCGAAGGCTGCGACCGTTGGGAGGTCGTCCCCGTCGGCATCTCGGAGGAGCCGGGGACCCTGGAGCTGTTCTACGTTCCCCGGCAAGTCCGGTCAGGGCCGCGTCCCCCGCGAGAACGCGACAGCATGCTCGCCACCGACGCGACGAGTGCGACCGTCGAGGTGCGGCCGCTGGACACCGGCGTTCGCAACGCTCGGATCCCCGAGGTCGTCGACCGAACTTGGCGAGGAGATCTGGGAGACACGGCCCGCGGTCGTGTGGACCGCGCCGCTGGAGCGTGGTGCCGTCGCCCGCGACGTGGTGCTGCGCCTCGAGCGCTCCTGATCAGCGCGCGGTGACCGGCACGCGGGTCGCGATGCCGAACCACTGCGCGAACTCGTGGACGAGGTCGATCTCCAGCGTGAAGTCCCCGGCGCGCGGGACGGCCACCCGGACCTCCATCAGGCGCGACGCGCCGGGCGGCACGTCGCAGGGCAGGACCGTCCGCATGCCGTTCTCGACGACCGCCTCGCCGTCCGGCCCGAGGACCCGGTAGGTCGCCCGCACCGGGAAGTGCAGCCGGTCGAGCCCGGGCCACGTCGCCGACGACCGGTTCTCCAGGCGCACGAGCACGCCACGGGGGACCTCCGGCGTAAACGTCAGGTCGTGCTCGGCGACCTCGATGGCCCCGGCGTAGCGGTCGGGCGGCAGCGCGAGGCCGTGCGACCAGCGGTCCAAGTCGGCGGACGACAGCGTCCGCGGGAGCCCGCGCAGGCGCCGGCGCGGCAGGTCGGCCTCGCGCAGGTGCTCCTCCAGCGCCGCGGCGTCCGCGGGGTCCAGCGCGCGCGTCGCCGGCGGCGGGGTCCGGC
Source organism: Baekduia sp. (assembly GCA_035628295.1). Classification (GTDB taxonomy): domain Bacteria; phylum Actinomycetota; class Thermoleophilia; order Solirubrobacterales; family Solirubrobacteraceae; genus Baekduia. The sequence goes on from DASPKC010000216.1 coordinate 7,796, forward strand.
GCTCGGGCGTCAGCTGTGCCGCGCGGTCGGGCAGCGCCGCGCCCGCAGGGTGGGGGGGCCGCTCGTCGGCCTGCGCCGCGGCGGCCTCGCGCGCGTCGGCGGCGGCGTCGAGCAGGGCGAGGTGCAGCACCGGCGCCGCGGCGATCTCCTGGGGGCCGGCCACGACCGGCGAGGCGCCCGCCGGCGCCGGCACGTCGCGCAGCGCCGGAATGGTGCGCAGCAGCCGCGCCTGGAGGTCCGGCCACCAGGGGCGCGCGTCGAGGACGTGCCCGCCGTCGGGCCAGACCCAGGCGCGCGGGAACGCGAAGCTGGTGCGGTCCGGGTCGCCCTCGCGCACGGCGTCGAGGACCTCGAGCACGCCGGCGGTGGGGAGCTCGTCGTCGAGCACCCAGAACGCCCAGGCCCCCTCGACCTCGCGCAGCAGCGCCTCCAGCGTGCGCTGCAGGCGGCCGTCGAACGGGACGCGCAGGAGCCGGTCGGGCCCGGCGCCGTCGAGCACCTCGAGCTCTGGGTCGCCGAGCTTGGTGTCGGCGGCCACGACCACCTCGTCGACGTGGGGGCGCAGCAGCGCCGCCAGGCGGTGCCCGCGCGCGGCGTGCTCGGGGCACAGCACCAGCGCCGAGACGACGGGCGGGCCGGCGGGGTCCTCGCGCTCGGTGCCGCCGCGGCGCAGGAGGGGGCTCACGCGCCCCTCCCGAGCTCGTCGAGCCGGCGCTCGAGCTCGGCCAGCCGGCGGTGGTCGCGCTCGCGCGCCGCCCGCTCGCGCGCCAGCTCGAACCAGGTGCGGTGGGCGGCCTGCACGAGCGCCTCGTCCAGGCGGCGCTCGGCGTGCAGGTACGGCCAGAGCGTCTTGTAGGCGCCCTTGCGCACCGCCCCGCGCGCGCCGGCCCCGCCGCCGAGGTCCAGCGGGAAGCGCAGCAGGTCGTCCAGCGCCGCCAGCGGCGCGGGCTCGCCGGCCGTGGGCTGGGGCCGGCCCTGGGTCCAGGCCGCGACGCGCTCGAGCCGGTCGCGCAGCAGCGCGCCGCAGGCCTCGGGCGACAGTGCGCTGCGGATGTCCGCCTGCGCGCGCGCCCCGCGCCGAGCGGCCTCCTCGGGGTGGTCGACGACCTCGCGCAGCGCCGCGGCGGCGTGGTCCAGCGACGGCTCCGCCCAGCGCCCCTCCGGCGGGTAGTGCTCGGCGTCGGCGCCCACGCGCACGAGCTCGAAGTCCACGAGCCAG
>DASPKC010000217.1:0-6765 GCA_035628295.1 Baekduia sp.
CGCGCGCACGGGGTCGTCGTCGAGCTCGGCGCCGGGACGGGACTCAACCTCGAGCACTACGACCGCGAGGCGGTCACCCGGCTCGTCCTCACCGAGCCCGACAAGCACATGGCGCGCCGCCTGCGCGAGCGCGCCCGGCCCGGCGACGAGGTCGTCGAGGCGCCGGCGGACCGGCTGCCGCTGCCCGACGCAAGCGCCGACACCGTCGTCGCCACGCTCGTCCTGTGCACCGTCCCTGACGCCGACGCGGTCCTGCGGGAGGTCGCGCGCGTGCTGCGGCCGGGCGGCCGGCTGCTGGCCTTCGAGCACGTCCGCAGCGACGACCCCGGCCGCGCGACGTGGCAGGACCGCCTCGAGCGCCCCTGGACGTGGATCGCCGGCGGCTGCCACCCGAACCGGCGGACGCTCGCGACGCTGGAGGCCTCCGAGCTGCGGGTCCTCGAGCACGAGGACACGCGCATCCCCAAAGCCGCGCCGCTCGTGCGGCCGGCGATCATGGCGGTGGCCGAGCGCCCCTAGCCGGCCGCCCGCGCGCAGGACCCGCGCGGGGCCACGCTGCCCGCTCGCGGCGGCAGCGAGATCAGCCGGACCCCGAGGTTGTTGTCCTCGCGGATCTCGGTCAGCCGGCCCAGCGGGTCAGCGCGGTGCACGAAGGCGTAGCAGCCGCGCAGGCCGGTCACGTCGATCCAGTTCTCGGGATAGGCGAAGGGGTAGATGTCGGCCCAGCCCACCGACGTGCCGAGCCGGACGCGGTCGCGCACCCGGACCTGGCTGCACGCGGGGAAGACGGCCCGCCGCGGCGAGCGGGCCAGCGGCCGGACGCGCCGCAGGTCGCGCAGGCAGTAGGCGAGCTTGGGCCCGGTGCGCCGCAGCGTGGTGCGCGCCCCGGACGCGTCGGTGCGCCACAGCTCGAAGCGCGCGGCCGCCGCGTACTTCCAGTAGCTGCCCCGGTACCCGTCGACGAACTTGAACGTGACGCGCCCGGCGCCGGGCAGGCGCAGCGGCTCGCGGCCATCGCGGCGGCGGATGACCTGCTCGGCCTCGCCGAAGCGGCCGGTCCGCGGGTCGCGCCGGGCCCGGACCTCCATGGCGCCCTGCCCGATGTTCACGATGCGGTTCTCGGCGCGCAGGACGAGACGCCCCCGGCGCGTGCGGTCGAGATCGAAGCGCCCGGGCGGCGCCATCGTGAGGTCCGGGCACAGCAGCGAGGGGTCGTCGCGGCACGGGTCCGGGGCGGCCGGCGCCGGCTCGACCGGCGGGGCCGGCTGCCCGGCGGGAGGCGCCGGCGCCGGCGGCGGCGCGGGCGGCGGCTCCTGGGCGGCGGCGGCAGGAACGAGCGCGAGCAGGGCGACGAGAGGCAGGGCGCGGCGCATTGCGCGGCGGACCCTAGCCTCCGGGCGCCTCGCGCTCCTGCACGGCGGACATGAGGGTGAGACCGCCGTCGACGACCCAGGACGCGCCGGTCACGTAGGACGCGCCGGGCGAGCAGAGGAAGGCGATCACCGAGGCGATCTCGAACGCCTCGCCGGGGCGTCGCGCCGGGATCGCGGGCCGCTCCACCGTCGCCGGGTCGACGTCCTCGTTGCCGGTCATCGGCGTGGCGATCTCCCCGGGCGCGACGGCGTTGCAGGTGATGCCGTGCGAGGCCAGCTCGAGTGCGAGCACCTTCGTGAGGCCGCCGAGGCCGTGCTTGGCGGCGACGTACGCCGCCGCCTTGGCCAGCGGGACGTGCTCGTGGACCGAGGTGACGTTGACGATCCGCCCGCCGGCGTCGGCGGCGATCATCCGGCCGGCCGCTTCCTGGGCGCAGGCCAGCGGGCCGACGAGATCGACCTCCAGCAGCTCCCGGAACGCCGTCAGGGCGGTGTCCAGCGCGGGGCCCAGGCCGCCGGTGCCCGCGTTGTTGACCAGCGCGTCGACCCCGCCGAGCGCGTCGGCCAGGCCGCCCACGACCTCCCGGCCGCGGGCCGCGTCGGTCAGGTCGAGCTGCGCGACCTGCGCGCGCCGGCCCAGGCCCTCGACCTCGGCGGCGGTCCCGCGGGCGCCGTCCTCGTCGCTGCGCCAGGTCAGGCCGACGTCCCAGCCCTGGCGGGCGAGCTCGACGCAGGTGGCCTTGCCGATGCCGGAATCCCCGGCGGTCACGATGGCGACGGGCATGCGCGCTCTGCTGCCCGGAGGCGCGCCGGTCCATCCGCGGACCGTCGCCATCGTACATCCGTCCAGGATGTGCGGCGGACGCCACCGGGTGTCGATGAACGTCCAACGTGCGAACCTGTCTCATCCGCTTGGGGGCCCTCAGCACCGTGAGCGCCGTCCTGGCCTCCACATCCGCCGCCGCCGCGCTGGCCGCCGGCGTCGGAGTGCCCTCGGTGCTCGACATCGCACGATCCGCGCCGGTGGAGCGCCCGGCCGGCAGCCCCGGCCTGCGCTTCGGCATCTACCCGGGCGGCGACGTGGGGACGGTGGACGCCCCGGCCACGGAGGCCCACGACGACGCCGGCCGGCGCCTCGCACTGCTGCGCGAGCTCAAGGGGGACCGGCCGCTCGTCATGCACATTTATGCGACGGTGTCCGGGACGGCCGGCGACGCGGGCCACCTCGTGTGGGCTGAGGACCAGATCCGCACGTACGCCGACTCTGGCCTCGACACCGAGCTCGTACTGCGCCACCAGCCGGCCTCGCGCAACCCGCGGGTCGCCGCCGTCGGCTACGAGCGCGGGGTCCGCGACGCGGTCCGCAAGCTGGCCTCCCAAAGGAGCCTCGTCAGCCTCCAGATCACCAACGAGCCCAACCTCCTGCGCGCGCCCGCCGCCGGCGACGGCGCCTTCCCCGGCGTCCGCGCGGCGCTCGTGCGCGGCGTGATCGCGGCCGACCAGGAGCTGCGCAGGGCGGGGCGGCCCGACCTGCTCGTGGGCTTCAACGTCGCCCACGGCGCACCAGGATCGCTGAAGCGCTTCTTCTCTGACCTGCGCCGCCGTGGCGGACGGCCGTTCCGCCACGCCGTCGACTGGGTCGGGCTGGACATCTACCCTGGGACCTGGTCGGCGCCGCGCAAGCCGACGCAGGCCGCGGTCCGATCCGTGGTGACCCGCGCACTTCGCGAGCTGCGCGTGCGCCACCTCCCGGCCGCCGGCCTCGGGCGCCGGGTCGCCCTGCACGTCAGCGAGAACGGCTACCCGACGGGCCCGGGACGCTCCGCGGCCGCCCAGGCGGCGGTCATGCGCGCGTCGCTGGAGGCGGTCGCCCGGGCGCGCGTGCGCTACGGCGTGACGGACTACCGGTGGTTCGACCTGTGGGACGCGGACTCCGCCTCGCCGCACATGGAGCACCAGTACGGCGTCGTGCGCTCGGACTTCGTGCCCAAGCCCGGGTTCTACGTGCTGCGCGACCTCGTCGCGCAGCTGAGCAGCGCGCCGTAGCAGCCCCACCCCCGAGGGGGTGCCCCCGCCGTCCGCACGAGGACTGCCCACGTCCGGCCCAGCACGCCCGTGCTCGCGCGCCGCCATTCACGACCGAGGAGGAGCCCAGGATGCGGCCCGCCCTTGCCACGACGCCGGACCTGCGCCGCCGTCCGCGGCGGCGCCTCGGCGTGCAGACCGTCCACCTCGCCTCCCGCGGCCAGCTCGCCGTGCTCGACGCGCTCGCGCTCGCCTGGGTCGCTGCCGCGGTCGGCTTCTGGACGTGGTGGCTGCGGCCCGAGCACCTCGTGACCGGCTGGGGCCTGGCCCTGAACTCCGGGGCCCTGGTCTTCGAGTTCGTCGTGCTCCCGGTGTGGTTTCTGGTCTTCACGCGCCGCGCGCGCCGGCCCGACCGACGCGGGGAGCTGCCGGATCTGCGGGCCGCCATGGTGGTCACGAAGGCCCCGTCGGAGCCGTGGCCGCTCGTGCGCGAGACGCTCGAGGCGATGCTCGCGCAGGACATCGGGCGTCCCTATGACGTGTGGTTGGCCGATGAGGACCCCACCCCGCTCGCGGGGCGGTGGTGCGCCGCGCACGGGGTGCGCATCTCGACGCGGCGCGGCGTGGCCGACTACCACCGGCCCACGTGGCCGCGGCGCACCCGCTGCAAGGAAGGCAACCTCGCCTACTTCTACGACCACTTCGGCTACGACGGCTACGACGTCGTGCTGCAGTTCGACGCCGACCACGTTCCGGCGCCGACCTACCTGCGCTGGGTCCTGATGGCCTTCGCCGACCCGGCCGTCGGCTACGTCGCCACGCCGAGCGTCTGCGACCGCAACGCGGTCGGCTCCTGGGCCGCCCGCGGGCGGGTCCACCTCGAGGCGGCCATGCACGGCGCCGCGCAGGCCGGCTACAACGACGGCTGGGCCCCGTGCTGCATCGGCTCGCACTACGCGGTGCGCACCGAGGCGCTGCGCGAGATCGGGGGCCTGGGGCCGGAGTTGGCCGAGGACTTCAGCACGTCGCTGCTGCTCAGCAGCGCGGGGTGGAAGGGCACGTTCTCGATCGACGCGGCCGCGCGCGGCGAGGGCCCCGAGACGGTCGCCGACGCGGTGACCCAGGATCTGCAGTGGTCGCGCTCCATGATGACCCTGCTGCTCGGGGGCGCGGCGCGCGGCGCGCTCGGGCGCCTGCCGTGGCCCGCCCGCGTCAAGCTCGGCTTCTGCTTGCTCTGGTACCCGCTGGGCGCCGGGGTGCTGGCGCTGACCCACGCCCTGCCGGCGATCGCGATCCTGAGCGGCACGCCGCTCGTGCGGGTCGAGCTCGGGGCGTTCGCGCTGCACCTGCTGCCCTGCGTGGGGGTCCTGCTGGTGATGGTCGGCCTCCTGCGCCGGTGGGGCTGGCTGCGTCCCGCCGACGCGCCGGTGCTGTCCTGGGAGGGCGCGCTGTTCGCGCTCGTGCGCTGGCCGTGGACGCTCATCGGCTGCGCGCAGGCGATCGCCGGTCGGGTCACCGGGCGGCCGGTCGACTGGAAGGTCACGCCGAAGGGCGGCGACGGGCCGCAGGGCCTGCCGCTGCGCGTGCTCGCCCCGCCGCTGGTCATCGCCCTCGCCTCCGCCGCGCCGATCCTCCTCGTGCCCGATCCGGGCCCCGCGCGCGGCTACCTCTTCTGGGCCGTCGTCAACGCGATCCTGTACTTCGGCGTGGCGGTCGCGACGGTCGTGCTGCACCTCTACGAGCAGCGGCGCCTGCTGGCCGGCGGCTTCGGGCTGCTGCGGGCGCTGCGCGCGCCGCTGGCGCTGTCGGCGCTCGTCGCGGCCGTCGTGCTGCCCGGCGCCGCCGCCGGTGCGCGCGACGTCGCGGGCGTGTGGCGCGCCGCGCCCCAGCCGCCGCCCGACGGCGCCGTCCTGCCCGGGCTCGGGCGGCTGGCCCGCCCCGCGCTGGGCGTGACCACCGACAGCGGGGCGCGCGCCGTGTCGTCGCTGGGGTCCGGCGGGCTCGCGGACGTCGGCGACTTCGAGCGGCGGACCTGGCGCCACTCCGACATCGTGATGCTGTTCGTCGACTTCGGGGTCGACCCGGCGGCGCTCGGGCGCCGCCTGCGCGCGATCGGCTCCCGCGGCAGCGTCCCGGAGATCACCCTCGAGCCGTGGGACCACCGCCTCGGCCCGTACCGCTCGCAGCCGGCGTTCGCGCTGGACCGCATCGCCCGGGGCGTCTTCGACCGCCGGCTGGAGGCGGTCGGCCGGGTCATCGCCGCCTACGGCCGGCCGGTGCGGCTGCGCTTCGCGCAGGAGATGGACGGGACGGCGTTCCCCTGGTCGGAGCGCCGCGCGCCCAACGAGGCGGGCGACTTCGTGCCGGCGTGGCGCCACGTGCACCGCACGGTGCGTGGTGCGGGGGCGACGAACGCCCGCTGGGTGTGGGCCCCGCTGGCCACGACCTTCGACGCCGCGCTGTACCCCGGCCACGACGTCGTCGACGTCATCGGGCTGTCGGGGTTCAACGGCGGCCTGCGCCTGCGCTGGGGCCCGTGGCGCAGCTTCGCCGAGATCTTCGGGCGGGCGATCGACGCGGCCGGCCGCTTGGCGCCCGGCAAGCCGGTCGAGATCTCCGAGGTGGGCTCCGCCGAGGACGGCGGGGACAAGGCGGCGTGGATCGCCGGCATGTGGCGGGAGCTGCGCCACCGCCCGCAGGTCGAGGCCGTGATCTGGTTCGACGTGGTCAAGGAGGCCGACTGGCGCATCGGCAGCTCGCACGCGGCGCAGCGGGCGTTCGCCGAGGGTGCGGCGGCGGCGCGCTGACGGCCGCTCCGGGATGTCCTACCTCATTGGTAGGCTTTGTGGTCGATGATCTTCACGACGAAGGCCGAGTACGGCGTCCGTCTCCTGGTCGAGCTGGGCCGCCAGCGCGACGGCCGGCCGCGCACGCTGAAGGCGATCGCCGAGGCCGAGGGCCTGCCGCTCGCCTACCTCGAGCGGATCGTCGCCCTCCTCAAGAAGGCCGGCCTGGTCGAGGCCACGCGCGGCGCGCACGGCGGCTACCTGCTCGCCCGCCCGGCGGCGGAGATCACGATGGACGAGGTCGTCCTGGCGCTCGAGGGGCACATCGCCCCGATGGACTGCTTCTTCGACGACCGCGACGGGCGCGTGCTCTGCTCCCACCACGACGACGCGGAGCTGTGCGCCACCAAGCTGCTGTGGACGCGCGTGCAGATGGGCGTGATCCGCTCCCTGCAGCGCACGACGCTCGCCGAGCTCGTCGAGTTCGACGCGCGGCCGACCGTCACGCCCACCCACGCAACGACTTCCGAAGGCATACCTCCGCTCCGCCCCACCCCGATCATCCGACCTTGAGAGACCTG
>DASPKC010000218.1:0-10643 GCA_035628295.1 Baekduia sp.
GCGACCAGGCCGTCGGCGGGCGTGCGCGCGACCAGCTCCTGCACGTCGCGCCGCAGCCGCTGGGCGGCGATCGCCAGCCGCCCGTACTCGACGAACGACCCGGGGTCGACGAGGTCGGCGAGGTTCTCGCGGGCCGTGCGCCCCCCGCCCGCGTGGCGCCTGGACACCGCGTCCGGGCGGGCGGCGTCCTCGGTCAGCGCCCGGCGGCGCAGGAGCTCCGCGAGGTCGTCGCGAACGGGCTCGTCGGCTGCCATCCGCCGCACCCTACGGCGCCGGGGCGGCGTCGCGGACCCGCCGACCCGGGGCAGGGATCTCCCTCCGAAGAGGGATGGCAGCGCCCCGGCGCGCGCGTACTGTCGGCCCATGACCTCCACGGCCGTCGATCGCCCGCACCTGCCCGGCGCCGAGCACGACCTCTCGTCGCGCGAGTTCTGGGCCAAGCCCTACGCGGAGCGCGAGCAGACGTTCCGCAAGCTGCGCGAGGAGTGCCCCATCTCGTGGCACCGGCCGTACGAGTCGACGCTCCAGCCGCCCGAGGAGGACACGCCGGGCTTCTGGTCGGTCAGCCGCTGGGCGGACTGCCGCGAGGTCTCGCGCGACGTCAAGCGCTTCGTCTCCGGCGAGGGGATCATCATGGAGGACTTCCCCGAGGTCCTGCGGGTCGCCACGAACTCCTTCCTGGCCATGGACGGCGCCGAGCACCGCCAGCTGCGCGGGATCGTCGGCAACGCGTTCACGCCGCGCAACGTCAAGCAGATCGAGGGCTGGATCCACGACCACGCCCGCGAGATCGTCGACGAGATCCTCGAGCGCGGCGAGGGCGACCTCTGCGCGATGTTCACCAAGGAGCTGCCGGGCCGGATCTTCGCCCACTTCTTCGGCGTGCCGCAGGGCTCCGAGGAGCAGCAGACGCTGATGGACGCCGCGGAGCGGATGCTCGCCTGGGACGACCCGGAGTGCGCGATGGGCCGCTCCGCGCTGGAGACGTTCGCCGAGGAGGCGGAGAAGATCCAGGACATCGCGCTCGCCGTCGCGGAGGAGCGCCGCGACGCCCCGGGCGACGACATGGTCAGCTGGGTGCTCGCCGCGGAGTTCGAGGGCCGCAAGCTCGACGACTGGGAGATCGCCGCGTTCTTCTCCCTGCTGGGCTCCGCGGCCAACGACACGACCCGCCACAGCATCGCCCACGCCGTCCGGCTGCTCAGCGAGCACCCCGACCAGCGCGAGCTGCTGCTCGCCGACCTGCACGGCCCGACCGTCGACCGCTGCGTCGAGGAGGTCCTGCGCCACGCCACGCCGGTCATGCACTTCCGCCGCACCGCCATCGTCGACACGGAGCTGGCGGGCGTCCCCATCGCCACGGGCGACAAGCTGGTCATGTGGTACTGCTCGGGCAACCGCGACGCGAGCGTCTTCGAGGACCCCGCGCGCTTCGACATCTCGCGCGACCCGAACCACCACCTCGGCTTCGGCGCGGGCGGCCCGCACTACTGCATCGGCGCGGCGCTCGGGCGGCAGATGATCAAGTCGTCGCTGCAGGAGATCTACACGCGCATGCCCGACATCGACCTGGCGGGCGACCCGGAGTTCCAGGTCGGCAACTTCCTGCACGGCGTGCACCGGCTGCCCGTGCGCTGGACGCCGTCGGCGTAGGGCAGACTGCCGCGCCGTGCCCGTCTCGCTGACCGACCTCGGAGCCGGCGTCGCCGAGCTCACCATCGAAGGCCCGATCGACCTGGCCTGGACGCGGGACCTGCAGCGCCACGCCCAGGCGCTGCGGGCCCGCGACGACCTCCGGGTCGTCCGGCTCGTGGCCTCCGGGCGGTTCTTCTGCCCGGGCGGCGACCTCGGCTGGATGCGCGAGCAGCCCGACACCGAGGCGGCGCTGACCGAGCTCGCGGGCACGCTGCACGGGGCCCTCAAGGACCTCGCGGCGCTCGACGCCCCGGTGGCCGCCCGCGTCCAGGGGCACGCCGCCGGCGCCGGCATGTCGCTGGTCCTCGGGGCCGACCTCGCCGTCGCCGCCGCGTCGGCGAAGTTCACCATGGCCTACACCGGCGTCGGGCTGTCGCCGGACGGCGGCTCGTCCTGGCTGCTGCCGCGCCTCGTCGGCCGGCGGCGCGCGATGGAGATCATGCTGCTCAACCGCCCGTTCCCGGCCGAGGAGGCCGCCCGGCTGGGGATCGTGACGAGCGCGGTGGCCGACGAGGAGCTCGACGCTGCGTTCGACGCGATGGTCGACCAGCTCGCGTCGGGCCCCACCGCGTCGTACGGCGCGGTCAAGCGCCTGCTCGACCTCTCGTCGCAGTCGGACTACCCCACGCAGCTCGACCGCGAGGCGCGCTCGATCGCCGAGCTCGGCGGCGCGCCGACGGGCCAGGAGGGCATCGCCGCGTTCCTCGAGAAGCGCCCGCCGCAGTTCCCCGTGCGCTGAGATGGCCGCCACCGACACCACCGGCGCGCCGGACCGCACGCAGGACCGCACCTGGCACGACGTCTTCCTGCCCGCCGACGTGGTGCACGTGCGCGAGATGGCGCGCACCGCCGTCGCCCGGCACCTCGCGCCGGTGGCACGGGAGATCGCCCAGCAGGACGAGTCGCGCGAGGCGTTCCCCTGGGAGGCGTTCCGCGGGCTGGCGTCCGAGGGGCTCTTCGCCGTCCCGTTCGGCGAGCCGCACGGCGCGGGCCTCGAGCACCCGATGCTCGCGACGTGCCTGGTGACCGAGGAGATCGCCTACGAGTCCTCGTCGATGGCCGGCGTCTACGACGGCCAGTGCATCCTCAACGCCCGGGCGCTGTCGTTCGCCCAGCCCCACGTGCAGGACGAGCTGCTGCCCGCACTCATCAGCGGGGCGTCGGCGTTCGCGTTCGCCACCACCGAGCCGGACGCGTCCTCGGACCTCACGCCGACGGCGCTGCGCACGGTCGCCCGCCGGGTCGACGGCGGCTTCCGCGTGTCCGGCCGCAAGCGGTGGATCACCAACAGCGTGGTCGCCGACTGGTGCTGCATGCTCTGCCGCGACGGCGACGAGGCGGCGCTGACGTTCCTCGTCGTCGACCTGCGCGCCGACGGCGTGACGATCGGCGAGCCCGACCGCAAGATGGGCCACCGCGGGCAGATCACCGCCGACATCGTCCTCGAGGACGTGTTCGTGGCCGAGGACCGCGTGCTCGGGACGGCCGGCCGGGGCCTCGCGGCGGCCCTGGCCTCGCTGGCCGCCGGGCGGGTCGGCATCGCGGCCGCGGGCGTGGGCGTCGCGCAGGCCGCGCTGGACCTGGCGGTCCAGCGGCTGCGCACGCGCGAGCTGTTCGGCAAGAAGCTCGGAGAGATGCAGCACTGGCAATACCGCCTGGCCGAGCACTCCACGCACCTGGAGGCGGCGCGCGCCATGTACCAGAAGGCCGCGGTCCGGCTCGACCGCGGCGACCGGTCGGGCGAGCCCGAGGCCTCCATGGCGAAGTCGTTCGCGACCAAGCTGGCCAACGACGTCGCGCGCGACGCGCTGCAGGTCCACGGAGGCCTCGGCTTCGCCCGGCACGTCGCCGCCACGGGCGAGTCGCCGCGCCTGGAGGAGCTCTACCGCGACGCGAAGATCCTGGAGATCTTCGAGGGCGCCAACGAGGTGCTGCAGTGGGTCATCGCCCGGCACCTCATCGGCCGCGACCTGACCGGCTGACCTCCTCCCTCACCCGCCGGGCATGCGCGCGCATCGGCTAGCGTCGGCTCGTGCAACGGACGGCGGAGTGGACGACGGGGGGCCGGCCCCTGCGTGACGCCGAGCTCGCGGGACGCGTCGCGGACGCCGTCGCGCGCGCGCACCAGGTCGTAGGCGATGCGCCCGCCGATGGCGCGCCGTGGACACCGGCGGAGATCGAGGCCGCCGAGGCGCGCATCGACGAGGTCACGGCCGCACTCCTGGCCGGCGGCGGGGCGCACGGCGCGCTGCTGGTCGAGCTGCGCGACCTGCGCGCAGAGCTCGGCGCCCGCCGCGCCGCCCAGCGGCTCGAGGCCGTCTCGGGCCTGCAGAAGGCGCTGGAGAAGCTGCGCGGCGTCGCGTCCTTCGACCGGCTGATGCAGCGCGCGCCCGAGGTGATCGTCACCCACCTGGGGTTCGACCGCGTGATCATCTCGCGCGTCGAGGAGCGTCTGTGGATCCCGGTCAACGTCCACGTCCGGGGGGACCCCGAGTGGGCCGAGCGCATCCTCGCCGCGGCCGCCGGCCACACCCAGCCGCTGGACCGCATGGTCATCGAGACCGAGATGGTGCGCCGGCGCGGGCCGGTGCTCGTCCGCGACGTGCAGGAGCGCCAGGACGTCCACCTGCCGATCGCCAGCACGTCCGACAGCCGCTCCTACGCCGCCGCGCCGATCATGCCGGAGGGCTCGGTGATCGGTTTCCTGCACGCCGACCACTACCTCTCGCGCCGCCACCCGGACGAGTTCGACCGCGACCTGCTCTTCGCGTTCGCCGAGGCGTTCGGCCTGGTCGTCGAGCGCACCGTCCTCAGCGGCCGGCTGCGCGCGCAGGGCGACCGGGTCCGCTCCCTCGCCGCCTCGCTGGAGGGCGTGATCGAGGAGCTGCGCGACGCCGAGGTCCGCCTGGAGGGCGCGCCTGCGCCCACCGGCGAGGCTGCCGTCCGCCGGGCCCCTGCGCCGCCCGCCGACCACCGCCTCGCGTCGCTGCTGACGACGCGCGAGCTCGAGGTCACCCGGCTGCTGGCCAACGGCGCGTCGAACGCCGAGATCGCCAACCGCCTGGTCATCTCGGAGGGCACCGTCAAGTCGCACGTCAAGCAGATCCTGCGCAAGCTGCGGGCGGCCAACCGCGCCGAGGCGGCCTCGAAGTACGTCCGGCTCGTGGGCCTCCCGCCGCGGCCCGGCTGAGGCGTGCATCTGCGGAGACCTACGGACCGCATTCGGGAGCTAGCCCGAAGGACGGCACCGGCCCGGTCGGGCACGATCCACGTGCGGCCACCCCGGTCGCCTTCCACCTCGCTCCCATGACACCGCACTCCGACTCCATCCTCGCCGCGTCCGACGGCCTCGAGCTGCTCCGCGACGCCGACGGCCGCTACGTCCTGCTGCTCTTCGACGGCGGCCGCGTCGGCTCGGTCGGCACGTACGACCACGTCACCGAGGTCTGGGCCGCGCTGGACCGGCGCGACACCGCGTAGCGCGCGCCCGCCGCACCACGCGCGTGCGGCCAGCACCAGCGACCGCGCCGGCTCGCGCCGGGACACTCGCCTGGTGCGCGTCCTCTTCGCCTCCACGCGCGGCGCCGGCCACTTCGGCCCGCTCGTCCCGTTCGCCCGCGCCTGCGTCGCCGCCGGCCACGACGTCCTGATCGCCGGGCCGGAGCCCCTGGCCGCGGCGGCCGCCGCCCGCGGCTTCGCGTTCCACCGGTTCGACGAGCCGCCGGCCGACGAGCTGCAGGCGTTCTGGTCACAGGTCCCGGCGCTCTCGCGCGAGGAGGGCACGGCGCGCGTCGTCGGCGAGCTGTTCGGACGGATGAACACCATCGCGAGCCTCCCGGGACTGCGGGCCGCCTGCCGGTCGTGGCGCCCGGATGTCGTCGTGCGCGAGGTCAACCAGTACGGCGCGGCGCTCGCCGCCGAGCTCGAGGGCATCCCGCACGCACGCGTGGGCATCGGCCTGACGCGGCGGCGCTCGCGGTTGGCGCCGTGGCGTCCGGCCGCCTGCCGGGGCTCGGGTACGGCAGCGGCATGGACGACCCCACGGTGCAACGGTTCCTCACCGCCCTGCGCGACCACGAATCCGGCGGTGACCCCGAGCCCCTGGTCTCGCTCTTCCGCGAGGACGCGCAGATCGACACGGCCACCGGCGCGCATGACCTGCGCGGCCGCGACGGCGCGCGCCGGCTCTGGGCCGAGGACCGCGAGCGCTTCGGCGCGGTGCGCTCGGCCTTTCGCAACGTCGTCGTGCAGGACGACCGCGCCGCGCTGGAGTGGACCCGCGAGGTGCCCGCGCGCGACGGCGCGACCGTCGCCGTGCAGGGCGTCAGCGTCCTCGAGCTCGAGGACGGCGCGATCCGGCGCTTCAGCACGTACTTCGACCCGCAGCTGCTCACCGGGGCGACGGCATGACGTCGCTGGCCGGCAAGGTGGCGCTCGTGACGGGCGCCAGCTCGGGCATCGGTGCGGCGACCGCCGAGCGCCTGGCGGCCGAGGGCTGCGACGTGGCGTTGCTGGCCCGCGGTGAAGCGGGTCTCGAGACGGTCGCCGCCCGCGTGCGCCATCACGGCGGCCGGGCGCTCGTCCTGGCGGTGGACGTCACGGACCGGCCGGCGGTGGACGCCGCGGTCGCGCGCGCCGAGCGCGAGCTCGGTGGCCTCGACATCCTCGTCTCCAACGCGGCGGCCGTCGTGTTCGGGCGCTTCGAGCAGGTCGACCCGGCCGACTTCGACCGCACGGTCGAGGTGACGTTCACCGGAGCGGTCAACGTCATCCGCGCCGCGCTGCCGGCGCTCGTGCGCCGGCGCGGCAGCATCGTCGCCGTGGGGTCGATCATGACCAAGGTGCCGCTGCCCACGTTCTCGTCCTACACGGCGGCCAAGCACGCGCTGCACGGCTTCCTGAACACCCTGCGCCTCGAGCTGCACCAGGCGGGCGACCCGGTGCGCATCTCGCTGGTCAACCCCGGCGCCGTGGACACGCCGCTGTGGGAGACGACGACGACGGCCACCGGGGTGCGGGCGCGCAAGCCGCCCGACAGCTACCGGCCGGAGGTCATGGCCGACGCCGTCGTCGACTGCGTCCATCGCCAGCGCGACGAGATCACGGTGGGCGGCGAGGCGCGCCTCATCGAGCTCGCGTGGACGATGGCGCGGCCCATCGGCCGGCACATGCTCGGTATCGCCCACCGCCTGTACGCGTCCGGGTCGGCCCCCGCCGGCGACGCCGGCAGCCTCTGGGAGCCGCAGGGCACGGGCGCCGCGCGCGACGGCATGCACGGGCGTCCGAGCCTGTGGGCCCCGGTGCGCCTGGCGATCGACCATCCCCGGCGGCTGGTCGGACGTCTGACCGGCTGACGCCATGGTGGTCCGGGTCGCCCGGGGGCCCGTATCCCATGCGATGGCCGACACCACGCAGCTGCCCACCACCACCCTGCGCCGCCACGAGCTGTTCTGCGACATCCAGGGCGTGCTGCAGGCGCGCCTGGGTGACCCGCTGACCATCGACGACGTGGCCGCGGAGGTCTACGCCAGCCGCCGCCAGGTGCAGCGGGTCATGGCCGAGCACGGCACGTCGTTCCGCGAGGAGCTGACGCGCCTGCGCGTCCAGCGCGCGGCGCAGCTCCTGCGCGGGCACCGCGCTCCGGTCAGCGCGATCGCCGAGCAGGTCGGCTACCGCCAGGCCAGCCAGTTCGCCAAGACGTTCCGCCGCTACATGGGCGCGAGCCCCAGCGAGCTGCGCGCCATGCCGGAGCCCGGCATGGCGGCCTGACGCCCTCGCGCCAGGGCCCGCTGGCGCCGGTGTCTCCGTGCAGGCCGGGTACGGCTGCGTCATGAGCAACATCGAGCAGAGCATCGACGTGGGCGTGCCGGTGCGCACCGCCTACGACCAGTGGACGCAGTTCGAGGAGTTCCCCCGGTTCATGGAGGGCGTCGAGGAGGTCCGCCAACTCGACGACACCCACCTGCACTGGCGCACGAAGGTGGCCGGCCGGGAGAAGGAGTTCGACGCGGTCATCACCGAGCAGACGCCCGACCAGCGGATCGCCTGGACCTCGGAGGCAGGCGCCGAGCACGCCGGCGTCGTGACGTTCCACCGCGTGGCGGAGGACACCACCCGCATCATGCTGCAGCTCGACGTCGAGCCCGACGGCCTGGCCGAGAAGGCGGGCGACGCCCTCGGCCTCGTCAAGCGCCGGGTCACCGGCGACCTCGAGCGCTTCAAGGAGCTCGTCGAGTCCCGCGGCCCCGGCGCCGAGTCCGGCGCCTGGCGCGGCGAGGTCGAGCAGGACGCCACGCAGTGAACCGTGGGGACACCCCGCCCGGACGGGTGGGGTGTCCGCCCGCCAGCGGGGCCTGAGCGCCCGCGGTCAGTGCGCGACGGGCCGCCCGCGGCGCCCGACGGCCACGGCCGCTGCAGTGATCGCGACGAGCAGCAGCGCCAGCAGCACGACCATCACGGTCTCGAACGCGCCCCAGCCGTCGTGCATGCCCCAGCGCGCCTCCCGGCCGTCCATCATCCCGTCGCGGTCGCCGCGCATCGGGTTCCCCGCCCCGGTGTCGTCGCGCATGGCGCCCGCGCCCATCATGGGCCCTATCGCGCCGACCATCTGCCCCATGGCGCCGGGCATCTCGGCCGGGCATCCGCGCGCGGCGGCGCCCATCGCCTCGTAGGCCTGCCGGCTGGCGCGCTCGCCCATCACCGACCGCATCATGCGGTCCATGCCGGCACGGGCCCCGCGCGAGCCCAGCATCGCCCCCATGAGCTGCCGGCCCTCGGCCCGCAGGGTGGTCGCCGGGACGCCGGAGCAGTCGCGCGCCGCCGCGGCCGCCGGCCCGGGGGACGCACCGGATGCCGCCAGCACCGCGAGCGCGGCACACGCGCCGGTGGTCAGGGAGCGCGGGAGCAGGGCCATGGCCGCGACGCTAGGCCGCTGGCGGGGCAGCGGCGACCGAGGAACCCCGCGGACCGGCCCGTAGTTCGTACGCGTGCGCGGGCGGGGTCTGCGCCGACGCCCCGGCCGGTCGCCGCGCCTACGGGCCTCGTTCGCCGCCACGCCCGCCGGCCACGACCCTCACCAGGGAGACCGCCGGGCGGCCCGCGCGCAGGATCACAGCGCTGCTGGTCGTACCTGGAGGTGATGGGCGACGTCCTGATGGATCCCGCACGGGCGCGCCGGCGCCAGGCCGAGCGCCGGCGGCGGCGGGTGCGGCGCGTGGTCCGGGCGCTCGTCGCGTCGCTCGCCGCGTTCGCCGCGGCAGTCGTCTCGGTCCGTGCCGTGTACGCCGGCCAGGCGCTGCCGCGCACGAGCCTGTCGGGCGCCGACATCGGCGGCAAGTCGCGCGAGGAGGTCCGGGCGCTGGTCGCGGCGCGGGCGGCCCGGCCGCTCACGCTGCGCGCGGGCAGCCGCCGGATCGCGCTGCGCCGCGCGGACGCCGGCCTGGCCGTGGACATCGACGGCAGCGTCGCCCGCGCGCTGGAGGCAGGTCGCCGCGGGCTGCTCGACGGCGCCCTGTCGACCGTCGACGCGCTGCTGACCGGCCGGAAGGTGCCGCTGCTGGCCCGCATCGACGAGCGGCGGCTGCGGACGGCCGTCGACCGGGTGGCGGATCGCGTCGACCGCGCCCCGTTCGCCGGCGCCCTGCGGGTCGACCCGCAGACCCTCGCCGTGGCGGTGCGCCCGCCGCGGGAGGGCCGCAGGGTGCGGCGGGCGGTGCTCCTGGACCGTGTCCGCCGGGCGCTGATCCACGGGACGACCGCGGTGGAGGTCCCCGTCGGCACACGCGCGGCCGTGTCGCTGCGCTCGGTCCAGCGCGCGGCGGCGCAGGCGCGGCGCTATCTGCGGGCCCCGCTGAGGCTGCACGCCGCGGGCCGCGACATCGCGATCGGCGCGCCCGAGCTCGCGCCGGTGCTCACGCTCGTGCAGGCCGGCCGTCGCAGCGCGCGGCTGGGCGCCGACCGGGGCGCGCTCGATCGCCTCACCGCCCGCGTGGCCGGCACGGTCGACCGGCCCGCGCGCAGCGCGCGACTGGACGCGCCGGCGCGCCCGGTCATCGTCGAGGGCAAGGGCGATCTTGCGTGGCGCCCGCGCGAGGCGCAGGTCACGATCCGGCCCGCCCGGCCCGGCCGCGCCCTGGCGCGCGACACCGCTGTCCGGCGCATCGACGCGGCGATCCGGCGGGGCGCCCACGAGGTGGCGCTCGACGTGCGGCGTGTCGCGCCGGCGGTGACCACGGCTGCGGCCCGCGGGGCCGACGCGCTGATCGGCACCTTCACGACGCGCTACGAGCCGGGCCAGCCGCGCGTGACGAACATCAGGCGCATCGCTCGGACGGTCGACGGGACCGTCATCCCGCCTGGCGGAACGTTCTCGCTCAACGCCATCTCCGGCCCTCGCACGACCGCCGGCGGCTACGTCAAGGCCCCGTTCATCGCCGACGACAAGATCGTCCCGTCGGTCGGCGGGGGCGTCTCGCAGTTCTCCACCACCACGTACAACGCGGCCTACTTCGCCGGCCTGCGCCTCGACGCCCACCGCGCCCACAGCCTCTACATCGACCGCTATCCGCCGGGCCGCGAGGCGACGCTCAACTTCCCCGACATCGACCTGCGCTGGACGAACGACACGACGGCGCCGGTGCTGGTGCGGGCGGTGACCGACGCGACCTCCGTGACGGTCAGCCTCTACGGCGACAACGGCGGGCGCCGGGTGAGCGCCCGGACTGGCGCCCGCCGCCCGGTCCCGGGAGGCGACTTCGCCATCACCGTGACGCGCGTCATCCGGTACGCCGACGGGCGCACGATCCGCCAGCCCGTCACGACGACGTACCGCAAGGCCGCCGACTGACATCGAGTGGCGGATTTCCTCGCTATGTCAGGGGCGGGCTCAAGCGGTCAGCGCAACAGTGCCTGCATCTTCTCAGCTGGGGTGGCCCAGTCCAGGGTCTTGC
>DASPKC010000219.1:0-4667 GCA_035628295.1 Baekduia sp.
GCTGCGGGCCGAGCTGGGGCGCCTGCCCAACATCCCCGAGGACGGCGCGCCGGCGCAGGACACCGTGCTGCGCGAGGTGGGCGAGGGCGGGCGCGAAGGCCGCGACCACCTCGAGCTGGCGGGCGAGCGCATCGACATGGAGCGCGGCGCGCGCCTTTCCGGCTCGCGGTTCGCCTACCTGCGCGGCGACGTCGCCCGGCTGGAGCTGGCGCTGGTGTCCTGGGTGGTGGACCTGCTCGCCGGCAAGGGCTTCGAGGCGGTGATCCCGCCGGTGCTCGTGCGCGAGGAGGCGCTCTTCGGCACCGGCATGCTGCCCGACACCGAGCAGCAGATCTACCGCCTGGCCGACGACGGGCTGTTCCTCGTCGGCACCTCCGAGGTCGCGCTCGCATCGCTGCACGCCGGCGAGATCCTCGACGAGGTCCCGCGCCGCTACGCCGGCTACTCGCCGTGCTTCCGCCGCGAGGCCGGCGCGGCCGGCAAGGACACGCGCGGCATCCTGCGCGTGCACCAGTTCGACAAGGTCGAGATGTTCAGCTTCGTCGCGCCGGAGGAGTCCGTCGACGAGCACCAGCGGATCCTCGCCATCGAGGAGGAGATCCTGCAGACGCTCGGGATCCCCTACCGCGTGGTCGACATCGCGGTCGACGACCTGGGGGCCAGCGCGGCGCGCAAGTTCGACTGCGAGGCGTGGCTGCCGGGGCAGGGCGCCTACCGGGAGGTCACGTCGTGCTCGAACACCACGGACTTCCAGGCGCGCCGGCTGGACATCCGCTTCCGGGCCGACGGCGGCAGGCCCGCGACGCTGCACACGCTCAACGGCACGGCCGTCGCCGTGGGCCGCACGATCATCGCGCTGCTGGAGAACGGGCAGCGCGACGACGGCACCATCGCGCTGCCGGCGTGCCTGCAGGCCTACGGGATGCCGGCGAGCCTCCCGGCCGCCGGCACCTAGCACCGCCGCGCCCGCAGATGAGCACGTTTACCGTGCTCATCTGCATGACCCAGATGCACAACCTCTAGACCCTCGGGCGCCCAGCGCCCGCGTGCGCGAGGCGCGGGGCGTGGGCCGTCGTCAGCGAGGAGGGAGGCGGGTGCCGGCGGTTGTGGCGATGTCCACCGGCCGGCGCTAGCGCCTCGCGCTCGCGATCACCTGGTGGCGGATTTACCCTGGGATGGCGCGGCGATCCGCCAACAGATGCGCTCAGTCCTGGGGAAGACGCTCCCGCCGACCTCCCGCAGCCGTCGCTGACCCCGGAAGCCCCCCGGTCCCCCGGGCGCCGGAGCGGAGCGCCAGAGGCCCGAGGGTCTTGCACTTGCGCATGCGGGTCATGCAGATGAGCACGATGATCGTGCTCATCTGCGACCCGCGGCCCGGGGCGCCCGCGCCGGGGCGCCCCCCGCGCGCGGCTAGCGCTTCTTGAGCTGCCCGCGCACCGCGCCGTTCGGGTACTCGGCGTTGTGCACGTTGACGTAGAACCCGCGCGGGTCCGCGCGCAGCCTGCGCAGCTTCTCGGCGCCCGGCTCGACGCAGCCCTTGCGGCGTGAGGCGTTCGAGGCGTTGCCGAAGAGGGCGATCAGGACGTCGCCGGCCTTGCCCTTGGTCCCCTCGTGGATGTGCGCGGCCGCCGAGCCGGCGACGTTGCGCAGCTTGATGTCGTAGCAGAGCTTCGCCCCACGGACCTTGATCACGGCCGACCCGCGCCCGTTCGGGTCGCCGGGGCCCGGCGACTCGGCGGCCCCGGTCAGCGTCGTCGTGTAGGTCCGGGTCGTCGTCTTCGCGTCGACGACGGCAGGCGTCGCGGCGAGCGCCGCGAGGGCGCCCAGCGTGAGGTAGCGCTTCATGGCGGGACCCTACGCCGCCGGCTGCACACCCGCGAGCGCCGAGTCCAGGTCCGGCTGGATGTTGAACGTCGTGTCCAGCCGGGTGATCTGGAACAGCCGCAGCACCGTCGGGTTCGTGCAGACCAGCGCCATGCGCCCGTTGCGCCGCGTCACGCGCCGCAGCCCGTTGAGCAGGACGCTGAGCCCCGTGGAGTCGATGAACGACACGTCGCGCAGATCGAGGACCACCCCGGTCTTGCCCCGGCCCACCGCGTCGTTGAGCCGCCGCGAGAACTCGGGGGCGGTGCTGACGTGGATCTCGCCGACGACGGCGATGACGGTGGTGCGCTCGTCCGGTTCGTGCTCGTCGAGGTGGAAGGTGGTGTCCAAGCTCATGGGGGCGGAGGGGCGACGCAGCCTGACACGCCAGGACTGCGCCTCGCAAGTACGTCGGGGGGTTAGCGTTGCAACCCATCGTGCCGAAGCGTTCCGTCCTCGCCGCGCTGGCCCTGCTGGCGCTCGCCGCCCCCGCCCCCGCCCCCGCCGCCGCTGCGCCCGCCGCCCAGCCGCCGCTGGACATCACCAAGCTCAGCTACCAGCCGATCGGCGCGCTCAAGCCGACCGACACGCTGCCGGCGGCCGACACCGGCTGCCAGGACGTCTTCCAGCCCCAGCGCAAGGGCGAGGTGTTCAACCCGTCCGGGACCTTCAACTCCTTCGACACCAACGTCTTCGAGACGCTCTGCTACCCCTTCCGCGGCCCCGGCGACAAGACCGACGACGACCCCGTCGGCAACCGCGGCTCCGCGCTGCATGGGCGCTGCGGCGGTCCCTACGAGCCGACCTCCGAGGACGGCCGGGAGTACGGCAACCTGGCGCCGCTCGCCGGCACCTGCCACAACCACCAGCGCGAATGGTCGCGCTACTACGCCGAGACCATGAGGGAGATCCTCGGCGACTTCGGCGTGTCCATCCGCCAGTACCGCTTCGAGGTCGAGGACCCCGGCCTGACCGGCAACACCCGCTACGGCACCGCCATCAACACGGCGGCCGTGGTCCCGGGCGTCGACAACCCGGACGAGACGGTCATCGTCGGCGCCCACTACGACAAGACCAACGACGGCCCCGCCTCGGCCTGGGACTCCCAGGAGGGCCACGCCGAGATGATCCGCATGGCCAAGCTGATGGCCGACTACTGGCGCGCCACCGGCACCCGGCCCTCGGCGACGGTCAAGTTCATCCCGTGGGACGCGGAGGAGTCCGGGACCTTCGGCTCGCAGGACTACGCCGAGAACAACGTGGTCCCGGGCGAGGAGTTCAAGGTCCGCGGCTACTTCAACACCGACCCGTGCGCGGGCGGCTATCCCTCCTACCGGTTCGGCAACCCGCTGGACCGCATCTCGCTCGGCATCCAGCTCGCCGACCCGGCGGCCATCAGCGGCATCGCCGCCTCCGACGCGGCGCGCATCACCGCCTTCAACCGCCGCGCGCCGGAGCTCGTCGAGCAGGTCCTCGACCACCTCGACGACACCGTCCCGACGCTCGGCGGCGCGCGGCCCGCGTTCGTCTCGGCCAAGGAGCCCGGCGGCTCGGACGTCGGCAAGCTCGGCGGCATCACCATCAGCTCCGACCGCGACCTGCTGTTCAGCTCGGACTGGCGCAACTTCGAGGTCCTGGGGATCCCGTTCTTCAACCCGGGGCCGTCGGTCACCGGTATCGGCCAGACCACGGACGGGACGCCGACGGTCGGCCTCGACCAGAGCTTCGACGCTCTCACGACGTTCCACACGCCCAACGACAACCTCCAGACGATGTTCCGCTACACCGGCGGCGATCTCAGCGGGACGCGCTACTCCGAGTCGTGGGCCAAGGGCATGGAGTTCTGCTCGCACCTGCTGACGTGGGGGATGCTCCAGCACGACCAGGGCGGCGCCCAGACCGCCGACCGCGACGTCGTCGCGTACTACGAGGCGCTGCCCAACGAGGCGATCGCCGGCCAGAAGGTGGCGTTCGACGCGACGGGCTCGCACCAGCTCGCCGACACCGGCGCGGGCCGGGCGAAGGTCCCCGCCTCGGAGCTCACCTTCACCTGGGACTTCGGCGACGGCACGAGCGGCGCGGGCCAGACGACCGAGCACCAGTACCGCGAGGCCGGCAAGTACGTCTCGAAGCTCACGGTCCGCAACCGCCGGACCGGGCAGAGCGACGTCATGGAGGTCCCGATCACGGTGATCGGGTCGTCGTTCAAGGCCCCGGTGCTCGCGCCGCCCGCCGCGCCGGAGGACGAGGACGGCACCTTCGACCTCAAGTGGGACTACACCGGCGACCGCGGCGGACAGGAGGGCTTCGTCGTGGAGGAGGCGCCGGACGCCGCCACCGTCCTCGACGACCCGGCGACCACGCTGGAGCGCTGGACGGCGGCGGAGCCCAAGGGCGGCCTGCAGCCGTGGCAGCTGGCCAGCTCGGACACCGACAAGCCGCGCGGCAACCTGCGCCAGAGCGACCCCACGTCGTTCTGGACCGGCCTCTCGCGCGCCGACAGCGCCCCGCTCGTCGGGCCCGGCTCCGGGGAGTCGCAGCTCGTCCTCAAGGAGGCGGTGACGCTGCCGCGCGGCACGTCGTCGCTGCTGACCTTCGCGTCGGATCTGGCGATGGACAACAACGACCAGGCGCGCGTGGACGTCGCGATCGACACGCCCGACGGCCTGCCGACGGAGTGGGAGACGGTCGAGCGCATCAAGGTCTCCGAGGACACCGGGAAGTACGCCCTCGGGCCCGACGAGGCGTTCACCAAGCCGGCGGCGTTCGAGCAGCGCGTCGTCGACCTGTCGCGCTTCGCGGGG
>DASPKC010000220.1:0-9986 GCA_035628295.1 Baekduia sp.
GCAGCGCGGGCGCCGGCGGGCCGCCGGGGTCCAGCGCGATCTGCATGTCCTTGAGCGGGGTGATGGGCTCGAGGACCGCCGTGGCGTCGGCGTGGACGCGCGGCACCTTGCCGCGGTCGATCTCCATCGTCACTCGCGCGCGGCCGTCCACGAGATCGACGCCGGTGACCTGCCCGACCTCGACGCCGACCACGTTGACGGGCTGCCCGAGGCCGCCGGCGATCGCGTCGGCCGACGTGAACTCCGCCCGGACCTCGTAGACGTCGTCGAACGGGTTGGGCGCCCGCTGCTGGACGAGGAGGTAGGCCGTCGCGGCCAGGCCGGTGGTGCCCAGCACGGCCAGGACGGCGAGGAAGCGCAGCTGGATCCGGCGGCGGGGGCTCACGGCCTCCCGCCCTTCGCCGTGGCGGCGCGGGCGCGCAGCCGGGCCCAGGCCGGCGGCGGGCCGGCGTCCACGTTGAGCTGCGGCAGCTCCTGGTCGGCGCACCTGGCGTCGGGCCGGTAGGGCGGCTCGACGCCGTAGCCGAGCCACACGGGGCGCACGCCGGCGATCTCCTGGTTGGCGTGGCCGGCGATCACCCCGAGGCCGTCGACGACGCCCGTCAGCGGGGTCGGCCCGAAGGCCAGGCCTGCGCGGAACGTCCCGCCGTTGCCGTCGTAGGAGGTGGACGCCGAGGTGAAGCCGGTCACCGAGTGCAGGAGGTCGAGCCACGCCGGGTCGCCCGTCGTGTGCCGGCCGTCCTGGATCTTCTGGTTGAAGGTCGGGATGACGTGCGTCCCGAGGCAGCCGGTGACCTGGTCGGTGAAGCCGAACAGCGCCCGCAGGCGGCGCTCCAGGCGCGGCAGGCGCGCGGTGACGGGCGCCAGCCGGTCGACCAGCCGCGGGAGCTCCCGCGGCCGGGTGACCGCCCCGAGCTCGTCCAGCAGCCGGTTGGAGGCGCGCAGGGCCCCGGGCGCGGCGCGCAGGCCGGGGCGCAGGGCGCCGGCGAAGCGCCGCAGCGGCGGCAGCGCCGCGTCGACGCGGCGCAGGCTCGACGGCGCCGCCCGCAGGACCTCGTCGAAGCCGCGGATGCTCGCCCGCAGCCCGCGGTCCTCGTCGGCCAGCGCGTCCATCGTGCGCGCGAACGCCGTCACGCCGTCGGCCAGCGAGCGCGGCCGCGCGGCGAGCTGGGCGGCCATGTCACCCGAGTGGCGGATCGCGCGCGGCAGGTCGCCCGGGCGCGTGCCGCGCAGCGCGTGGGTGGCGCGCCGCACGTCGCCGAGGGCGCCGTCCAGCTCCTTGACCGCGCGGCGCAGGCCGCGCGCGCCCGAGCCCGCGAGGCCCTGCCCGTCGCGGCGGCCGTTGCCCAGGCCCTCGGCGAGCTGCGCGATCGACCGGTGCAGGGCCCCGCGCGTCGGGGCGTCCAGGACGCCGAGGACCTGGTCGAGCTGCGGCGTCACGGCGGTCCGCTCGAGCCCGATCGTCGCGCCGTCGGCCAGCTCCGCGGCGGCGGGCGTGCCGGGCGACAGGTCCACGTAGGCGTTGCCCTCCAGGACGAGCCGCGGCTTGATGGTGATGGTGGCGTCGGACCGCACGGGCCGCCCGCGGTCGCCGACGCGCAGGCGCAGCACGGACGTGGCGCCCGGTCCGGCCTCGATGCCGGCAACCTCGCCGACGCGCACGCCGCCGATCCGCACGTCCCCGCCCGGCCGCAGCTGGTTGGCGTCGGAGACGACGGCGCGGACCTCGTAGCCGCCGCCGCCGAGCAGGCTGCCCTTGGCGAAGGTGAAGGTGGTCGCGGCGGCGATCAGCACCGCTGCGACGAGCGCCGCCCGCCGGTTGCGCTGCGCGAGGCGGCTGCTGCGGTGCTCGCTCATCGCAGCCCCTCCGGGTCGGTCAGCAGGCCGGCCGCGGCCGCCCGCTCGCGCACGCCGGGCGGCGGCGCCGTGGGGCGCACCTCGGTGCTCTGGCGCCCGGCCGGGTTGCCCAGCTGCTGGCGGCCGGTCCACGGCTCGTTGCCCGACTCGCACTCGGTCTCGTCCAGCCGCGGCAGGGGGTTCATCCCCACGTTGTCCGACGGGCGGGCGTTCTGGAAGCCCTCGAGCCGGGCGCCGTTGGTGGCCAGGAACAGCGAGGCCAGCGCCGGGCCCTGCCCGGTGCCCTGGGTGCCGAAGGTCCCGGCGAACCCCTGGGTGAACAGCGAGAAGACGTTGCAGTGGACCTGGGCCGGGACGATCGCGCTGATCGCGCCGGTCGTCGCGTGGGCGAGGTCGGCGAGCTTGCGCAGCGCGCCGTCGGTGGCGGGATCGCGCGTGAGGACGTCCAGGGCGCGCAGGGCGCCGGTCAGCGGCCGCTGGAGGTCGGGCAGGGCCCGCAGCGCCGGCTGGCCGGTGCGCAGCGTGCTGGTGATCTCGCGCACGGTCGCCGGCAGGTCGCGCGCGGCCGGCCGCAGGTCGGCGGCCACGCGCGCGAGGCCCTGCAGGGCCGGGCGGGCCGCGGTGAAGGCGCGCGTGACCTCGCGCTCGGCGCCGGGGGCCGCGGTGATCGCCGCGCCGAGCGCCGCGCGCTCGCGGGCCAGGGCGTCGAAGGTCTGCGCCGCGCCGGTGACGAGCCCGCCGAGGCGCTCGCTCACCGGCGCGACCGCGGCGCCGGCGCGCTGGAGGTTCGTCACGAGCTGCGGCAGGCGCGTGGCCGGCGCGGCCAGGCTCGACATCGTGCGCGTCAGCGGCGACAGCAGCCGGCTGGTCGACGCCGTTGCGGCCCCCAGCGCCGGGCCGCGGCCGGCCAGCCCGCCACCGAGCCCGGCGACCGCCGCCTGGACGTGCCGGGCCGAGCGGCGGTCGAACACCTCGAAGAGGTCGGTGAGGTTCGTGCTCGGCCGCGACCGGGCCAGCGGCAGCGTGCCGCCCTCTGCGAGCGTGCGGTCGCTGCGCCCCAGCACGAGGTCGACGTACGTCAGCCCCAGCACGGACGCCGGGCGCACCTGCGCGGTGGTGTCGGTCGGCAGCGGGCCGACGTCCGGCTCGAGCGCGATCTCCACGCGCGCGACCGGGCGGCCGCCGGGACCGGGAGCGGCCTCCGCGGAGACGACCTGGCCGACGCGCAGGCCGCCGATGCGCACATCGGCGGCGTCGATGAGGCGCTCCGCGTTGCGCAGCTCGACGACGTAGTGGTCGCGGCCCTGCCACGGCAGCCCCGAGGTCGCGCGGTAGGCGATCAGGCCCACCACGAGGACGGCGGCCACGGCGGCGACGCCGAGGATGGCGATGCGCCGCTCAGGGGACCGGCGCCGGCGCTGCTGTCGCTGGGTCGTCGGGCTCACCGGAGCAGGAA
The DNA here is from genome assembly GCA_035628295.1 of Baekduia sp. GTDB lineage: Bacteria > Actinomycetota > Thermoleophilia > Solirubrobacterales > Solirubrobacteraceae > Baekduia. The sequence goes on from DASPKC010000220.1 coordinate 3,314, forward strand.
GTCGAGGAGGTCGGTGGTCGAGCGGTCCAGCAGGGACGGCGGCCGGTCGCCGTCGCGCTTGCCGAGCAGGCCCTCGAGGGCCTTGGGCAGCTGCTCGAGGACCTTCGGCAGGTCGACCGGCGGCACCGCGCGGCGCTCGGGGGCGCGCGCGGCCGGGGCCTCGCGCGGCGGCGCGGCGGGCCGGCGGGCCGGGCGCCGGCGCGACGCCTTGCGGTCCTGCTCACGCCGGGCGACCGGCACGGTGCCGACCGGCACGGGGATCGGGCAGCGGTGGTTGCGCCAGAGGTGCTCCGGGCGCTGCGGGCCGCAGCGGGGCTGGTTGATCGGGATGCTGCCCCGGCCGGGGGCGCCCCACGAATGCGCGCAGCCGGGGGAGTCGACCTCGGCCTGCTCGGCCACCAGGCAGTTCGGCGCGAGGTTCGCGATGAACGTGATGAGGTGCGAGGTCTCGTCGTAGGCCGAGGTCAGGGCGGCCAGCGAGTACGCCAGGCGCATGATCCCCTCGATGCCACCGGTGTCGCGCAGGCTGACCATGAGCCGGTCGACCTCGGGCGCGAGCACGCCGGTCCGGGTGCTCGCGCGGCGCAGCTCCCGCACGACGGGCCGCGCGCGGCGGACGGCCGGCCGGGCCGTCCTCGCGATCGCCTGCACCGCGCTGAGCGCCGGCCCGCCCGCGCGCGTGAACGCGGGCAGCGCGCCGGTCAGCTCCGTCAGGCCGGGGCCGGCCTCGCGCAGCGAGGCCAGCAGCGGCGCGCCGTCCTGGGCGGCGCGGTCCAGGGCCCGCAGGCCGGGCCGCACCGCCCGCAGCATGCCGGGCAGGCGCTCGAGCGCCTGGTCCAGCGACCCGCTGCGCGCGGCGGTGGTCTGCGCGACGTCGGCCGCCCGCGCGACGAATCGGCGCACGTCGGCGTCGCGGCGGCCGAGCGCGGTCAGGACCTGGTCGGTCTGCCGGATGCCGTCGGAGATCTGCGCCCGCTGGCGCGCGAGCAGGTCGAGAACCCGCCGCGAGGACGCCAGCGCCGGGTTGGCGCGCCGCAGCAGCGCGTTGAGCTCGTCGCCGCGGCCAGCACCGGCCAGGCCGAGCTGGGAGACCAGGATGCGCAGGCGCTCGGAGGTGGGGACGGCGAAGACGTCGATCACGTCCTGCAGCGAGACCGGCGCCGTGGTCCGGGCCAGCGGCACCTCGGGGAGGCCGTCGCCGCCCGTGCGCAGCGGCGCGCCACGCGTCCCGGGGACGCACTCGACGAAGTTCTCGCTGATCAGGCCCTCGGGCTTGATCGAGCAGCGGGCGTCGGCCCGGAACGGCGCGAAGCGCCGCTCGAGGTCCAGCACGAAGCGGGCCTTGGGCCCGGGGGCGAGGTCGATGCGGTCCACGCGGCCGGCGACCGCTCCGGCGATCTTCACCTGCTGCCCGGCGACCATGCCCTTCGCGGTGTCGAACACCGCGGCGACCCGGTAGCGCTCCTCGCCGGACGAGCCCGTGGCCAGGACGGCGACGAGCACGACGGCCGCGGCGAGCCCCGTGAGCGCCAGCAGCCGGGTCACCGGCCGTTCACCCCCGCCGGCATGTCGTGGCCGGGCGTGCACAGCGACTCGTCCGCGCGCCACGGGGTGGAGCCGTCGATCGCGGGCGGGACGTTGCCGCCGGGGCAGCGGCGCGTGAGCTGGGTGCGCAGGTCGAAGATGCCCGGGATCAGCGGGCGGCCCTGCAGCAGCGTGGAGCCGAAGCCGGTGATCGAGGACTGCGGCGGCTGGACGAAGTCCAGGCGCTCGTAGTGGCCCCAGCGGTTGTAGTTGTAGGCGCCGGCGCCGACGAGGCCGTTGAGGATGCCCAGCACGAAGTCCGACCCGTAGAAGCGCGCGGCGCGTACGATCGGCCGGGCATCGCGCAGGGCGACCGCGGCGGAGCGCAGGGCCCTGACGGCCGGGCCGCGCAGCGGCCGCAGCCCGCGCAACGACCGCTCGAGGTCCGGGAGCTGGGCGGTGAGGCCGGCGACGGCCGGCGTGGCGCGCGGCAGGACGGTCCTGCTGCGCTCCAGCAGGCCGCCGAGCGGCCCCGCGGCCGCGGGCACGTCGCGCAGCGCCGGGCGCAGCTCGGCCACCGTGGCGCCGGCGGCGCGCAGCGTGCTGCGCGACTGGTCGAGGACCGCCGGTGCGCGGTCGAGCACGCCGGCGAGCGCGGCGCGCTCGGCGGCGATCGCGGTCATGGCGCGCGCCGAGCCGCCGATGGCCGTCCGGAGGTCCTCGCGGCGCGAGGCGATGGCGCCGGCGGCGGCGCGGCCGGCATGGATGACCTGGGCGATGGAGGCACGGTCGCGTGCGAGCTCGCCGGCGACGGCGTCCAGTTCGGCCAGCGCCGGGTCGAGGTCGCCGAGCATGGCGTTGAACCACCGCGCGCCCGACCCGGCGAAGACGTCGGCGCTGCGGGCGACCAGGCGCTTGAGGTTCGCGCGCTCGCGCGGGCCGAAGGAGGCGAGCACCGCGTCGAGGGCGACGACGCTCGAGGTGCGCTGGGCCGGCAGCGTCGCGCCGTCCGGCAGCTCCGGCGCCGTGCGCGGGCCGGGGGAGAGGGCGACGAAGCGGTTGGTGATCCCCGCCTGGCCGAGCGAGCGGATGGTGGCGCGGGTGCCCTCGTGCAGCGGCAGGATCGCCTCGTCGTCGATCTCGAGCTCCACGTCGGCTTGGCCGTCGTGCGTCACGCGGATCTCGGAGATCGAGCCGACCTGGCGGCCCGCCACCTGCACGAGCCCGCCCTCGACCAGCCCCCCGGCGTTGGCGAACTGCGCGCGCAGCGTGCGGTCGCCGCCACCGAGCAGGGCCACAGCCGCGACGGCCAGCACCGCCGCGGCCGCGGCGGCCAGGGCGAGCCTGCCTGCGAGGGGGCGGCGCGTCATCCGCCGATGGGGAGTCGCGGCTCGCCGCCCCAGAACAGCTGCGAGCCGAGGATGCCGATGACGTGGACGCCGACGAGGTTGACGATCATCGCCCGCGCGGTGGCCGTGCCGACCTCCACGGGGCCGCCCCGGACCCGGTAGCCGTACCAGCAGCCGACCAGCACGACGAAGGTGCCCATCGCCATGCCCTTGAGCCCGGAGAACAGGAAGTCCGCGGGCGTCTGGAAGCGCCAGAACAGCTCGAGGTAGCCGCCCATCGACACCTGGCCGACCTGCAGGACGACCGAGATGAACGAGCCCAGGAAGGACACGAGCATCGCGATGCCGTAGACCAGCGGCAGGATGATCCACGTCGCCAGCAGGCGGGTGGAGCAGAGGTACAGCAGCGAGTCGAGCCCCATGACGTCCATCGCGTCGATCTCGTCGCTGATGCGCATCGTGCCGATCTCGGCGACGTAGCCCGTGCTGACCTTCGCGGCCATCATGTAGCCGAAGGCGTACGGGGCGATCTCGCGCAGGTCCCCGATCGAGGTGAACGCCCCCGCGGCCGACGGGGCGCCCACGAGGCGCGCGCCGTAGGCGGCCTGGATGCCGATCGTCAGGCCGAAGGCGAAGACCAGCGCCAGGACGATGAACACCGACCCGACCGCGAGGACCGTCGCCTGGTGCAGGACCTCGGTGCCGTAGCGGCGCACGCGCCCGCCGAGCACCCCGCGCGTGACGGCCCAGAAGAACCAGCTGGCGTCGCCGAAGCGCTCGGCGCGCTCGCCCAGGTCGGCCTTCATCCACGCACCTGCGAGAGCTCGGGCTGGGTGGCGAGCTGCAGCTGGCTGAAGACGTAGTCGGTGAACCCGATCGCCAGGAACGCCAGGACCACCGCCTGGTTGACCGCCCGGCCGACGCCCTGCGCGTCGCCTGAGGCGTTCATCCCGCGGTGGCAGCAGATGATCGCGATCATCGCGCCGTACAGGACCGTCTTGAGCATCGCCCCCTGCAGCTCCAGCGGGTTGGCGTTGCTGAAGAAGGTGGCGAACACCGGCCCGAGCGCGCCGTCGTTCTGCAGGACGACGACGACCAGGCCCAGCAGGCCGGCCAGCAGGGCGAAGATGTTGAACAGGAACGCCGCGACGACCAGCGCCAGCAAGCGCGGCACGACCAGGCTGCGGATCGGATCGACACCCAGGACGCGCAGGGCGTCGAGCTCCCCGCGCGCCTTGCGCGCGCCGAGGTCCGCGCAGATCGCGGTGCCCGCGGCGCCCGCGATGACGATCGCGCTGACCAGCGGCGCGAACATCCGCACGACGATGATCACGTAGGCGCCGCCCATCCGGTCGGTGGCGCCCACGAGCGCGAAGAAGTTCGAGGCCTGGATGCCGGCCGGCCCGAAGGACAGCGCGAACGACGTGAGGACCAGCGGCAGGAAGCAGATGCGGATCGTGAAGCGCAGCTGGTCCACGAACTCCGGCGTCCACGTCACCGGCCTGCGCACCGAGGCCCGCAGGGCCGCGAAGGCGAGGTCCAGCATGCCGCCGGCGTCGCGCACGACGCCCGGCAGGGCGACGCGCGGCCGCTCCCGCCGGCGGACGCCGACGGACCCCGCGGGCGGGGCCGGCGGGGTCGAGCTCACGCCCGAGAGGAGGCTCATGAGCGGGCCGCCCCTCCTATCAGCCTGACAGCAACGCCATGGACGGCGGGCAGTGTAAGCGGATCAGGTCCTGCTACGCAAACAGGAACTTCCCGCTGTCTAGGAGCACGACCTTAGCCCACCCTAGGGGCGTCGGGCGTGGATCATCGCAACACAGAACACGCACAACTTGGCCCGGTGCTTGTCAGAAGTGGCGTGCGGGCCCTACAGTGCCCGGTCGTGGCGACGACGGGGGCACACGGGCCTGTCAGCAGGGATGGTGCAGGGCGGACGCCGCGGTGGCGCCGCCTCAGCGGCGACGACCGCCGGCGGCAGGTCATCGGCATCGCGCGCCAGCTCTTCGCCGCCCGGCCCTACTCGGAGGTCTCCACGACCGACATCGCGGCGGCCGCCGGGGTCAGCCACGGGCTGCTCACCTACCACTTCGGCTCCAAGCGCAACCTGTACGTCGAGGTGCTGCGCTCGATGCTCTACCTCCCGAAGGGCCCGAGCCCGATCGCCGGCATGAATCCCGACGTCGACGGCGCCCTGGACGAGATGGTCGAGTGGTGGCTGACGCAGCTGGAGGAGCACCGGGAGCTGTGGCTGTCGCTGCTCGGCGCCCGCGGGCTCGGTCGCGACCCCGAGGTCGAGGCGCTGCTCGACGGCTTCGAGGAGGCGGCGCGCGCCGACATCGTCGGGTACCTGGCGGCGCGCGACCCCGCGCAGGCGCCGCCGGAGCTCTGGACGATCGTGGCCGCCTGGCAGGGGCTCGCCGAGGCGACCGCGGTCGAGTGGCTCAAGCGCGAGCGGATCTCCCGCGCCCAGGCCAAGACGCTCGTCCTGCAGGCCCTGCGCGCGCTGCTCAAGCTCCAGGGCCCGCTGCGCAAGGCCGGCGAGGCCGCACCCGGGGGCGCCGGCGCCCGCCGGTAGAGTCGCGGCGCTCATGGAGTCGGGCGACCGCGGGATCGACGACCTCGACCGCGCCCTCGTGAAGCGCCTGCGCGTCGACGGGCGCGAGACGAACCGCTCGCTCGCGCGCGCGCTGGGCGTCAACGACGCGACGGTGGCCGCCCGCCTGCGGCGCCTGGAGGCCGGCGGCGTCGTGCACGTCGTGGCGCTCACCGACATGCAGGGCTTCGGCAAGGACCTCTTCGCCTTCGCGCTGATCAACGTCGACGGCCGGCCGGCCTTCGATGTCGGCCGCGAGGTCGCCGCCCTCCCGGAGGTCATCGCGCTCACGGTCACCACCGGGCGCTTCGACCTGGTCGCGTCGGTCCTCGTCTCCGACCGCGAGGCGCTGGGCCGCGTCATCGGCGAGGAGCTCCCCGCGGTGGACGGGGTGGGCGCCGTGCGCTGCGAGTTGGCCATCGACGTCCTGCGCTTCGACAGCCAGTGGGCGGCGCTGCGTGCCGGCGCTAGCCTCGCCGGCCTGCCGGCGCCCGACCTCGAGGCCGACGGCGTCGACGAGCTCGACCTCGCGATCGTCCGCGCGCTGCAGCGCGACGCGCGCAGCTCCAACCGCAGCATCGCCGCGGAGCTCTCGGTCTCGGAAGGCACCGTGCGCCAGCGCGTGCGGCGGCTGGAGGACGAGCGCCTGATCCGCATCCGGGCGGTCTCCGACGTCGAGGCGTTCGACTACACGGCGTCGGCGACGGTCGGCGTGCGGGTGCGCGGCGGCGCCGTAGCCGAGGTGGGGGCGGCCCTCGTCGCCATGCCGGAGGTGGCCGCAGTCGTGCGCAGCGTCGGGGAGTTCGACTTCGTCGTGATCCTGCTCGCCCAGGCCCGCGCCGACCTCGTGCAGACGGTGCTGGGCCGCGTGCAGGCGATGCCGGGCGTGCGCTCGACCGAGACGCTCGAGACGGCCGCGGCGCTCAAGCACGTCTACACCTGGGTGCGCCTGGTCGACCCGGCCTGAGGTCGCGGTCAGGTCAGCGCCGGAGCCCGCTCGCCGGCCGCGCGGTCCAGGCGCCGCAGCTGCGCCTCGCGGTCGGCCAGCCGCGCGCAGGCGGCGAGCGCCGCCCCCGCGGTCGCGATCGCCACGAGCGCTGCGACCTCGCGCAGCGCCCCCGGCACGTCGGCGTGCAGCGCCGTGGCCACGGGGAAGATCGGGATCATCAGCAGCGCGCCGGCGAGCGCGGGGCAGGCCGCGACG
>DASPKC010000221.1:0-9493 GCA_035628295.1 Baekduia sp.
GCGCCGCGAGGACGTAGGCCTGGTCCTTGGCCGGGTCGGCGGCCAGGCGCAGGCGCCCGTCCACCGTGCGCCGGGCGTAGTGGCCGGTGGTCAGCGTGGCGGCGCCGAGGCGGTCGGCCAGCGCGACCATCGCGTCGAGCCGGACCGCGCCGTTGCAGCGCACGCACGGGTTCGGCGTCAGCCCGGCGGCGTGGTCGGCCAGCCAGGGGTCGACGACACCGGCGCGGAAGGCGTCGCGCAGGTCGAGCGTGAGGTGCGCCAGGCCCATCCGGTGCGCGACGGACCGCGCGGCGCGCACCGCGGAGGCGCTGCAGCAGGAGGACTCGGCGTCGTTCTCGGCGTCGCGCCAGAGCTCGAGCGTCACCGCCACGGCGCCCGGGCCCGACAGCAGCGCCGCGACGCTCGAGTCCACCCCGCCGCTCATCGCGACCAGCGTGCGCGATGGGTCGGCCGGCAGGGCCGCGTCGCGGAAGGCGGCCTCGCCCAGCGCGCGGTGCAGCGCGTCGGCGACCAGGTCGGCGGCGTGCAGCTTGCCGGCGCTCAGGCCTCCCAGCTCGGCGGCGATCTCCGCCACGCCGACGCGCGCAGCGTTCAGCAGCGGCGCGCCGCGGACGAGTTCGACCGCGGCGGACGCCGCGGCGGTCAGCGCCCCACAGCCCTCCGCGTCGAACCCCGCGTCGGTGACGCCGTCGTGCTGAACGACGACCGAGATGCGCACGAGGTCGCCGCAGGCGGCGCCGCCGGCGTGGCCGTCGCGCGCGCCCGCGGGCCGGTGGGCCCGGCCGACCGGGTGCTCGAGGTGCTCGGTAAACCGCTCGTCCACGTCGCGCCGCAGGGTAGCCGCCGGGCGGGGCGGCTCAGCGGCGCGCCGTGATCGGCGCGAGGCGCCGGCGGGCGAAGGCCCGCAGCTCGTCGTCGGAGGCCGGCGCGCGGCCCGGCTCGCGCAGCAGGGCGTAGGACGCGGCGAGGCGGACGAGCACGTCGGCGACCTCCTCCGGGTCGGCCACGCGGCCGGCCGCCAGGCGCGCGGCGACGAACGCCCGCCCGAGCTCGAACGGCGACGGGTCGCCCGCGAACAGGCGCTCCAGCGCCCGCCCGGGCTCCGTACGGGCCAGCAGCGGGTGCTCGGCGCCCGCCCGGACGCAGGCGACGAACGCTGCGGCCACCTGCTCCCCGGGGTCGTCGAGCGCCTCGAGCTCCGCCGCGACGTCGTCGAGGAAGCGCCGCAGCTCGCGCACGGCGAGCCGCTCGAGCAGCTCCTCCTTGGAGCCGAAGCGCCGGAAGACGGTCATGCGCCCGACGCCGGCGCGCCGCGCCACCTCGTCCATCGTGGCGGCGCCCTGGAGCGCGGCGTCGAGGATCCGCGCGTCGCGCGGGTCGTCCTCGGGCGCGTCGGCCAGCGCCCGGTGCAGCAGGCCGGCGAGCGTCACGCGGCGACCGCCGGGCGCTGCCGGCGCGGCAGCTCCGGCGCCACGGGCAGCGCATCGCCGCGCAGGCGCAGGTAGGTGGGGCCCATCTGGCGCACAGGGCGCGGCGCCAGGGGGGTCACGAGCCGCGACGCCCGCCCCAGCAGCGCGAGCTCGCGCTCCTGCGCCGCGGTCCAGTGCAGGCCGAGGCGCGCGCGCACGGCCTCGGGCAGCAGCCCGACGGTGCCCAGCCCCATGGCCCGGGCCGCCGGGATGCGCAGCAGCCCCCACGTGCGGTCGCCCAGGAGCGGCAGCGGCGGCGCGGTGGGCCGGCGCAGGGTGCGCAGCACGCCGCGCACGGTCTCGTTGTCCTCCAGGCGCTCGCGGGCCATCCGGTCGACGTAGGGGCCGAAGTCGGCCCACGTCGCCGGGAGGTCGCGCTTGCGGACGCCCAGCAGACGGCCGAGGCCGCGCCACTCCTGCCAGAAGGCCTCGACGTCGCGCGACGCCAGCGGGCCGACGAACCGCACGTACGACGAGACGATCGTCTCGGCCAGCGTCGCGTGCACCCAGGCGTAGGCCTCGGGCTCGAGCGAGTGGTAGGGCCGGCCGTCCGGCAGCACGCCCTTGATCTGGCGATGGATGGCGCGCGTCCCCCGCCCTGTGGCGATCGCCGCCTCCGGGCCGCCGAAGACCAGGAGGTTCACGAAGTCCAGCGTGCGCAGCAGCCGGCCCCACGGGTCGCGCTCGAAGTCCGAGTGCTCGTGCACCCCGGCGCCGACCGTCGGGTGGGCCACCTGGAGCACGAGCGCGGCGCCCGCGGACAGCAGCAGCCGGGCGTCGCCGGCGATCCGCCAACTCACCGAGCCAGGGCCGAGCACGTAGCGACGGGCCTCGTCGTCGTCCGGGAGAACGCCCATGCGCCTGATGGTACCCGCGGACGCCTCGGAGTCCCACACTTCCCTCGCACGCCGGCGAGGAGCATCATCTACCCATGCAGCTCAAGCGCAGGACCACGGTGCTCGTCCTCGCCGCCGCGGCGGCGCTCGCCGCCGGCGGCGTGGCCCTCGCCGGCGCGGGCGACGACACCGAGACGCCGATCACCGGCGCGGCGCTCGAGCGCGCGAGCGACGCCGCGCTCGCCCACACCGGCGGCGGCCGCGTGACGGGCACCGAGACCGGCGACGAGGAGAGCCGCTACGAGGTGGAGGTCACCCGGCCGGACGGCAGCCAGGTCGACGTGCAGCTCGACGAGCGCTTCCGCGTCGTCGGCAGCGCCGGCGACGACGAGCGCGGCGACGACCCGGGCGACCGCTAGCCGCGGACGCCGAGCGCCTCGGGCTCGGCGACCGCCACCCGCCCCCCGCCGGCGCGCTTGGCCAGGTACATCGCGTGGTCGGCGTCGCGCAGCAGGACGCCGCCGTCGGCCGTCGCGCCGTCGGCCGTCGCGAGGCCGACGCTCGCACGCACCTGCGCCGGCCCGCCGTCGAGGTCGAACGGCACATCGATCGCCTCCACGACCCGCGCGGCGAGGGTGATCGCATCGGGGAGCGACCCGAGGTCGGCGGTGACGACGACGAACTCGTCGCCGCCCAGGCGCGCCACCGTGTCCTCCTCGCGCACGACGGCGCGCAGGCGCTCGGCGGTCTGGACCAGGAGCCGGTCGCCCGCCTCGTGGCCGAGGGTGTCGTTGACCGCCTTGAAGCCGTCGAGGTCCAGGAAGAGCACCGCCAGGACGCCGGGCCGGCGGTGCAGCCGCCGGCAGGCCAGCTCCAGGCGGTCCTCGAGCAGCCGCCGGTTGGCCAGGCCCGTGAGGGGGTCGTGCAGCGCCAGGTCGCGCAGTTGCTGCTCCATCTCCTCGCGGCTGACGAGGTCGCTCATCAGCGCGGCCATCGTCAGCGCCGTCAACGCGCTCATCGCCACGAACATCTGGGCCACCACCAGCCCGTCGAGGGCGCCGGCGTGGACGAACGGGCCATGGCCCATCGCGGTGACGGCCTCGGTGATCGACGCCACCAGGAAGACGCCGAAGGCGGCGCCCGCCGTGCGCAGCGTCACCGCCACCACGGCCAGCACGGGCAGCACGAGGAACGGCAGACCCGCCTCGCCCGGGAAGTCCGCCGGGCCGAGCGCCACACCGGCCACGACCACCAGCGCGCACAGCGAGCACCGCGCGCGGGCGCCCGCCGGCAGCCGACGGCGGCCGGAGAGCGCCACCAGGACGACGGGGGCGACGACGAGCGCGCCGATGGCGTCGCCCACGAACCAGCGCGGCAAGCGCGGCCACCAGAGGCCGTTGTCGAAGGCCACGGCCGTCGCCGTGCCGACCAGCGCCCCGAGCAGCGGCCCGGCCACCACCGCGAAGGCCACGAAGCGCGCGAGGTCGGTGCGGCGGGCGAGGTCGGGTGCCGCCCGCCCACCCGCCGTCAGCAGCGCGGCCCCGAGCGCCGGCTCGGCGGTGTTGGCCAGCGCCCAGCCCGCGGAGACCGCCGGTCCCATCCCGGCCTGCAGGTCCATGAGCAGCTCGCTGAGTCCCACGGCGGCCAGCAACACCGGCCACACGCGGCGCTCACGCAGGAGCAGGACGGCGACGGTCAACCCGGCGCCGGGCCAGAACGTCGACCCGGCCCCCTCCGAGCCGAACGCCGTGACGAGCTCGACCAGCTTGTAGAGCCCGGCGTACGCCAGGCCCAGGCCGGCGGCCCACAGCAGATCCCGCCGGCCGGCGCGGTGCTGCGAGCGGTCGACGACGGGCATCCCGGTCCACCATCGGCGAACCGGGCCCGTCACTTGAGGGGAGGAAGCTCCCCCAGGCGCAGCGGCGCCCTCAGCGCTTGTCGGCCAGGAGGTCGCCGACGGCCTGGTCGACCTCGCGGACGTCGGTGAACCCCGTGATGGCGTGCGCCTGGCGGCCGGGGCCGATGACCACGGTGGTCGGCGCCTGCGCGACGTGGACGCCCATCGTGATGGCTTCGTAGCGGCCCACACGCGAGATCGGCGCGACCTGCACCAGGACCTTGCCGTTGCGGCGTGACAGGCCGCGCACGGCACGGCGCGCGGCGGCGTCATCGGCACCCTGGCCGGCGAAGAGCAGGACGACGGCGCGGCCGCGGTCGAGCGCGCGCAGGAGGGGCCGCGACGGGTCGTCGCCGGCGGCCGGCGCCTTCGCGGCGTCGGCCTTCGCGGCGCCGGGGGCGCCCGCCTGCACCGGCGCGGCCTTGGCGGAGGCGGACGCCGGCGCGGCGCCCGCGGCGGCAGGCGCCTCGCCTGTGGCGTCCTGGACCCCGGCGTTGGCAGCATCGGAGGTGGCGGCGGCATCGCGGGCCTTGTCGGCGGCGCCCACCACCGGCGGCGGCGCGGCGCGCTCCTCGGACGAGCGCGGCTTCAGCGCCACGAACCAGAGGGCGGCGAAGGCGAGGAGCCCGACGAGGGCGATCCGGACGGGGACGGAAACCTGATCCACGGGGTGCTCATCGGCATCCCCGCCGCGGGCTTGAGGGGTGTCTAGGCGGACTGGACGAGCGACCGCACGGCCAGCTCGCGCAGCTGGGCGTCGTCGACCGGCGCCGGGGCGCCCGTCAACGGGTCGCCGCCCGACGCCGTCTTGGGGAACGCGATGACCTCGCGGATCGAGTCGCGCCCCGCGCAGATGGCGACGATGCGGTCGATGCCCATCGCGATCCCGCCGTGCGGCGGCGCGCCGTAGCGCATGGCGTCCAGCAGGAAGCCGAAGCGCGCCTGCGCCTCCTCCTCGCTCATCCCCAGCGCGTCGAAGACCCGCCGCTGCACATCGGGATCGTTGATGCGGATGGACCCGCCGCCGATCTCGCTGCCGTCCAGCACCAGGTCGTAGGCCCGTGAGCGCAGCGCCCCGATGTCGTCGAACGACCCGCGCGGGGCGGTGAACGGGTGGTGCAGCGCGTCCCAGCGGGGGTTCGCGGGATCGGAGTCGTCGCGGCCGAACATCGGGAAGTCGACGACCCACAGCAGGTCGTGCGTCCCCTCGGCCACCAGCCCGAAGCGCCGCCCCAGCTCGAGGCGCAGCCCGCCGAGCGCCTCGAGCGCCACCTGGCGCTGGTCGGCGGCGAACAGCAGCAGGTCGCCGTCGGAGCCCGCCAGCTGGCTGACGACCTGCGCCTGCTGGTGCTCGGAGAAGAACTTGGCGATCGGCGAGCGCCACAGGCCGCCGTCGACGAACGCGTGCGCGACGGCCTTGCCGCCGTGGCGCCGGACGACCTCGTTGAGCTCCTCGAGGTCCTTGCGGCTCATCTCCCGCGGCCCGGCGTTCAGGCCGATCACGGCCCCGCCGCCGTCCAGCACGCCCTGGAAGACCTTGAACTCGCTGCCGCGGAGATGGTCGCCGACGTCGTGCAGCTCGAGGTCGAAGCGCGTGTCGGGCCGGTCGGAGCCGAAGCGCGCCAGCGCCTCGTCGTAGCCCATGCGCGGCCACGGCGCGGGCGGCACGTCGGTCCCCGCAACCTCGAAGACGCGCGTCATGACGGCCTCCATGACGTCGATGACGTCGTCCTCCTCCACGAAGCCCATCTCGAGGTCCAACTGCGTGAACTCCGGCTGGCGGTCGGCGCGCAGGTCCTCGTCGCGGAAGCAGCGGGCGATCTGGAAGTATCGCTCGTACCCGCTCATCATCAGCAGCTGCTTGAACAGCTGCGGCGACTGCGGCAGCGCGTACCAGGAGCCGGGCTGCAGGCGTGCCGGCACCAGGAAATCCCGGGCGCCCTCGGGTGTCGAGCGCGTGAGGATCGGCGTCTCGATCTCCAGGAAGTCGCGCTCCTCCAGCACGTCGCGCATCGCCCGCACGACGCGGTGGCGCAGCACGAGCGCGTCCTGCATCGGCGCGCGGCGCAGGTCGAGCATCCGGTGGCGCAGCCGCGTGTGCTCGTCGACGTCGGCGTCCTCGTCGACGGGGAAGATCGGCGTCTCGGCGTCGGCCAGCAGCTCCATGGCGCCGACCTGGACCTCGATCTCGCCCGTCGGGAGGTTCGGGTTGACGTTGCCCTCCTCGCGGCGCACGACCGTGCCGCGCGCGCTGACGACGTGCTCGGAGCGCAGCCGCTCGGCCGCGGCGAACGCCTCGCCCGAGGAGTCGGGGTGGAAGACGAGCTGCACCAGGCCCGAGCGGTCGCGCAGGTCGATGAAGATGAGGCCGCCGTGGTCGCGGCGTCGGTGCACCCAGCCCGCGACGCGGACCTCGTCGCCCGCCCGTGCCGCCCCGAGGGTGCCGCACCACGTGTCGCGGTAGAGGTTGCTGCGAGGGGTCTTCACGCCAGGTGCCTCCCGTTGATCACGCGCGCGACGATGGCGCCGGCGTCCACGTCCTGCTGCTCGCCGAGCTCCATGTCCTTGAGCGCGGCGCCCTCCGGCGCCAGCAGCGCGACGTAGCGCGCACCGAGCCGGCCGGCCTGCTTGAGCTGGCCCTTGCGCGAGCGGCCCGCGAGGTCCATCTGCGCCCCGAGCCCCGCGCCGCGCGCCCGCGTGACGAGCTCGAACGCCTGCGCGCGACAGTCCGGCTCCCACGCCACGAACAGGTCGCAGACCGGCTCGGGCTCGGGCCGCGGCTCGGCGGCGAGCAGCATCCGCTCGATGCCGGCGGCCCATCCGCAGCCGGGGGTCGGCGGCCCGCCGAGCTGCTCGGCCAGGCCGTCGTAGCGCCCGCCGCCGCCCACGGCGCTCTGGGCACCCAGATCCCCGCTGGTGAACTCGAAGATCGTGCGCGTGTAGTAGTCCAGCCCCCGCACCAGCGTCGGGTCGACCTCGTACGCGACGCCGGCCGCGTCCAGCAGCTCGCGCACCGCGGCGAAGTGCTCGCGATCGGCGTCGTCGAGCACGTCGGCCAGCAGCGGCGCGGAGGTCATGACCGCCTGCGTGCCCGGATGGTCGGAGTCGAACGCCCGCAGCGGGTTGAGGTCGATGCGCAAGCGGACGTCCTCGGAGAGCTGGTCCTCGTGGGCGCGCAGGTGGCCGGCGAGCTGCTCGCGGTAGACCGCGCGCGACGCGGGCGTGCCCAGCGAATTGATCCGCAGCTGCACGCCCCGGACCTCCAGCGTGTCGAGCAGGGCCTGCAGGAGCGCGACGAGCTCCGCGTCGACCGCCGGGTCGTCGGAGCCGATCGCCTCGGCGCCGATCTGCCAGAACTGCTTGAAGCGCCCGGCCTGCGGGCGCTCGTTGCGAAAGAACGCCCCGAGGTACCAGACGCGCACGGGCTGGGGCAGCTTGTGCATCCCGTGCTCGAGGTAGGCGCGGGCGACCGGCGCGGTCCCCTCCGGGCGCAGCGTCAGCGAGCGGCCGCCGCGGTCGTCGAAGGTGAACATCTCCTTCTGCACGATGTCGGTCGACTCCCCCACTCCGCGGCTGAACAGCTCGGTGTGCTCGAAGGCCGGCGTCTCGATCCGGCGGTAGCCGGCCGGCTCGAGCACGCCGCGGGCGGCCCGCTCGACGGCGGCGCGCGCGACCGCGTGCTCGGGCAGCACGTCGTACGTGCCGCGCGGCGCCTGCAGCCGCTCGGTCACGCGAGCTCTTGCAGGAACGGGTTCGTGGCGCGCTCGGCGCCAAGGGTGGTCAGGCCCATGTGCCCCGGGTGCACGCGGGTCTCGTCGGGGTAGCGCTCCAGCAGCATGGCGATCGAGGCCAGCAGCGTTGCGTGGTCGCCGCCCGGCAGGTCGGTGCGGCCGATGGACGACTGGAACAGGACGTCGCCGCTGAACATGGCGCCTTCCTGCGCCACGACGTAGGTGACGTGGCCGGGCGAGTGGCCCGGCGTGAAGACGACCTCGATCTCGAAGCCGGCGAGCTCGAGCACCTCGCCGCCCTTGACGGTGTGCTCCGGGTCCCACGACTCGTACGGCCCGAAGCCGGGCCACGGCACGTAGGCCATGATGTCCTGCAGGACCGGGACCTCGAGCTCGGGGCAGTACACCGGCGCGCCCGTGGCCTTGGCGACCGGCGCGACCGCGCCGATGTGGTCGAAGTGCGTGTGGGTGAGCAGGATCGCCTCGAGCTCCACGCCCAGCGCCTCGATGGCGCCCAGCAGCTTGGCCGCCTCCTCCCCCGGATCGACGATGACGGCCTTGGCGGCCCCGTCGCGGCGCAGCAGGAAGCAGTTCTCCTGCACGGGGCCGACGGTGAACATCCGGACGTCCATCAGCCGCCGCCCCGCGACTGCGCCTTGGCCCGCTGGCGGCGGCGGTAGAGGAACGTGTCGGTCAGGTACGTCATCGGGATGTAGATCGCGAGCATGAAGCCGGCGATGGCGATGCCCGCCGAGACGGACTGGCCCATGACCAAGATGATCACCAGGCCGAAGATGGCGGCGGCGATCGCGCCCCGGTTGGCCGCGCTGCGCCACGACGGCGGGCGATCGAGGCGGTTGACCCGCGCGCGGGCGGCGCCCGCCTTGGCGGCGTTGCGCTCCGCCGCCGTGGGCGGGCGGCCGGTGCGGCCGCGGGCCTCCACCATGCCGGCGGCGTTGCCGCGGTGCTTCGTCCGGCGCTTGCGCTTCGTCTGGGCCATCGCTGCCGGTCAGTCTACGGCGAGCAGCGCGTCCTCCACCGTGCGCCGTCCCCGCACCGGCACGTCGCCCGGAAAGCCGTCGTACGCCGCGGCGGGCGCGAGGCCGACCTGCTCGCACTCACGCGCGCGCGCGAAGTGCCCGACGGCCGCCACGAGCTCGGCCAGCGGCACCCGCCGGTGGTCCTCGACGTTGCACGAGACCTGGGCGATGCCGCCGCGCGCGGCCAGCTGCAGCCCGATCGCCCGGACGCCGGGCAGCCCGGCGCTGCCGCCCTCGCGGATCGCGGCCGCGATCCGCTGCGCGTCGCCCAGCGTCGCCGGCGCCTCGAGCTCGACGTTGAACGCCACGAGCGGCGGTCGCGCGGCGACCAGCACCGCTCCGGCCGTCGGGTGTGCGCGTGGCGGGCCGAAGTCGGGCCGCAGCTCGCCGTCGCGCAGGCGGCGCGCCAGCTCGCCCGCGCCACCCCGGCGCAGCCCGGCGCGCGTGCGCCCGCCGCCGAGCAGCCCGTAGAGCAGCACGGGCAGGCCCAGCTCGCCCAGCAGCTCGGCCGCCACCAGCG
>DASPKC010000222.1:0-3737 GCA_035628295.1 Baekduia sp.
CGGGCGTCGCAGATCCACGCGCCATCCTCCGCGCGAAGCCACAGCGCACCCGCGGTGCTTTCGACGAGCATTCCCAGCCCCTGCAGCGCACGGGCCGACAGCGAACCGTCCAGTCCGCCCGCCCGCTCGGATCGTGCGAGCAGATCGGTCAGCCTGAGCCACTCGGCCCGATAGTCGTAGCGATAGCTGTAGAAATGCTTGGCGAGCAGCACGCGCAGCTTGGCGCGGACGGTGCCGGAGGCGACCATCGCGACCAGCGCGACGAGCGAGGCGAAGATCACCAGCGTCTGCGCGACGCCGCCCCACGCGCCGCCGAAGAACTGCAGCCCGTAGCCGATGGCGGCCACCGCGAGCAGGAACGCGCCGGAGGCGAGCAGGGTCGCGGTGTGCAGCACGACCGTGCGCGAGACCTGGATGTCGAGCCGCCAGTCGGGCGTGCGCGCGGCCGAGACCGCGATCAGCGGCACGACGAACGCGTGCGCGTAGCCGCGCGCGGCCCACCAGCCGAACTCGAACCGGCCGAAGAGCAGGGCGTCGGCGTAGAGCACGATGTCGAAGGCCGCGATCGCGGCGAGCGCGAGGCACAGGAACTTGACCGCCCACCGGCGGCCTTCCGGCGTGTTGCGGTAGAGCTGCTCGACGCAGACGAGTCCGAGCACGGCGGCCAGCAGCCCGCTGCCGAAGCGTTCCTGCGCGCCGGTGTCCAGCGTGAACGCCGTGCCCTGCATCACGGCGATGCCGGCCACGACGAGCCCCGCCGCGACGATCGGCCGGGGACGGCCCGGCGCCCACAGCAGCGCGAGCAGGAAGAGCGTCCAGGCCAGCGGACGGGCGGCCTCCAGGAAGAACGCGACCCAGGCGGGCAGCGCCGCGACGGTCAGCGTGCCGGCCATCGCCACCGCCCAGGCCACCTGCACGAGCGCGCCGCCGACCAGCAGCCGGCCCGGGCCGCGACCCGCGCCGCGCACCGTCAGCAGGACGGCGAGCGCCGCCCAGGCGAGGGCGGCGGCACCGTATCCGAGAACGCCGATCAGCGGTGCGGCGGTCACTTCGAGCGGGGGCTCAGCGGGCCCCCTTGCCGAGCAGCACCACCTGCACGGTCTCGACCATCACCATCAGGTCGAGGAACAGCGAGTGGTTCTTCACGTAGTACAGGTCGTACTGGAGCTTGGCGAGCCCGTCCTCGACCGTCGCCCCGTAGGGGTAGCGGACCTGGGCCCAGCCGGTGACGCCCGGCTTCACCGAGTGGCGAACGTCGTAGAACGGGATCTTCTCGGTCAGCTGCTCGACGAAGAAGGGCCGCTCCGGGCGGGGGCCGACGAAGCTCATGTCGCCGCGCAGCACGTTCCAGAGCTGCGGCAGCTCGTCGATCCGGGTCTTGCGCAGGAACTGGCCGACGCGCGTCACCCGGCTGTCGTTGACGCCCGCCCAGCGCGGCTTGCCGTCGGCCTCGGCGTCCTGGCGCATCGTGCGCAGCTTGACGATCCTGAACCGGCGCCCGCCCTGGCCGACCCGCTCCTGCGTGTAGAAGATCGGGAAGCCGCTGTCGAGGACGACGGCGATCATGCCGAACAGCAGGACGGGGAGGGTGGCCACGATCAGCGCGAGCGACGCACCGAGGTCGAACAGCCGCTTGACCACGTCGCGCGTCATGCCCTGGTCGAAGCCCTCGCCGAAGATCATCCAGCTCGCGCGCATCGTGTCGACGCGCAGCACGCCCTGCTCGCGCTCGTAGAAGGTCTGCAGGTCGGCGACCTTGACGCCGTGCAGCTTGCAGTCGAGCAGCTGGCGCAGCGGCAGCACGCCGCCGCGGCGCTCGCGCACCGCGATGACGATCTCGGAGACCCGCAGCTCGGTCACCGCGCGCCGCAGCGCGTCGTGGTTGAACGAGCGCTCGCGGCCGGCCTCGTCGCGCTCGGGCATCACCGGGTACAGGCCCGCGTACTGCACCGAGTTGCGGCCGTTCGGCGCCTGGTGGAGGAACCGGATCACGTCCTCGGCCTCCTGCCCGTTGCCGAGCACCAGCACGCGGCGCTTGGGCAGGCCGAAGTCGGTGACGCGGAAGAACAGCACGCGGATCACCAGCACGCTGCCCAGCGCCAGCAGCGAGCTCCAGGCGAGCACCCCGCGGCCGATGTAGGTCTCGGGCACGAGGTAGAAGATCAGGCTGATCAGCAGCAGCGACAGGCCGTACGCGATCAGCACGCGATGCACGGTCGTGCGGAAGGGCTCGGCCTGCAGGTGGTAGAGCCCGAGCGCGGACATCGCCATCAGCATGACGCCGGCGAAGACCGCGGCCTCGACCAACGGCGGCGCGGCGTCGTGCCCGAAGCGCAGGTCGAAGCCGAGGATCACCGACTGGAAGAGGACCGCCGCCTCGAGCCCCGTGAGGAGCAGCAGGCGGACCGAAAGATAGTGGTTGAAGAGCCTGATCATCGTGCCGACGAGTGTAGGAAACGATCGCCTAGGAGACGCAGGTACTTCGTCACGCCACGCAGGGGAATCTCCCGAAAAGCCGAGCTCGCGCATGCGAGAGGCCGGAGTATGCCGTGGACGATGCTGCCCCGCTTAGGGCTTATTTCGATGACGGCGGCGACGGAAGCGGGGGCCGGACGGGCGGTCGGCCGCCGAGCCGCGCTCCGGGATCCTGTCCGAAGAACCCGACGAACCGTTCGTACAGCTCCGGAAAGGCTTCGGCGAGACGGACGGGGTCGACGAAGAAGACCTCGGCGGCGACGGCGAAGAACTCCGCCTCGTCGGTGGCCGCATAGGGATCGAGGGGCAGCGTCGCGAAATAGTCGTCGGCCGCCTCGTCCTCCGGGTCTATATAGGAAGGGATGGACGACTCGACGGTGTCGAGCGCGGCCGTGAAGGCGTCGTAGGCCGCCTCGAGCGTCGCGCGCCAGTCCGCCCGACGGTCCGCGGGCATCGGCGGGCATCCGTCCGCCTCGCCGTCGGCGAGGTCCATCTTGTGCGCGAACTCGTGGACGACGACGTTCGCTCCGGCCGGGTCGGCCGAGCCGTCGACGTCGTCCCAGGACAGCACGACCGGGCCGCCGTCCATCGCCTCGCCTGCGAGCACGTCGTCGTACTCGTGGACCAGGCCGTCGTCGTCCACGACCTTGCGGCGCACGGCGAAGGCGGACGGGTAGACGACGATCTCGACGAAGTCGTCGTACATCCTCAGCCCGTGCCGCAGCGCGGGCAGGCAGGCCTGCGCGGCGATCGTCAGGCGCATCGCGTCGTCGGGCTCGAGACCGTGGGCGCCGGTGAAGGTCTTCGCGGACAGGAATTCGGCGATCAGCTCGCGCATCCGCGTCGAGTCGGTGTCGTCGAACCCGCGCAGGTACGGCAATCGGGCCTGCAGGCCCCGCCAGGCGGCGGCGTCGATCGGGAGCGGGCGGCGAGGACCGAAGGGCCAGATCATCGGACGGAGGGCAGGGCGACGGGCCGCCTATAATGCCCGTCCCCTCGCCGGCCCCGGCCGCCGCTCCCGCATGACGTTCCCGGTCCCGCCTCCGTCCGCGCCCGAGCCGCCCGCGTCCGCGCGGGAGGCGGCACGGTCGTGGCCGCCCGGCCCGCCCCGCGGCAGGATGACGGTGCCGGAGGCGGACGGCCTAAGCCGCGCGGCGCGCGATCGTGCGCCCGAGTCGCTCGGCGGCCCGCACGGCACGGCCGATCCCGCACCCGTGGCCGAGGCGATCGAGCTGGTCCGGGCCCGGATCGGCGACGCTCGC
>DASPKC010000223.1:0-3402 GCA_035628295.1 Baekduia sp.
AGCGACCGCGAGCGGGAGCTGCAGCGGACGCGCCGGCCGCGCCGGAGACGGCGCCCGCCAGGCCGCTGCCCGGCGCCGACGCGCTGCGCGCCCGGCTGGAGGGGCTGACCGGCGCGCCGGCCGCCGGGGGCCAGGAGGAGCTGGCCCGCGAGCTGGCCGCCGCGGCCAGCCGCCTGCGCGAGCGCACGCCGCCGCGCGAGGAGGGGCCCGCGCCTGCGGTCCCGGCCGCGCGCATCGCACCGTCGCCGCCCGCCGTGGCCGGCGAACCGACCACGCAGGAGATCGTGCAACGCCCCGTCGCGTCCGCCGGCGGCATGCCGCCGCACTGCGCCGCACCAGCGCGCCGCCCGCTGGCGCCGCGCGGCCTGCCGGCGCGCTCGACCGCGCGTCCGTGGCTGCGCGACGCGGTGGTGGCGCTCGCGGCCGAGGACGTCGCCGCGGCGGCGCAGCTCGTCCTCGCGCTCGTCCCCGTCCAGGGGCTGCGCGCCGCCCGCGCGCTGCGCTACGACCTCCACGTCGACGGCGCCCGGGCGGTCCGGGTCGAGGTCGCCCCGGGCCTGCCCGCGGCGCTGCGGCCGCTGGAGGCCACCGACGACCGGCCCGACCTGGTCCTCGTGGGCACGCCCGAGGCCCTCGCGCCGCTGGTGGGCGGGGGCGCCGGCCGGCGGCTGCCCGGCCTCGACGTGGGCGGCCGGCGGCGGTGGCTGCGCGCCCGGCTCGCGCGCGACATGCGCACCCCGGTGAGCCTGGCCGACGTCGCCCGCGCCCGCGCGGTGCCCGAGCCGGAGATGCTGCTGCGGGCGCTGTGCCTCGCGGCGCGTCCGTCCTGGGTGACCGCCGCGGCGACCGTGGAGGTCGAGGCCGGGAGCCGCCGGCGCCTGGTGCTGGCGCCTGGCCGGCGTCCCGTGCTGAGGGCGCCCGAGGGTCCCGTCGACGCGGGCCTGCACACCACCGCGCAGGGCCTGCCGGCCGTGCTCGCCGGTGCCCGCCCGGCGGGCGGGCCGCCCGCCGAGGCGTCTGGGGACGCCGACGTCCTGGAGCGCTTCTTCGAGCTGGTCGACCGGGTGCAGTCGGGCGCGTGACGGGCACCGGCGCCAGGTCCTCGCGCCGTCCGGCGGCCCGCCTATCCTCGAGCGCTCCGTGACCACTGCTGCCTGCGCCCATCTGCACGTCCACTCCGAGTACTCGCTGCTGGACGGCGCGTGCAACATCGGGGCCCTGGCGGAGCGTGCCGCGGCCTTCGGTCAGCCGGCGATCGGGCTCACCGACCACGGGGTGATGAACGGGGCGGTCGAGCTCTACAAGGCCGCCAGGAAGCACGGGATCAAGCCGCTGCTCGGCTGCGAGGTGTACCTCGTCGACGACCACACGGTCCGCGAGGGGCGCCACGAGCGCAACCACCTGACGCTCCTGGCGGCCACCGACCAGGGGTACCGCAACCTCGTCGAGCTGTCCTCGGCCGGCTTCCTCGACGGGCTCTACCAGGGCAAGCCGGGCCTGGACATGGGCCAGCTCGAGCGCCACAGCGACGGGATCATCGCGCTGACCGGGTGCCTGGCCTCCCGCTTCTGCCAGCGCCTGGTCGACGACCGGCCCGACGAGGCGCGCGCCCACATCGACGACCTCCTGCAGGTCTTCGGGCACGACGACGTCTACTTCGAGGTCCAGAACAACGGCCTCGCCGCCCAGGACAAGGCCAACGTGGGCATCGAGCGCATCGCGCGCGAGGTGGGCCGGCCGCTGGTGGGCACGGGCGACGTGCACTACCTGCGCAAGGAGGACTACCACCACCACACGGCCCTGCTGTGCGTGCAGACCAAGAGCACGCTGGCCGAGCCGAAGATGACCTTCGAGACGAACGAGTTCTACCTGCGCTCCAACGAGGAGATGGCGCAGGCGTTCGCGCAGTGGCCCGGCGCGCTGGAGACCACCCTGGAGGTCGCCGAGCGCTGCGACGTCGAGATCGCCCTCGGCCGGCAGCTCATCCCGCGCTTCCTGCCGGAGGGCGAGGACGAGCGCGCCTATCTCCGCGCCCGCGTGGAGGAAGGGCTGCGCGGCCGCTACGGCGACCCCCCGCCGGCCCGGGCGATCGAGCGGATGGAGTACGAGCTCGGTGTCATCGACCGCATGGGCTTCAACGCCTACTTCCTCATCGTCTGGGACTTCGTGAAGTGGGCCAAGGACCACGGCATCCCCGTGGGCCCGGGCCGCGGCTCGGCCGCCGGCTCCCTCGTCGCCTACTGCCTGCAGATCACCGACCTCGACCCGCTGCGCTACGACCTGCTCTTCGAGCGCTTCCTCAACCCCGAGCGCGTGTCCATGCCGGACATCGACATCGACTTCTCGGTCAGGGGCCGCGAGCAGGTCATGCGCTACGTGCAGGACAAGTACGGGCGCGAGTCGGTGGCGCAGATCATCACCTTCGGCCGCGCGGCGCCCCGGGCCGCGACGAAGGACGCCGCCCGCGTCCTCGGCCACCCGCACGCCGTGGGCGACCGCCTGGCCAAGCTCATCCCGGAGCCGGAGCAGGGCCGCACGCCCACGTTCGCCAAGTGCCTGGAGCCCGGCGAGCCGCTGCGCAAGGAGTACGACGAGGACCCGGTCGCCAAGCAGGTGGTCGATGTCGCCAAGGGCCTCGAGGGGATCGTGCGCAACAACTCGATCCACGCCGCGGCGGTCGTGATCGCAGGCATGCCGCTGACCGAGGTCGTGCCGCTGCAGCTGGCCAAGGACTCCAAGCCCGGCGACGACGGCCAGCCGGTCTTCCGGCAGGTCACGCAGTTCGACATGAAGCCCGTCGAGGAGCTCGGCCTCCTCAAGATGGACTTCCTGGGCCTGCGCAACCTCGACGTCATCGAGTCGGCGCTGGACATCATCGAGAAGTCCGGCGGCGAGCGGCCGGACATGACGAACCTTCCGCTGGACGATGCGACGACCTACGAGATGCTCGCCAAGGGCGACTCGGTCGGCGTGTTCCAGTTCGAGTCCGACGGCATGCAGGAGGCGTTGCGCAAGGTCAAGCCGACGGAGTTCGACGACCTCGTCGCGCTCGTGGCGCTCTACCGGCCGGGCGCCATGGACCAGATCCCGACCTACGCGCGGGGCAAGCGCGATCCGAACGCGGTCTCGATCCCCGACGAGCGGCTCGAGCCGATCATCGGCGGCACCTACGGGGTGATCCTGTACCAGGAGCAGGCCATGCAGATCTCCAAGGAGATCGCCGGCTTCTCCGGGGCGCGCGCGGACGACCTGCGCAAGGCGATCGGCAAGAAGAAGCGCGACCAGATGGCGCTGCTCGAGCCGGAGTTCCGCGAGGGCTGCAAGGCCAACGGCGTGGCGCCGTCGGTCATCGACTGGCTGTGGGAGACCAACGAGAAGTCCGCCGACTACTCGTTCAACAAG
>DASPKC010000224.1:0-7771 GCA_035628295.1 Baekduia sp.
GCTCGTTTTCTATTTCATCTCGGTCTGATGTGCGTTCGTCGAAGCCGTCGGCTCCCGTCTCGAGCCCGCGCAGCGCCTTTTGCACCGATTCCTGGAACGTGCGGCCCATCGCCATGACTTCGCCGACCGATTTCATCGACGTGCTCAGGCTCGCTTCGGCGCCCGAGAATTTCTCGAAGGCGAAGCGCGGCACCTTGGTGACGACATAGTCGATGGTCGGCTCGAAGCTCGCCGGCATCGCTCCGCCGGTGATGTCGTTGCGGATCTCGTCGAGCCGGTAGCCGACCGCCAGCCGCGCGGCGATCTTGGCGATCGGGAAGCCGGTCGCCTTCGAGGCCAGCGCGGACGAGCGCGAGACCCGCGGGTTCATCTCGATGACGAGGATCTCCTCGGTGTCCGGGTTGACCGCGAACTGCACGTTCGAGCCCCCGGTCTCCACGCCCACCGCGCGGATCACGGCGATCGCCTGGTCGCGCAGCTGCTGGTAGAGGCGGTCCGTCAGCGTCTGCTGCGGCGCCACGGTGACGCTGTCGCCGGTGTGCACACCCATCGGATCGACGTTCTCGATCGAGCAGACGATCACCACGTTGTCGTGGTGGTCGCGCATGACCTCGAGCTCGAACTCTCCCCAGCCGAGCACCGACTGGTCGAGCAGGACCTGCGAGATCGGCGAGGCGGCCAGCCCGCGCCCGACGATGCGTTCGAACTCCTCCTCGGTGCGGGCGATGCCGCCGCCGCGCCCGCCCAGGGTGAACGCGGGGCGGATGATGCACGGCAGGCCGATCCCGGCCAGGTGCCCGCGCGCCTCGTCCAGCGTCGTGGCGATGGCGCTGGCCGGCATCTTCAGGCCGGCCGTCTCCATGGCCTCGCGGAACAGGTCGCGGTCCTCGGCGCAGCAGATGGCGTCGTAGCGGGCGCCGATGAGCTCGACGCCGTACTTCTCCAGCGTGCCGTCCTCGTGCAGCGCCTTGGCGAGGTTCAGGGCGGTCTGGCCGCCGAGCGTCGGCAGCAGCGCGTCCGGCCGCTCCTTCTCGATGATCTGGGCGACCGGGCCCGGCAGCAGCGGCTCGACGTACGTCGCGTCGGCGAACTCCGGGTCGGTCATGATCGTCGCCGGGTTCGAGTTGACCAGGACGATCTCGTAGCCCTCCTCGCGCAGCACCTTGCAGGCCTGCACGCCGGAGTAGTCGAACTCGGCCGCCTGGCCGATGACGATCGGGCCGGAGCCCAGGATCAGGATCTTGCGCAGGTCGTCGCGGCGGGGCATCAGGCGGCGGCCTCCATCTGGGCGATGAACCGGTCGAAGAGGTACAGCGAGTCGTTGGGCCCGGGGCCGGCCTCGGGGTGGTACTGCACGGTGCCTCCCGGCACGTCGAGCAGCTGCAATCCCTCGACGGTGCGGTCGTAGAGGTTGACGTGGGTGAGCTGGGCGGCGCCGAAGTCGGTCTCCCAGCGCACCGGCTCGTCGGTGTCGATGGTGCGCACGCCGCCCGGCCCGACGACTGCGAAGCCGTGGTTCTGCGACGTGATCTCGATGTGGTTCGTCGTGAGGTCCTTGACGGGGTGGTTGCCCCCGCGATGGCCGAAGGGCAGCTTGAACGTCTCGAGGCCGACGGCCTGGCAGAGCAGCTGATGGCCGAGGCAGATGCCCCACACCGGCTTCTCGCCCACCAGCTCGCGCACCGTGCTGACGATGTGGCCGAGCGCCGCCGGGTCCCCGGGCCCGTTGGCCAGGAAGTAGGCGTCGGCATCGGTGGCGCGCAGCTCGCCGGCCGTGACCGAGCAGGGGTGCAGCGTCACGCGGGCGCCGCGGTCGACCAGGTGGCGGACGATGGAGAGCTTGATGCCGGTGTCGATGGCGTGGATGCGCGGGCCGTCGCCGGTGCCGTGCGTCGTCGCCTGGCCGGGCGTGACCTCGCGGGCCAGGTCGCGGCCGGCCATCGAGGGCTCCGCGTCGATGAGCTCGCGGGCCTGCGACTCGGGCATCGCGCCGGGGAACACGCCGCCCTTCATCGCGCCCTGGCTGCGGATGTGGCGCACGAGCGCGCGGGTGTCGACGCCGGTGATCGCAGGCACGCCGCAGTCGCGCAGCCAGCTCAGCCACCCGCCTTCGGCCTCCGGCGCGTCCTCGTTGTCGCGCGCGTCGCGCATGATCGCCGCCCGGGCCCAGACGCGGTCGGACTCCATGAAGGCCGACGACACCCCGTAGTTGCCGATGTGCGGGTAGGTGAACGTGAGCAGCTGGCCGGCGAACGAGGGGTCGGTCATCGACTCCTGATAGCCGGACATGCCGGTGGTGAAGACGACCTCGCCGACCGCGGCGCCGTCGGCGCCGCACGCCTCGCCGTCGAAGCGGGTGCCGTCCTCGAGCAGCACGTACGAAGACACTTAGGAGACCACCTCGAACTGGCGGGCGCGGAAGGCGATGGCGCCGGCCGCGACGGTGAGCAGGACGCGGCCGCGCAGGCGGCGGCCGGTGAAGCAGCAGTTGGCCGAGCGGCTCTCCCAGCCGTTCTCGCCGGCGGTCCACTGCGCGGCGAGGTCGACGAGGGTGAGGTCGGCCTGGCGGCCCGTGGCGATGCGCGGCTCGGGGATCCCGAACAGCGCGCCGCCGCTGGTGAGCCGCTCGACGACGAGCCCGAGGGGCAGGACGCCGGGCACGACGAGCGAGGTGTGCACCGCGGCGAACGCGGTCTCCAGCCCGGTGGTCCCCATCGGCGCCTGCTCGAACGGGACCTCCTTCTCGTCGCGCGCGTGCGGCGCGTGGTCGGTGGCGATGCAGTCGACCACGCCGGTGCGCAGGCCCTCGATGAGCGCCTGGCGATCGGCCTCGGTGCCCAGCGGCGGGTTCATCTTCATCGACGTGTCCAGGGAGCGGACCTCGTCGACGGTCAGGCAGAGGTGGTGCGGGCTGGCCTCGCAGGAGACCTCGATGCCGCGGGCCTTGGCGGCGGCCACCGCCTCGACGGACTCCACGGCGCTGAGGTGCTGGAAGTGCAGCCGCCCGCCCTCGTAGCCCGCGATCATCGCGTCGCGCGCGACCATCGTCGACTCGCTGATCGACGGGATGCCGGCCACCCCCAGCAGCGCGCTGACCGGGCCCTCGCGCATCGCGCCGGCGCCCGACAGCGTCGGGTCCTCCTCGTGCAGGGCCAGCACGCCGCCGCACAGGCGCTGGTACTGCAGCGCCTTGCGCAGCATCCCGGCCGAGACGACCGGCCGGCCGTCGTCGGTGAACCCGACGGCGCCCTGCTCGCGCAGCTCGGCCATGTCCGTGAGCTCGGTGCCGTGCAGGCCGCGGGTGATCGCCGGCACGAACCCCACGGGGATCCGCGCGTCGCGTGCGGCCCCGTCGCGCAGCGAGCGCAGGATCGGCGCGCTGTCGAGCACCGGGTCGGTGTTCGGCATCGCCAGCACGGCGCAGAACCCGCCGGCGGCGGCGGCGCGGGTGCCGGTCTCGAGGTCCTCCTTGTGCTCCTGGCCCGGCGTGCGCAGGTGCACGTGCGGGTCGACGAAGGCCGGCAGCAGGTGGCGGCCCTCGCCCTCGACGACCTCGCAGCCGTCGGGCGCCTCGAGGCTGCCGGGCGCGCCGATGGCGGCGATCTCCCCCTGGCGCACCAGCACGTCGTGCGGGGCGTCGAGGCCCTCGCGGGGGTCGAGCACGTGCGCGGCGCGCAGCAGCAGCGTGGCGTCCGGCGCCGACGCGCGGACCAGCGGCGGCGCGGCCATCACGCGGTCACCGGGGTCGGGGCCTCGGCGCGCGCGCCCGCCAGGACCTCGTAGAGGACGGCCATGCGCACGACGACCCCGGCCTCGACCTGGGCCGTGATCACCGCCTGCGGCGAGTCGACCACCTCGCCGCTGAGCTCGACGCCGCGGTTGACCGGCCCGGGGTGCATGAGTACCTGCCGCGGGTGCAGCCGGCGGCCGTTGACCTGGTAGACCGACGCGTACTCGCGCGCCGACGGCACCCAGGCCTCGGTCATCCGTTCGCGCTGCATGCGCAGCGCGTAGACCACGTCGGCCCGCCCCAGGTCGTCGAGCGTGTAGCGCACCTCGCAGCCCAGCGCCTCCTCGATCCCGCGGGGGATCAGCGTCGGCGGCCCCGCGACGGTCACCTCGGCGCCCATCTTGCGGAACGCCAGGATGTTCGAGCGCGCGACCCGCGAGTGCAGGACGTCGCCGACGATCCAGATCTTCAGCCCGTCCAGCGAGCCGACGCGGCGGCGCAGCGTGTGGACGTCCAGCAGCGCCTGCGTCGGGTGCTCGTGCTTGCCGTCGCCGGCGTTGACCACCGCCGCGGGCGCCCAGCGCGAGACGAGCTCGGCGGCGCCGGCCCAGGGCGTGCGCAGGACGATCGCGTCGGGCTTGTGGGCGGTCAGCGTCAGGATCGTGTCCTTCAGCGACTCGCCCTTCTCGACGCTCGAGCCGCTCGTCGAGAAGTTCACGACGTCGGCACTGAGGCGCTTGGCGGCCAGCTCGAAGCTCGAGCGCGTCCGCGTCGACGCCTCGTAGAAGAGGTTGAGCACGGTGCGCCCGCGCAGCGCGGGGACCTTCTTGACCTCGCGGTCGGCGACCTCCGCGAAGGACGCGGCGCGGTCGCAGATGCGCTCGATGTCCTGGCGGGACAGGTCGTCGATGGACAGCAGGTGCCTCATGCGGGGGCCTCCTGGAGGGCGACGATGCGGACCTCGTCGACGTCGTCGAGCTCCTCGACGCGGACGTTGACGCGCTCGCTGCGCGACGTGGGGAGGTTCTTGCCGACGTAGTCGGGGCGGATCGGCAGCTCGCGGTGGCCGCGGTCGGCGAGCACGGCCAGCTGCACGCGGGCGGGGCGGCCGTAGTCGAACAGCGCCTCGATGGCGGCGCGGACCGTGCGGCCGGTGTACAGGACGTCGTCGACGATCACCACCGTCGCGCCGTCCACCGGGAAGTCCACCGTCGAGGCGTGCACCACCGGCTGCTCGGTGCGCGAGGCGACGTCGTCGCGGTAGAAGGAGATGTCCAGCTCGCCCAGCGGGACCTCGCGGTCGAGCAGGTCGCCCAGCAGCGCCCGCAGGCGACGGGCCAGGACGGCGCCGCGACGGTGGATGCCGACGATCGCCAGACGATCGGGATCCCCCGTGCGCTCCACGATCTCGTGGGCGATGCGCACCAGCGTGCGCCGCATGTCGTCCCCGTCGAGGACGACCTTCTCGTGCTCCATGTTCAACGTCCTTCCTGGCCTCGCAGGACCGGGTTAAAGGATCGGGTCGGGAGTGGAAGCTAGCAGCGCCCGCCGACGCGACGCGCGCGGGCTCAGCGGCGGTCGACGACGAGCGTGACGACCGAGCCCTGCTCGAGGAAGCCGGCGCGGGGGTCCTGGTCGACGACCTCCCAGTTGGTCTCGTCGAGCACGCCGAGGATGCCGCCGCCGTCGACCTCGCTCTCGAACCCCGAGCGCGCGACGCGCTCGCGCGCGACATCCAGCCGCTCGCCGACGACGTCCGGGACCACGGTGCGGGTGATGACGGGCCCGCCGGTCGTCCGGCCCGGCGCCGTGACCGTCACGGTGACCGTCGGCGCAGCCGGCTTGGCGCCGCCCAGGATCGCGACGAGCAGCACGCCGGCCAGGAAGCCGGCGGCCGCAGCGATCGCCGTCCTCACTGCGGGGCGGGCGCCGGGTCCGGGCGCCGGCCGCCCTCCCAGCGCTGGAGCTCCGGCTCGCCCTTCTCCGGCAGCGGCACCTCCACGCTGTCGAAGTCGCGCGGCACCTCGGTGGCGGCGAACACGTCGCGGGCCTCGTCGCGCACCTCGTGGCCGGCGTAGCGCGTGGAGACGTGCGTCAGGCACAGCAGGCGCACCTGCGCCTCGGCGGCGAGGTCGGCGGCCTGCCGGGCCGTGGAGTGCCCGGTCTCCAGCGCCCGCGCGCGCTCGTCGTCGCAGAACGTGGCCTCGTGGACCAGGACGTCGGCCTCGTGGGCGGCCACGCGCACCATGTCGCACGGCGCGGTGTCGCCGCTCAGCACCACCTTGCGCCCGGGCCGCGGCGGCCCGACGACCATGTCGGGCGTGACGGCGCCCACGGTCTGCCCGCGCTGCAGCGCGCCGAACGCCGGCCCGAACGGCACGCCCAGCTCCCGCGCGCGGTCGGCGTCGAAGCGCCCGGGTCGCTCGTCCTCGACCAGGGCGTAGCCGAACGCGGTGCCGCGATGGCGCACGGTGAGCGCGTGGATCGTGTAGCCGTCGAACGCGACCTCGTCGCCGGGCTCGAGCTCGTCGACCGCCAGCGGGTAGCGCACGCGGCCGACCGCGCGGCGCACGAGGCCGAGCAGGTCGCCCAGGCCGGGCGGGCCGTGGATCGTCAGGGGGCTGTCGCGGTCGCGCAGGTCGAACGTCTTGAGCATCCCCGGCACGCCGAGCCAGTGGTCGGCGTGGAAGTGCGTGAGGAAGATGTCGGAGACGTCGGGCAGGCCGACGGTGCGCAGCAGCTGGCGCTGGGTGCCCTCGCCGCAGTCGAACAGCAGCCGGTCGGAGCCGCGGCGCACGAGCGTCGCGGGCATCCCGCGACGGGCCGTGGGCACCGAGCCGCCGGTGCCGGCGAAGAACAGCGAGAGGTCCATCGCCGGTCGAGGATACGACCGCACGCCCCGACGTCACCGGCACGGCCCCCGGTAGCCTGCCCCGCCGATGGAGCTCGAGGAGCTGCGCCGGCGGATCGACCAGCACCCGGGCTGGTACCACACGATCGACCTCGCCCCGGGCGTCACGACGCCCGGGTCCTACGACGTGCGGCCGTTCGCCCCCGACGCGCTGCCGCGCGACCTGGGCGGCCGTCGCTGCCTCGACGTGGGCACCTTCGATGGCTTCTGGGCGTTCGAGATGGAGCGCCGCGGAGCGACGGAGGTGCTGGCGCTCGACCTCGACGACATCCGCCAGGCCGACTTCCCGCCGCTGGCCCGCGCGCAGATCGAGGCCCAGCACGACCCGTCGATCCCCTGGGGCTCGGGCTTCCGGCTCGCCCACGAGGCGCTCGGCTCGTCGGTCCGGCGGATCACCGGCAACGTGTACGACCTCGAGCTCGACCGGGTCGACGGCCGGCCGGTCGACCTCGTGCTGTGCGGCACCATCCTGCAGCACCTGCGCGACCCCGTCGCCGCGCTCGAGCGGATGCGCGACGTGCTCGCGCCGGACGGCGAGCTGCTGATGATCGAGTCGTACTCGGCGCCGCTCTCGCGCCGGCACCCGCGCCGCCCGGTCGGCGAGTTCCGCCCCGCGATGGCGGGCTCGATCTACACCTGGTGGGTCCCGAACCTCGCGGGCCTCAACGCCTGGGCGCTGGCCGCCGGCTTCGAGCCCACGGGCGCGCCGGCCGTGCATCACCGGCCGCTGCGCGGCACCGGGCGCGACGAGCGCATCGCCGCCATGCTCTTCCACGCCAAGCGCTAGCGCGCACCCGGCCGGCGGCGTACTGTCGGCGCCGTGATGGCCGGCCAGCCCGCCGCGCGGCCGCCGGAGGCCGAGCGCTTCGTGCGCGACTTCGCGCGCGTCTGGAGCGCCGCGACGCCGACGGGGTTCTCGGCCCTGTTCGACCCGTCGATCCGGCTCATCGCGCCGCTCATCCCCGTCACGGACGGCATCCGGGCGGCCGAGGCCGGCTTCGCCGACCTGCTGGGGCTCCTGCCGGACCTCGCCGCCGAGGTCCACGACTGGGCGCCGACCGCCGACGGCGTGATCATCGACCACGTCTTCCGCGGGACGCTGGGCCGGCACCGGGTGTGCTGGCGGGGGA
>DASPKC010000225.1:0-11169 GCA_035628295.1 Baekduia sp.
GGCGCCTGCACTTCGGCGGCCTGCAGCCCGTGGCCTACATGCTGGTGACGAAGGTGCTGGTCGGCCTGCTCGGGATCATGCTGACGTTCGCCCCCGACGCGCTGTACGACTTCTACGTCGAGCAGCCCGAGGTGTGGGGGCTCTCCCCCGAGTCCGACCAGGCGCTGGCCGGCGCCATCATGGCGGTCGAGCAGTCGGTCGTCATGGGGATCGCCCTGGCCTGGCTGTTCGTCCGCGCGCTGGGCGAGAGCGAGCGCGAGGAGGAGCGCCGCGAGCGCCTCGAGGACGCGGCCGCGGCCCGGCAGGCCTAGCCCTCGAGCACGGCGCCGTCGGGCACGTCGGCGTCGACCTCGACGCTCCCGCGGACGACCACGTCGACGCCGAACGTCACGTCGCCGCGGACCGTCAGGCGGTCGCAGCCCACGAGCGACGGCGCCCCGGCGGGGAAGCGCGCCTCGAAGCCGTCGACGAGCTTGAAGAACTGCGTGTCGAGGTCGATCACCGGCGGCGCGGTGCGCGACGGGTGCAGGCGCAGCGCGCCGTCGTCGCCGAGGTCGTAGGCGTCGGAGCGCACGCCGAGCAGGTCGTTGGTCGTCTTGACCGGCGCGAAGCGCGTGCGCGGGACGCGCAGGGCGGCTGCGCCCTCGAAGACGTCGATCGCGGCGCCCATGGCAGTCTCGAGCTGCACGACGGCCGGCGACGAGGCGTCGCCCGGGTCGACCGTCTTGCGGTTGACGATCATCGGCAGCCCCAGGACGCCGTCGCGCGCGCGCAGCGTGGCGGCCAGCGCCTCGAGGTCCAGCCAGAGGGTGTTGGTGTTGAAGAAGCGATGGCGGTCGACGTCCTGGAAGGCGTCGACGTCCTCGTCGGGCGTCTGGGCGATCTCGCGCAGCACCAGGCTGCCCGTCTCGCGGCGCCGCGCGAGGTGCCCGCCCTTGCGGTCGGCCGCGGTGCGGTCGGCGACCTCCATCGCGAACGGCAGGCGCTCGCGCGCGACCCACGCCAGGATGCGCTCGTCGAGGACCGCGCCGAGGTTGTCGGCGTTGGACACGAACGCCCAGCGGTAGCCGCGGTCCAGGAGCGTCTCCAGCATCCCGGAGGTCTGCAGCGCCGCGTAGAGGTCGCCGTGGCCGGGCGGTGCCCACGCCTTGTCCGGGTCCGCGGGCCAGTCGATCGGCTCGAGCGTCTCCGCCTCGAGCTTGGGGACCTTGTTCTGCAGGAAGTCGAGGGGGACGTCGGCGTCGATGCCCTCGTGGCGGTGCAGCGCGGCCAGCGAGTCGTCGCGCGTGGCGAAGGAGTTCATCAGCACGAGCGGGACACGGGCGCCCGTGCGTTCGCGCAGGGCCAGGACCTGGTCGGCGATCAGGTCCAGGAACGAGCGGCCCTCGCGGACCTCGAGCAGCGACTTGGCCCGCGTCATGCCCATCGACGTGCCCAGGCCGCCGTTGAGCTTGAGGACGATCGTGCGCGCGAGCGCCTCGCGGGCCGTGTCCGGGTCCTCGGGCAGCTCCTCCATGTCGGGCACCGCGTCGACCGGCTCGAGCTCGGCCTCCGGCAGCGTCCCGGTCTCGCCGGCGCGCAGCTGCTGCACCTGACTCTCGAACGTCCTCGTCGCGGCGTCGCTCATGCGACGCCGGAGACTAGCCAGGGGACCCGCCTGCGGCGGCGCGGCAGGTGGCGGTCGGCCCGGACCGCGACCGGCCGCCTCCGGCGCCCCTCCCTACCCCGCCGTGTCGATCTCGACCCCGAGCGACGCGAGTTTCAGCCGCGCCACCTCGCGATCGAGCGCCTCGGGGACCGGCTGGACGCCGGGAGCCAGGTCGCCCGCGCAGCGGACCAGGTGCTCGACGGCCAGCGCCTGCAGGGCGAAGGAGATGTCCATGACCGAGGCCGGGTGGCCCTGGCCGGCGGCGAGGTTCACCACGCGACCTGCCGTCAGGAGGTGCAGCGCCCGGTCGCCGACCCGATGACGGGTGACGAGCGGCAGGACCGGCTCGCCGGGCCCCAGCGCCGCCAGGTCGATCTCGACGTCGAAGTGGCCCGCGTTGGCCAGCACCGCCCCGTCCTTCATGCGGGCGAAGTGCTCGGCGCGCAGGACGCGCTGGGCGCCGGTGACGGTGATGAAGACGTCGCCGCGCTCGGCGGCCTCGAGCGCCGGCAGCACGGCGAAGCCCTCCATGCGCGCGTCGAGCGCGCGCAGCGGATCGATC
The DNA here is from genome assembly GCA_035628295.1 of Baekduia sp. Lineage (GTDB taxonomy): Bacteria > Actinomycetota > Thermoleophilia > Solirubrobacterales > Solirubrobacteraceae > Baekduia. The sequence goes on from DASPKC010000225.1 coordinate 2,211, forward strand.
TCGCAGACGATGACCTGGGCGCCGGCGCCTCGCGCGCGCAGCGCGATGCCCTTGCCGGTGAACCCGTAGCCGAGCACCACCACGGTGCGGCCGGCCATGAGCAGGTTCGTGGCGCGCAGGATGCCATCGAGCGTGGACTGGCCCGTGCCGTAGTGGTCGTTGAAGACGCGCTCGCTGCGCGCCTCGTTGACGGCGAGCACCGGCGCGCGCAGCGCGGCACGGCGCAGCAGCGCCAGCCCGGTCGCCGTCTCCTCGGTCCCGCCGAGAAAGCCCGCGGGCAGGTCGCCCTGCGCGTGCAGCGCGAGCACGAGGTCGGCGCCGTCGTCGAGCGTGACGCGTGGCGCCGTGCCGACCACCGTCGCGATGCCCGGCGTCGGGTCCTGGCCGTGGGCGGCGTGGACGTCCGCCCCGCCGCCGCGCAGCGTGTCGGCGACGTCGTCCTGGGTGGACAGCGGGTTCGGGGCGCACAGCGCGACGTGCGCCCCACCCGCGGTGAGCGCCTGCACGAGCACGGCCGTCTCGGCCGTGACGTGCAGGCAGGCGCCGACCGTCACCCCGTCGAGAGGACGGCCGGCGCCGAAGCGCTCCGCGATCGAGCGGAGCACGGGCATCTGCCCGCGCGCCCACGCGATCCGGGCAGAGCCGGGGCTAGTAGCGGTAATGGTCCGGCTTGTACGGACCCTCGACCGGGACGCCGATGTAGGCGGCCTGCTCGGGGGAGAGCTCGGTGAGCTGGACGCCGAGAGCGTCCAGGTGCAGCCGGGCGACCTTCTCGTCGAGGTGCTTGGGCAGGACGTAGACCTGCTTCTCGTACTCGTCGTTCTTGGAGAACAGCTCGATCTGGGCGATCGTCTGGTTGGCGAACGAGTTGGACATCACGAACGACGGGTGGCCGGTCGCGTTGCCCAGGTTGAGCAGGCGGCCCTCGGACAGCAGGATGATCGTGTGGCCGTCCTCGAAGCGGTACTCGTCGACCTGCGGCTTGATGTTCTCGCGGGTCGCGATCTTCTGCAGGCCGGCGACGTCGATCTCGTTGTCGAAGTGGCCGATGTTGCCCACGATCGCCTGGTGCTTCATCCGCTTCATGTGGTCGGCGGTGATGATGTCCCGGTTGCCCGTGGTGGTGATGAAGACGTCGGCGACCTCGACGACGTCCTCGAGCGTCTGCACCTGGTAGCCCTGCATGCAGGCCTGCAGCGCGCAGATCGGGTCGATCTCGGTGACGATCACGCGGGCGCCCTGGGCGCGCAGCGACTCGGCCGAGCCCTTGCCCACGTCGCCGAAGCCGCAGACGACGGCGGTCTTGCCGGCGAGCATGACGTCCACGGCGCGGTTGATGCCGTCGACGAGCGAGTGGCGGCAGCCGTAGAGGTTGTCGAACTTCGACTTGGTGACCGAGTCGTTGACGTTGATCGCCGGGAAGAGCAGGTCGCCGGTCTTGGCGAGCTCGTAGAGGCGGTGCACGCCGGTCGTGGTCTCCTCGGTCACGCCGAGGATGCCCTTGCCGATCTCGGTCCAGCGCTGCGGATCCTCCTGCAGCGAGCGCTGCAGCAGCGTCAGGAAGACCTGGAACTCCTCGGACTCGGCGTCGGCCGGGTCCGGCACGGCGCCGGCCTTCTCGAACTCGGTGCCCTTGTGGACGAGCATCGTGGCGTCGCCGCCGTCGTCGAGGATCATGTTCGGCCCCTTCCCGTCGGGCCAGCGGAGCATCTGCTCCGTGCACCACCAGTACTCCTCCAGCGTCTCGCCCTTCCAGGCGAAGACCGGGATGCCGGCGGCGGCGATCGCGGCCGCGGCGTGGTCCTGCGTCGAGAAGATGTTGCACGACGCCCAGCGGACCTCGGCGCCGAGCGCGACGAGCGTCTCGATCAGGACCGCGGTCTGGATGGTCATGTGCAGGGAGCCCGAGATGCGGGCGCCCTTCAGGGGCTGGCTGGCCGCGAACTCCTCGCGGATGCTCATCAGGCCGGGCATCTCGTGCTCGGCGAGGCGGATCTCCTTGCGGCCGAAGTCCGCGAGGGAGATGTCGGCGACCTTGTAGTCCTGGGTGGCGGTGGCGCTCATGCAGGCTCCGTGACGTTGGTGGTGGTGGCGGCCAGACCGGCGAGCAGGCGCTGGTGGCGCTGCTGCTCGAACGACAGCCAGTCGTCGGCCGGGACGTCGGCGGGACGCTCCGGACGGGCCTCGAACCACGCCTCCACCGCGCCCCGGACCTCCGGATCGCGGCGCAGGCGTAGCGCGAAGCCCAGATCCCCGAGGCCGACGTCATGTTCGGCGAGCAGCTCGCGCAGGGTGCGCAGCCGCTGCAGCTCGGCCGCGCCGTAGAGCCGGTAGCCCGACTCGGAGCGGCGCGGGTCCACGAGGCCGATGCGCTCGATGTAGCGCAGCATGCGGGGCGACCAACCGGTCGTCTCCGCCGCCTCGTGGATGGTCAGGGCGTCCATTCGGCGGCAAACCTTAACACAGTTGTGTCAAGGTCTGGGAGGGCTCTGCGCGCCAATGCACCAAAGGGCCAGGCCCTTTTGTGCGTCGCTCAGCTGCCGCCGGCGGCGGCGATCACGGTCTTGCGGTTCTTGCCCTGGCCCTCGTAGAGCAGGACGGCGGCCTTGGTCGTGTCGTCGGCGTCGCGGACGCGGTCGACGATCTCCTGTGCGGCCTGGTCGTCGTAGCCGTCCCACGGCGCCTGGACGGTGATCGTCGCGTGCGCGTCGCGCTCCGGGCCGAAGGAGGCGACCTCCTCGGCCTCGACGTCGATGTGCCGCGGCTCGTGGGCCACGGGCGGCGGCGGCTCCTGCGTCGCCGACTGCGCCGGCTCGCTCTCGCGCAGCTCCGGCGCGGCCGGGGCGGCCGTCGGTGCGGCCGGCGTCGGCGCGGCCGCCGGCGGCGCGGTCGTGCGCGGGCCGCCGGCGTCGGCGCGACGGGCCTGCGGCGGAGCGGCCGGCGCGGGCGCGTGGCCGTCGCCGTTGCCGTCCCCGCCCGGGAGGTGCTCGCGGAGCTGGCCCACGGCGAACCGCCCGACGGTGAAGCCGGCGCCCGCGGCGGTGCGGACGATCTGCAGGGGCAGGCGCACGAGGAGGTTCATGCGCCTGAGCGTGCCCGGGAGCCGCCCGCCGCACGCGTGACGTGGCTCACGGATCAGCCGCGGCGGACGATCTCGCACCCGCGCACGACGTCCACCCGGTCGACGACCGCGCGGTCGCGTCCTGCGCCGCAGTCGATGACGTCCTTGCCGTCGGCCGCCGCCCGGATGCTGTCGTCGCCGGGGCCGGCCGCCAGACGGTCGCGCCCGGCGCCGCCGCGCAGCGTGTCGCGCCCCGCGCCGCCGCGCAGGACGTCGTCGCCGGCGTCGCCCTGCACCATGTCGTCGCCGTCACCGCCGTCGACCAGGTCCGCCGCACCGCCGCCGTACATCGTGTCGCGGCCCTCGCCGCCGAACAGCAGGTCGGGCGCCGCGGTGCCGGGCCGCTGGTCGCCCCAGATCACGTCGTGCTCGGCGCCGCCGAGCAGCAGGTCGCCGCCGCTGCCGCCCAGGAGCTTGTCGCGCAGGGCGCCGCCCGCCCGCGCCTCACCGGCGTCGGCCGTGAGCACCGTGACGCCGAGCAGCGGGTCCGCGGCGGCCGGCGTGCCGACCTGGACCGTGTCGCAACCCCGCGCGGCACGGGCCCGCGAGGCCCCGTCCTTGCCGGCCAGCACGAGCAGCACGTCGTCCCCGGGCCCGCAGTCGACGATCCGGTCGCCCCCGCCGTCGAGCAGGACGACGGTGTCGTCGCCCGGGCCCGCGTGCAGCTCGTCGGCCGCGCTGCCGCCCACGAGGCGGTCGGAGCCGTCGCCGCCCTGCAGGACGTCGTTGCCCGACCCGCCGTCGAGCAGGTCGTCGCCCGGGCCGCCGAGGAGCACGTCCGGCGCGTTGTCGCCGACGAGGACGTCGCCGTCGGCCCCGCCCTCCAGCCGGTCGTGGCCGAAGCTGCCGACGAGCTCGTCGGTCCCGGCGTCGCCGCGCAGGACGTCGTCGCCCGACCCGCCCTGCAGCGCGTCGGCGCCCGGTCCGCCCTCGGCGCGGTCGGAGCCCGTGTCGCCCAGCACCGCGTCGTCGCCGGAGCCGCCCGACAGGCGATCGGGTGCCTCCTGCCCGCGCAGGACGTCGTCCCCGGGCCCGCCCGCGATCCGGTCCTCCCCCAGCCCGCCGAGCAGGCGGTCGCGGCCGCCGACGCCGCTGATGCTGTCGTTGCCGCGCCCACCGTTGAGGCGGTCCGGGCCCGACCGCCCGCGCAGGACGTCGCGGCGGCCGGTGCCCTGGCGCACGACCGACGCCGAGGTCAGCGCGACCGGACCCGGAACGGGGCGCGCGCGGAACGCGCTGCCGGTCAGGGCCGTGACGACCGCCGGGACGTTCGCCGCCGCCGCCCGCGCGACGGCCTGCGCAGCCGCCGCGGCGGCCCCGCGGCCCTCGCGCACGACCACGCCGCAGCCTGCGGCGCTGTCGAGCTGATCGGCCGCGGCGGCGTCGGTCGCCCCGTCGCAGACGATCCGGTCCGCCGCCCCGTCGAAGGCCATCATGGCGTCGGCGCCGGCACCGCCGTCGAGCACGTCGGCGCCCGCGTCGCCGATCAGGGCGTCGGCGCCCGGCCCGCCGCGCAGCGCATCCGTCCCCGGCCCGCCGGCCAGGACGTCGGGCCCGGCGCCGCCGGTCAGGTGGTCGGCGCCCGCGCCGCCCTCGGCCTCCTCGGCGCGCGCGACGTCGCCCTCGCCGGGCGCGCCGTCGCCGGGCTGGCCGTCGAGCGTCACGACGACCGGCGCCGTGCGGTCCGCGTAGCTCACCCGGTCCTGCCCGGGCCCGCCGTCGAGCACGTCGGCACCCTCGAAGCCGACGAGGACGTCGTCGCCCGCGCCGCCCGTCAGCGCCTCGGCCCCGGGTGTCCCCAGCAGCCGGTCGGCGAACCGCGAGCCCACGAGCTCGTCGACGACGATCCCGCTGACGTCGAACCACGGCGTGTCCCCGACACTGTCGTCGCCGCCGAGGACGGGCCGCTGGATCGCCCCCGGGGACGGCGAGAGATCGAGCGTGTCGAAGCCCGCCCCGCCGGCGAACGCGCGCGGCGGCTCGGCCGCGACCACCCGGTCGTCGCCCGTCCCGCCCAGGATCTTCTCCACGTCGGTCTCGACGTGGTCGCCCTCGCCGGCCTGGCCGTCGCCGCCGGGCGGTCCGACGGTCACCGTGATCCCGGCCGTCCGGCTGCGGTAGTCGACGAGGTCGCTGGTGCCCTCGCCGCCGAGATGGGCGTCGGCGCCGGGGCCGCCGTCGAGCAGGTCGTCGTGCGCGCCGCCCTCGAGCCGGTCGTCGCCCGCGCCGCCCGCCAGGCGGTCGTAGCCGTCGCCCCCCAGAAGCACGTCGGCGTGGGCACCGCCGTCGAGCACGTCCTCCAGCGCCCCGCCCTCCAGCGCGTCGCGTCCGGCGCCGCCGCCGAGGCGGTCGTGCCCGTCGCCGCCGGTCAGCGCGTCGGCGTCCTCGCCGCCCTCGAGCGTGTCGTCGCCCTCGGCACCGTCGAGCCGGTCGAGGCCCGCGCCGCCGTCGAGGACGTCGCCCGAGCCGCCGCCGGCGACCTCGTCGTCGCCGTCGCCGCCGCGCAGGACGTCCCCCGCGGCCCCGCCGGTCAGCACGTCGGACCCTGACCCGCCGTCGAGCGCGGTCGCGCGGGCGCCCGCCTCCAGCCGGTCGTCGCCGGGGCCGCCGGCCAGCTCCACGGTCGACGCGCCGGCGCGCAGGCGGTCGGCGCCGGCGCCGCCGAGCAGCACCTCGGCGTCGGCCACGGTGCCGTCGCCCGCCGCCGGGTTGACGACCAGCGGCGCGTCGAGGCCCGCGCCGTCCAGCACGTCGCGGCCGGTGCCGCCGGTGAAGCGGTCGGCCCCGCCGCCCGGCTCGAAGCGGTCGTCGCCGGCGTTGCCCGCGACCTGGTCGTCGCCCTCGCCGCCGCGGATCAGGTCGGCGCCGGCGCCGCCCGTCACGATGTCGATCCCCGGGCCGGCGTCGACCTCCACCGGCGTCTTGAGCGTGCGGGCGTCCAGGAGGTCGCCGGCGTCCCCGAGCTCGGCGCGCACCTGGCTGACGCCGTCGCAGACGAGAACCCAGGTGGAGCTCTGGCGGCAGCCCGGCCCCGGCACCGGGGCGGTGCCGCTGTCGTAGAAGCGCACGCCGGTGCGCAGCAGCGTCGCGATCACGACGTTCTGCTCGCCCGGGGCAGCCCGCAGGACGGCCACCCCGTCCTCGACGGCGACCGTCGCCGCGGGGGCGGCGGACGGCGCCCAGGCGAGGGCGAGCATCGAGAGGCAGGCGGCGACGAGAGCACGGGCGGCGGACACGGCCACCCGGTAGTCGGCCCGCGCCGGGCGGGCCTTGACCGGCCGTGTCCGCCCGCCTGGACGGCCCGGCGCCTAGCGTCCGGCCAGGCCGTCGCGCAGCCGCGTCACCACGTCCACCGGCGTGGGATCGACGCCGCGCAGCACCGCCGCGTACACCGAGACCAGGTCGCCGAGGAGCACGAGCGAGAAGATCCGCTCGATCGGCGTCGTCCCCAGCGAGCGCACCCGGTGCGTGCCGGCGGCGCTGGGCGAGATGAGCTCATCGGTCAGCTCGATGCGGTCGGCGATCCGCGGGTGGTTGTCGTCGTCCTCGAGGAACACGGCGGAGAAGCGCCCGGCGCCCGCCCCGCCCTCCCAGCCGGCGATCTCGTTGTGGTCGAGCTCGGGCAGCTCGCCGCAGAACGCGTGCATCTTGGCGTTCTCGTTGAGCTGGGTCTTCCAGCGCGCAGCGATCGGCGCGGTCAGGCCGGCCCCGGCGATGACGGGGACCGTGCCGTGCAGCGCCCGCGCCAGCGCCTTGGCCGGCGACTCCTCCGGCGCGTCCGGGCCCCAGCCCGTGACGAGCTGCTCGAGGTGCTCGGCGGCCACGTCGATGTCCAGCGCGATGCGCGGACCGGCCCCGCAGGCCGCGGCCACCTCGAGTGCGGCGACCGTCATGTACGCGATGGCCGCGCGGGGCTGCAAGCCGCCCGCCACCGGGATGACCGGGACGCCTTCCTGCCGGGCCAGGCGCGCGAGGCGCCCGCCGCTCGTGGCCACGACGCGGGTGGCGCCCAGCGCGCCCGCCGCCTCGAAGCACGCGAGCGTCTCCTCCGTCTCGCCGGAGTACGACGCGCAGAGCACGGTGGTGTCCGGCTGGGTCCAGGGCGGCAGGCCGTAGGCGCGCGCGGCCAGGATCGGGCGCGAGGCGGTGTCGCCCAGCGCCGCCTGGGCCAGCGCGCCACCCTGGGCGGACACGCCCATGCCGGCCACCACGAGCCCGCCCGGGCTGTCCCATTCCTCCAGGCCGGCGGACTCGACCTTCCACAGCCCGTCGCGCAGGTGCTCGGGGATCGCCAGCACGTCCGTGAGCTGGTCGAGCTTGTCGACCGCCGCGATCGTCTCGCGGTCCAGCTTGGTCTCGGCCATCGTCGTCTCCATCGTGCCTCTCCTAGAACGTCACTGCGCCATCCGGGAGCTGCACTCCCGGGAAGAGCTTCATGCCTGCCGCCAGGACGCAGTCGGCCCCGACGGCCGCGCCCTCGCCCACCATCGCCTGCTCGTGGACGACCGTCCCGCGCCCGAGGGTCACGCGCGGCGCGACGATGCAGTCGCGCAGCTCGCAGCGCTCGCCGACCTGCGCCCCGTCGAGCACCACCGAGCGCTCGATGCGCGCCCCGCCGGCCACGTGGACGTCGCTGCCCAGCACCACGGGGCCCTCGAGGTGGGCCCCCGCGTCGACGCGCGTGCGAGCGCCGATGACCGCCGGGCCGCGCAGGAAGCCGTCGACGACGGCGTCCTGGCCGAGCGCGACGCCTTGGTCGCCGAGCCGCCCGAGCAGACCGGTCTTCACCCGGCCGAGGACGATGTCGAACGAGCCCTGCAGGTAGCGCTCGGGCGTGCCGATGTCCAGCCAGTACGCGTCACGGGCGGCGTGTCCGTGCAGCCCCGCACCGACGAGCCGCGGCCAGACCTCCCGCTCGATGGACACGTTGCGGTCGGGCTCGATGAGGTCCAGGACCGACCGCTCCAGCACGTAGATCCCGGCGCTGATGAGGAACTCCTCGACGCCCTCGAGCTCGTCGGGCCCTGGCTTCTCCAGGAAGCCGCGCACCGCCGACGCGCCGTCGAGCAGCACCAGGCCGTAGGCGCTCGGGTCCTCGACGGGCACCAGCCCGAGCGTGCCGACCGCGCCGGCCTCGACGTGGTGGGCGATCTGGGCGGTGATGTCGACGTCGGTGAGGACGTCGCCGTTGAGCATCAGGAAGCGGTCGTCGAGGAGATCCTCGGCGAACTTCAGCGCGCCGGCGGTCCCGCGAGGCTCGGGCTCGACGACGTAGCGCAGCCGCAGCCCCAGGCCCGACCCGTCGCCCAGCGCCGCCTCGATCTTCGTGGGCAGGAAGCCGCAGGAGAGGATGACGTCGTCCACGCCGTGGCCGCGCAGCCACTCCAGCATGTAGACCAGGAAGGGCCGGTCGACCAGGGGGATGACCGGCTTGGGGTGCAGGGACGTCAGGGGCCGCAGCCGCGTCCCCTCCCCGCCCACGAGGATGACGGCCTGCACGCCCCTAGCCGCGCCCGATGCCCTCGTACACGAGGCCGGCGGCCTGCACGGTCCGCGGGTCGAGCGCGTTGCGACCGTCGACGACGACGCGCCCGGCCATCGCCTCGGCGACGGCGCCCCAGTCGAGCTGGCGGAACTCGTCCCACTCGGTGACCAGGACGACGGCGTCGGCGTCGCGCACGCACTCCAGGGCGCCGTCGGCGAAGCGCACGCCGCGGATGAGCTCGCGTGCCTCCTCCTCGGCCACCGGGTCGTAGGCGGAGACCTGCGCGCCTGCGGCCTGCAGGCGGGCGCTGAGGACCAGCGACGAGGCCTCGCGCATGTCGTCGGTGTTCGGCT
>DASPKC010000226.1:0-14610 GCA_035628295.1 Baekduia sp.
GGCGCGCAAGGCTCAACCCGTGAGCGCCTCGGCGGCCACCGCGATCTCCTCGCGCTCGCCCGGCGTGGGGACCCAGGGGAGGCGCAGGGGGTCGTTCGGATAGCGCGGGATCACGTGCACGTGGAAGTGGAAGACCGTCTGCCACGCGGCGCTGCCGCACGAGTTGACGAGGTTCACGCCGTCGGCGCCGAGGCGGTCCATCGCGCGCCGCGCCACCCGCTGGGCCATCTGGACGCACGCCGCCAGGTCGTCCGGCTCGATCTCCAGCAGGTCGGTCGCATGCCGCTTCGGGATGACGAGGGCATGCCCCCGCGTCCCGGGGTTGATGTCCATGAACGCGATGGTGCGCTCGTCCTCGTCGATCCTGGTCGAGGGCAGCGCGCCCGCCACGATCTTGCAGAAGATGCAGTCGTCGGCCACCCCAGGACCCTACTGCCCGGCCAGGACCCGCCGGGCGTGGGTCACCGCGTCCTCGCGCGTGCGCACCTCGCCCGCGTAGCGCGCCTCCTCGAGCTCGGCGAGCAGGCGGCCGAGCTGCGGTCCGGGGCGGATCCCGAGCTCGCGCGCCAGCTCGTCGCCGCGGATCAGCGCCGGCCGGCGCGGCGCCTCGCGCTCGTCGAGCGCGGCCGCCAGCAGCACCCGCGCGAGGTCGAGGTGGCGGGCGATCGCCTCGTCGGCCTTGCGCCCGCGCGTGGCCAGGCGGTCGCAGACCGTCAGGAGCGTCACGTCGGCGGCCACGGGCGCGCAGGCCCGCAGGTAGCGGTGCACCTGGCGTGCCGGCAGCGGCGCGTCCTTGACCAGGAAGCCGAGCCGCAGGTGGTGGCGGCACAGGGCCGCGACGTGCGCGCGCAGCCGCTCGCTGGCGCGCAGGCGCGTCAGCACGTCGCGCGCGACCACCGCGCCCTCCTCGTCGTGGCGGGGGAAGCCGACGTGGCCCTCCCCGTACTCCGTGCGGGTCTGGGGCTTGGCGGCGTCGTGCAGCAGGGCCCCGATGCGCAGCGCCGTGCCGCGCGTGAGGTCGTCGGCCAGCGGCTCGGCCAGCAGCGCCGCGGCGCGCCGGCCCAGCCCCGCGTCCCCCAGGACCTCCTCCGGCCGTGCCTCGAGCTCGACCGCCTCCTGCACGACCGCCAGCGTGTGGTCCAGGACGTCGAGGTGGTGGTAGCGCGACTGGCCGACGCCCCGCAGCGCCTCGATCTCCGGGACGACCGGCGAGAGGAGCCCGAGGTCGTCGAGCAGCCGGACGCCGGCCACCGGGTCCGGCGCGGCCACCAGCCGCTTGAGCTCGGCGAACACCCGCTCGCCGGCGACGTCTGCCACGCGCGGGGCCCGCTGCCGGGCGGCCTCACGCGTGGCGGGATCCACCGCGAAGTCCAGCTCGCAGGCGAAGCGCGCCAGGCGCAGGCAGCGCAGCGGGTCGTCGTCGAAGGCCGCCGGGGCCACCATCCGCAGCACGCCCGCGGCCAGGTCGGCCGCCCCGCCGTGCGGGTCGACCCGGACGCCGCCGTGCAGCGGCTCGGCCATCGCGTTGATCGTGAAGTCTCGGCGGGCGAGGTCCTCCTCGATGGTCGCGCCGTGGCGGGCGGTCACGTCGACCTGCCAGCGGCCCTGCGGCCCGACGACGCGCCACGCCCCGAAGTCCCCCGACAGCTCGAAGGCGGGCCCGCGCGCCGCCCGGCCGAGGTGCCTGGCGGCGTCGCGCACGTCGCCGCCGACCACCACGTCCACGTCGCCGACGTCCCGGCCGAGCAGGCGGTCGCGGACCGCCCCGCCAACCACCCAGGCCTCGTGGCCGTGCAGGCCGGCCCGGGCCGCCTCCAGCGCCTCCGGCTCAGCCACCGACGTGCTCGCGCGGCACCCGCGGCAGGAGCCCGCAGGTCACCTCGTAGTTGATCGTCTGCAGGCGGCGGGCGACCTCCTCGGCCAGCAGCCGCTCTCCCCCGCGCTCGCCGAGCAGCACGACCTCGTCGCCCACCTCGATGCCGCCGTGCGCCCCGGCGTCGATGGCGATGTTGTCCATCGACACCGTCCCGACGAGCGGCAGCCGGCGGCCGCGCACCAGCACCTCGGCGTTGTTGCTCAGGGCCCGCCGCCAGCCGTCGCCGTAGCCGATCGGGACGATGCCCACGGTGGTCGGCCCCTGCGCCACGAACCGCCGGCCGTAGCCGGTGCTCTCGCCCGGACGCATCCGCTTGACCGTCGCGACGTAGGACGTCAGCTCCAGGGCGGGGCGCAGGTCCAGCGCCGCCGGGTCGCGCCCGAACGGGTCCATCCCGTAGAGCGCCACGCCGGGGCGCACCATGTCGAACGCCGCGCGGGCCTCGCGGAACGTCGCCGCGCTGTTGGCGGCGTGCACCACGACGGACGGGTGCTCGGACTTCAGCGGCGCGGCCCAGGCCCGGAAGCGCTCGAGCTGCTCGGCCAGGAACGCGTCGTCGGGGTCGTCGGCCGTGGCGAAGTGGGTCATGAGGCCCGCCAGGCGCCCCTCCCGGGCCAGGCGCACTGCCAGCTGGGTCGCCGCGCGGGCGTCGCGCGTGCCCAGCCGCCCCATCCCGCTGTCGAGCTTGACGTGGACGCGCGGGTGGCCGGCGTCCAGCAGCGACGGGTGCCATGCGACGACGTCGGCGTCGGCCTCCAGCGCGATGCGCGACTCGCCGGGCGACAGCGCGCCGAGCACGAGGATGCGGCCCTGGATCCCCCCGGCGCGCAGCTCCGCCGCCTCCCGCGCGGCGGCCACGGCCAGCCACGCGGCGCCCGCCCGCTGGACGGTCTCGGCGACCGGGACCGCCCCGTGGCCGTAGGCGTCGGCCTTGACGACCGCACAGACCGGCACGCCGGCCACGCCGCGCAGGCGCCGGACGTTGTGCGCGATCGCGCCGAGGTCGACGCGGGCGGTGGCGCGCTGCGTCAGGCTCACGCCTCCTCGGCGGCGAGCCCCCGCAGGACGTCCAGGCGCGTCAGGACGCCGACGAGGCGGCCGTGCTCGACGACGGGCAGCCGGTTGTGGTGGCTCTCGGTCATGCGCCGCGCCGCCGCGCGGATGCTCGCGTCGGCGTCGACCGTGACGGGATCCTCGGTCATCAACTCGGCGACCGTGACCGCGGCGGCCTTGCGCAGCTTGCGCTCGAAGTTGCGCAGCGGCTCGAGGAAGACGAGCCCGCCGAACAGCTCGATGTAGTACGGGATGTGCAGGTCGCCCTCCTCGTCGGCGATGACGAGGTCGGCCTCGGTGACGATGCCGATGCAGCGACCGCCCTCGTTGACGACGGGCAGGCCCTGGAGCTCGTGCTCCTTCATGAGCCGGTAGACCGTCTCCACCCCGTCCTGCGGCGTGACGGTCACGGGATCGGGGGCCATCACGTCGCGGACGGTGGTCGCCATAGGCGCGGACCCTACCCGCGCAGCACGAGGGCCACGTCCTGGGCGACGTCGCCGGCGATGACGCCCTCGACGCTCAGGCGGGCGGCCGCGCGGCGCCCCGCCTCGAGGTGGACGCGCACCGCCGCGCAGGCGGCGGTGAACGGGTCGGTGCCGCGGGCCAGGAAGGCGCCGAGGACCCCGCTGAGCACGTCTCCGGTGCCGGCGGTGGCCAGCGCGGGCGCCCCGCCGGGCGAGACGGCGACGCGGCCGTCGGGCGCGCATACCAGCGTGTCGTCGCCCTTGAGCAGGACGATCGCGCCGGCGGCCTCGGCGGCCCGCCGGGCGTGGTGCAGGCGCCGGGCCCGCACGTCGTCGCCGTCGGCCTCCAGCAGCCGGGCCAGCTCACCGCCGTGGGGCGTCAGGACGGTCGGCCGCGTGCGCTGCCGGAGGTCGCCGAGCCGGCCGGCGTGCGCGTTGAGGCCGTCGGCGTCGAGCACGAGCGGGAGCTCGGCGCGCGCGGCGAGGTCGCGTGCGAACAGGACGGCGTCGCGCTCGCGCCCCAACCCGGGCCCGAGGACGAGGGCGCCGCCCCGGGCGGCCTTCTCGAGGACCGCGTCGGCCGGCGCGTCGTCCAGGCCGAGGGTCATCGCCTCGGTGAGCTTGATCTCCATGATCGGCTCGAGCTCGGCCGGGATGCAGGCCGTGACGTAGCCGGCGCCCGCACGCATCGCGCCCATCGCCGCGAGCGTCACCGCACCGGTCAGGCCGCGCGAGCCCCCGGCCACCAGCACGTGGCCGGAGCTGAACTTCGTGCCCTCGGCGGCGCGGCGCGGCAGCTCGGCCAGGACCCCGGGGTGCAGCAGCCCGATCCGCGGGTCGCCCTCGGTGGCCGGCAGGCCGATGTCGGCCACGTGCAGCCGCCCGGCGTGCGCCTTGCCCGGGGCGATCCAGTGGCCGGGCATGTCGGCGTGGAAGGTCACCGTCGCGTCGGCGCACACCGCCTCGCCGGGGACCTCGCCCGTGGACGCATCGACGCCGCTGGCGATGTCGCAGGCCACGACCCGCGCGCTGCAGGCGTTGATCGCCCGGATCGCGCCGGCGACGTCCTCGCGCGGCGCACCGCCGCCGAAGCCCGTGCCCAGCAGGCAGTCGACGACCACCGCGGCGCCGTCCAGCGCGCGGTCGTCCCACGGCTGCGGCGCCGGGCCCTCGAGGTGCTCGAAGGCCTGGAGCGCGTCGCCGCGCAGGCGGTCCGGGTCGCTGGTGAAGCGCACGTCGACCTCCCGCCCGGTGTCGCGCAGCAGGCGCGCCGCGACGTAGCCGTCGCCGCCGTTGTTGCCGCCGCCGCACGCGATGACGACGCGGCCGCCCGCCGGCACCCGGCGCGCGAGGTGCCCGCCGGCGCGCTCCATCAGCTGCGGCCCCGGGATGCCCTCCCGCTCGATGGCCCGCGCGTCGGAGGCCCGCATCTGCTCGGCGTCGGGGAGGGGGCGCAGCCAGTCGGGGAGCGGCACCCCCGGAGTCCTACTCGACCGTCACCGTCTTGGCCAAGTTGCGCGGCTGGTCGACGTTGAGGTTGCGCAGCCGCGCGATCTTGTACGCCAGCACCTGCAGCGGGATGACGGCCAGCAGCGGCTGCAGCATCCAGTCGGTGCGCGGCACGCGGATGACGTCCTCGGCGTGCTCGCCGACCTCGACGTTGCCCTCGGCCGCCAGGGCGATCACGTGGGCGCCCCGGGCCCGGACCTCCTGCATGTTCGAGACCATCTTGTCGAGCACCGGCGAGTCCGTCGCGATCGCCACGACCGGCGTCTCCTCGTCGAGCAGCGCGATCGGGCCGTGCTTCATCTCGCCTGCGGCGTAGGCGTCGCAGGAGATGTAGGAGATCTCCTTGAGCTTCAGCGCGCCCTCCAGGGCCACCGAGAGCCCGACGTGCCGGCCGATGTAGAGGAAGAAGTCCTTCTGGGCGTGGCGCTCGGCGATCTCGTCGACGTCGAGGTTCTGCAGCAGCACGTCGATGTCGTGCGGCAGGCGCTTGAGGCCGCCGACGAGCTCGCGCAGCCGCTCGGGCGCCAGCGTGCCGCGCAGCTCGGCCAGCCGCAGCCCCAGCAGGTACATCGCGGCGACCTGGCAGACGAACGTCTTGGTGGCCGCCACCGAGACCTCGATGCCGGCGCGCGTGAACAGCACGCCGTCGGCGTCGCGCGTCGCCTGCGAGCCCTGGACGTTCGTGACCGCGAGCACCGTGGCGCCCTGCTCGCGGGCGATCCGCATCGCGGCGAGCGTGTCGGCCGTCTCGCCCGACTGCGTGATGCCGATGACGAGGTCGCCGGGGCCGACGACCGGGTCGCGGTAGCGGTACTCGCTGGCGATGTCGACGCCGATGGGCATGCGCGCCCACTTCTCGATGGCGTAGGAGCCGATGAGGCCGGCGTGGTAGGACGTCCCGCACCCGAGCACCACGATCCGCTTGGCGTCGCGCAGGACGGCGTCGGACAGCATGCCCTCATCGTCGAGATCGACGCCGTCGTCGCGCACCGCACGGTCGGCGATCGTCTCGGCCACGGCGTCGGCCTGCTCATGGATCTCCTTGAGCATGAACGTCTCGTAGCCGCCCTTCTCGGCGGCCTCCTCGTCCCAGCTGATCTCGACGATCTCGCGGTCGAGGGGCTCGCCGTCGGGCGTCAGGAACGTGGCGCCCTCGGGCGTCACGACCACGAGCTCGCCGTTCTCGATGTACTGGACGCGGTTGGTGTGCGCCAGGAAGGCCGGGATGGCCGACCCCAGGAACGTCTCGCCGTCGCCGCGGCCCACGACCAGCGGGCACTCGCGCCGGGCGCCCACGAGCGTGTCCGGGTCATCCTTGGCCAGCGCGACGAACGCGAAGTGGCCTTCGAGCTCCCCGTAGGCCCGCCGGACGGCCTCCACGAGCGAGCCCGTGGCGAGGTGGTGGGCGACGAGATGGGCAATGACCTCGGCGTCGGTCTCGCTGGTGAAGACGGCGCCGCTGTCCTTCAGGCGCTCGCGCAGCGCCAGGTAGTTCTCGACGATGCCGTTGACGACGACGTGGACCCGGTCCTGGGTGTCGAAGTGCGGGTGGGCGTTGGCCTCGTTGACCCGCCCGTGCGTCGCCCACCGGGTATGGCCGATGCCGATGCGGCCCTTGCCGTTCGGCGCCGTCGCGACGGCCTCCTCGAGGTGGTCGAGGTTGCCGACGGCACGCACCGCGTGGAACCCGTCGTCCTCCAGGACGGAGATGCCCGCGGAGTCGTAGCCGCGGTACTCCAGCTTGCGCAAGCCCTGGAGCAGGAGCTCCTGGACGCGCTCGCGCTGCCCGACGTAGCCGACGATCCCACACATACCGACCAGGCTAGCTCGGCCGGGCCGAGCTCTGGACGACCGTCACGAGGCGCTCGCAGGTGGCGTCGGCCTCCTCGGCCGTCGGGGCCTCGACCATCACGCGCACGAGCTGCTCGGTCCCGGACGGGCGCACGAGCACGCGGCCGCGCCCGAGCAGGGCGGCGTCGGCCTCCGCGACCGCCGCCTGCAGCGCGTCGGCGGCCATGGCCGCGTCGCGGTCGGCGACCGGCACGTTGACCAGGCGCTGCGGGAGCTTGCGCATCGCGCTGCGATCGGCGAGGTCGGTCCCCTCGAGCGCCTCGAGCGTCAGCAGCGCGGCCGCGATGCCGTCGCCCGACGGCACGAAGGCGGTGTCGATGATGTGGCCGGACTGCTCGCCGCCGAGCGACCAGCCGCGGGCGCGCAGCTCCTCGAGGACGTAGCGGTCGCCGACCTTCGTGGTGGCGACGGCGATGCCGGCCTCGTCCATGGCGGCGTGGAAGCCGTAGTTCGTCATGACCGTGACGGCCACGCCGTCGCCGGGCAGGCGGCCCGCCTTGCGCAGGTGCAGCGCCGCGAGCGCGATGAGCTCGTCGCCGTCGACGACCGTCCCGGTGCGGTCGACGGCCAGGACGCGGTCGCCGTCGCCGTCGAAGGCGAACCCGAGCGCGTGGCGGCCCTGCACCACGACCTCGCCGAGGCCCTCGACGTGCGTCGAGCCGCAGCCCGCGTTGATGTTGCGCCCGTCGGGCTCGTCGGCGAGCACGGTGACGTCGGCGCCCAGGCGCCGGAAGATCTCGGGCGCCGCCTGGTAGGTCGCACCGTTGGCGCAGTCCAGCACCACGTCGACCCCGGTGAGGTCCAGGCCGGCGAAGCGCGTCTGCAGCTCGCGCAGGTAGTCCTCGAGCGTGCCGTGCAGCGGCCGGATGCGGCCGATGCGCTCGGGCAGCGACCGCGGCGCCTCGAGTGCGGCCTCGATGGCCATCTCGGTCTCGTCGGAGAGCTTGAAGCCGTCCGGGCCGAAGAACTTGATGCCGTTGTCGCGGAACGGGTTGTGCGACGCCGAGATGACCGCCGCCAGGTCGAACCCGTAGCGGCCGAGCAGCAGCGGCGCGGCCGGTGTGGGCAGCACGCCGCCGAGCAGGACGTCGGCGCCCGCCTCGGCCAGGCCGGCGGCCAGCGCGGCCTCCAGCATCTCGCCGGACTCGCGCGTGTCGCGCAGCACCAGCACCTGCGGGCGCTGCGCGGGGAACACCGTGCTCGCCGCGCGCCCCAGCGCAACGGCGAGCTCGGCGGTGAGGAGCTCGCCGGCGACGCCGCGGACGCCGTCCGTGCCGAAGAGCTTGCGGGGGGTCAGCGCTTGCTGAACTGCGGCCGCTTGCGGGCCTTCTTGAGGCCGGCCTTCTTGCGCTCCTTCACGCGTGCGTCACGCGTGAGGAAGCCGCGGCGCTTGAGCTCGAGGCGCAGGTTCGGATCTGCCTCGAGCAGCGCGCGCGAGATACCGTGGCGCAGCGCCCCGGCCTGCGAGCTGACGCCGCCGCCGTGGATGCGGGCGATGACGTCGAGCCGGTCGTCGTAGCCGACGGTCTCCAGCGGCTGGCGGATCGTGCGCTGCAGGGTCTCGCGCGGGAAGTACGCGTTGAGGTCCTTGCCGTTGATGACGTACGCGCCGGTGCCCGGCTTGAGCGTCACGCGGGCCACGCCGGACTTGCGCTTGCCGGTCGCGCGGTAACGCGCGTCCGCGGCGAGGTCGATCGAGACGGCGGCGATCGGCTCGTCGGCGAGCTCCTCCTCGTCAGTCTCGCCCTCGGCGGCGGGCTCGTCGTCGTCCTCGTCGACGGCGTACGGATCGCGCTCGCGCTCCTCGGCGTCGAAGACGATGTCCACCTCGAGGTCGGCGCCCGGGATCGCGGGCTTCTCGCGCGGCGCGACGGGCTCCTCGTCGTCCTCGTCCGCCGTCGCCTCGGCGACGGGCTCGGCGGCGGGCGCGCCGGCGACCTCCTCACCGGAGGTGGCGGAGACCGGGGTCTCGCCCTCGTCCTGGGGCTGCGGGATCTCCTGGGCGGCGGCGACCTCGACGGCCTCCTGCTGCTCGTCGGGCTCGGGCGTGGTGCTCTCGTCGGCCATGACTACGACTGGACCTCCATCGGGACGGGCTGCTGCGCGGCGTGCGGGTGGTCCGGCCCTGCGTAGACCTTCAGCTTCGTGAGCTGCTTGCGGGCGAGGCGGTTGCGGGGCAGCATGCCCTTGACGGCCTTGCGGATGACCTCCTCGGGACGCCGGTCGAGCATCTCCTGGAGCGTGCGCTCCTTGAGACCGCCCGGGTAGCCCGAGTGCCGGTAGTAGATCTTCTCGGTGCGCTTCTGGCCCGTGACCGAGATCTTCTCGGCGTTGACGACGATCACGAAGTCGCCCGTGTCCACGTGCGGCGTGTACTCGGGCTTGCGCTTGCCGCGCAGCGCATCGGCGATCTGGGTCGCGAGGCGGCCGAGCGTGAGCCCGGTGGCGTCGACGACGAGCCAGTTGCGCTCGCGGGTCTCGGAATTGGCGACGTAGGTCTTCACGGCTTCTCTGGTGGCCTCGCGCGAGGTCGCGCGGCGGGCAGGGTCGGAGCCGCACGAATCCGTGCGGCGGGCGGTGGAGTGTAGGGCATCCGCCCTGGCCGCAGAACTCCGGGGCCATGCGCTCCTCCGGGGAGGCGGCGCGCCGCCCTCCGCGGGGCGGCGCCCCTCCGTCTGCGTCGGGACGATGGTGTAGGTTGCCCTGCGTCATAACGCCGAGTTCACCGGTCCGTCTCCGCGGCCGGTGGAGCGGGGGACCCACCGGGAGGACCTCCATCCTCCCTGGGGCGAATCCGGCCAGGAACGCCGGTAGCGCGGATCTCGACCGCGCGAGCCCGTCAGCTGACCCCGTAGGCCGCACAACGAGAGCTTGACGGGGATCCTGACACCCACCTGGGCGCGCGCTGCCGCGCTCCTCGCCGCAGGCATCGCCTGGACGGCGCCCGCCGCTGCGGAGGCCGCCCGCTCGGGCGGCGTCACCTCGGCGAGCGCCCCCGTGCTGGACTCGGTGACCTGCCGGGCGTCCTGCGCCGGCCTGGACCGCGTGCGGCGGGGCTCCGTCGTCCGGATCACCGGCGAGGGGCTCGACGGCGCCAAGCACGTGGTGTTCCTCGGCCGCCGTGGACGGCGCGACGACGTGGCCGGCGCCATCGCCGCCCGGGCGTCGCAGTCGCTCGACGTCCAGGTGCCGGCGGGCGCGCGGACCGGGCGCCTGCGCGTGATCACCGTCGAAGGCCTCCGCTCCGGCCAGACCCCCGCTCCGGTGCGCGTCGTCCGCACGCCGGCGGCCCGGACCCCGCGCCTGCAGGCGCGCGTGGTCCAGCGGCGCGTCTTCATCGGCGGCGACCGCAAGGCCGGGGTCGCGTTCTACGTCGGCGGCTCCGAGCCGGCCGCCGTGGCGGTCCAGGTCCTCCCCCGCGGCGGAGCCCAGCCCGTCGCGACCTGGACGCCGGGGATCGTGCCCGCGGGCAGCGTCGGCTACGTGGAGTGGGACGGCCTGGCCGGCGGCGCGCCCGCCCCCGAGGGCGCCTACGAGTTCCGCGTCGTCGCGAGCGCCGGGCGCGCCGGCGGCGCGTCGGCCGCGGCCGAGCAGTCCTCCTCACGCACGGCCCGCAGCGGCTTCCGGCTGCTCTCGCACCGCTTCCCCGTCGCCGGGCCGCACAGCTACGGCGAGGGCGCGGGCCGCTTCGGCGCCGCGCGCGGCGGCTACGCCCACCAGGGCCAGGACGTCTTCGCCGCCTGCGGCACCCCGCTCGTGGCGACGGTCGGCGGCACGGTCAAGCACGTCGCGTCGCACGCGCGGGCGGGCAACTACGTCGTCATCTCCGGTACCGACGGCTACGACCACGCGTACATGCACCTGGCCCAGCCCAGTGCGCTGAAGCGCGGCGACGTCGTCGCCACGGGCGCCCCGGTCGGCGCCGTCGGGGACACCGGGCGGGCGTCGGGCTGCCACCTGCACTTCGAGATGTGGACGGGCAACGCGTGGCAGACGGGCGGCAAGCCGGTCGATCCGCTGCCGTTCCTGCAGGCCTGGGACGGCTGACCGGCGCCCCCGCGGCCGGCCGGCGCCCCGACATGTGTCCAGCAGGGGTGTGAGCCCCGGCGCCGCGTGCCGACCGCCCCGGGCATGCCGTCCGCCGCTCCGAACGTCGCCCCCGCGAACTTCCGGCGCGTCGGGATGGCCACGCCGGCGCACCGCTCGCACAGCCTCACGATCCCCGGCCTGACGCCGCCGCGCGCGCGCATCCGCTCGTCGCAGATGCTCGGCCAGGTGGCCGTCGACCTGGGCTACGCGACGCGGGAGGCGGTCGAGCGGTCGGCGGCGCGCGCCCGGGAGCACGGCCGCGTCCTGGGCCGCCAGCTGCTCGACGACGGCGTCCTCACCCCGGCGCAGCTCGCGCGGGTCCTGGCCGAGCGCTTCGGCCTGGACCACGTCGACCTGGGCGTCTTCCCGGTGGACCCGGAGGCGGCGGCGCTGATCTCCCACGACGCGGCCCGCCGCTACGGCGCCGTCCCCGTCCACGTCGACCCCGACGGGACCCTGCTGGTCGCCAGCGCGGAGCCCACCAACGTCCTGGCCCTGGACGACCTGGCGATGCTCACCGGCCGGCCGGTGCGCCCCGCGGTCGCCGCCGCCGACGAGCTGCAGCTCCTGCTCGAGCGCCTGGCGCCCGCCCGTCTTGAGCACGACGCCCGCGACGCAGCCCGGGACACGCCCGAGCGCCGCGCGCCCGCCGCGCCGGCCGCCGCCACCGCCGGCGCCGACGACGCGCCCGTCGTGCGCCTCGTGGACTCGATCCTCAAGCAGGCCGTGGCAAAGGGCGCCAGCGACGTCCACTTCGACCCCGAGTCCCACGACATGCACGTCCGGATGCGCGTCGACGGGATGGTCGGCGAGCCGATCGTCGTGCCCGGGCGGCTCGCGCCCGGCGTCGTCGCCCGGCTGAAGGTCATCTCCGGCCTGGACATCGCCGAGCGGCGGGCGCCCCAGGACGGGCGCGCGGCGCTGGCCGTCTCCGGGCGCGAGGTGGACGTCCGGATCGTCACCCTGCCGGTCGTGCACGGCGAGGCGGCAGTCGTCCGCGTGCTGGACCCGCTCGGCGCGCCCAAGGACCTGTCGGAGCTCGGGCTGCGCGAGCCGGAGCTCGGGCGCCTGCAGCGCGCCCTCTCGCACACCGCGGGCGGGATCGTCGTCGCCGGGCCCACCGGCTCGGGGAAGACCACGACCCTCTACGCCGCGCTGGCCCAGCGCCACCAGGGCACCGAGACCGTCATCACGATCGAGGACCCCGTCGAGTACCGCCTCGAGGGCGTCAAGCAGATCAGCGTCAACCCGAAGGCCGGCGTGACGTTCGCGACGGGGTTGCGCTCCATCGTCCGCGCCGACCCCGACGTGATCATGGTCGGCGAGGTCCGCGACCGCGACACGGCGCGCATCGCGGTCGAGGCGGCCCTCACCGGTCACCTCGTCCTGTCCACCCTCCATGCCCGTGACGCGCCGAGCGCGCTGACGCGGATGCTGGAGATGGGCGTCGAGCCGTTCCTGCTGGCCAGCGCGATGGACTGCATCGTGTCGCAGCGGCTGCTGCGCCGGCTGTGCGAGCAGTGCCGGCGCCCGGCGCGCGTCACCGCGGAGCTCCTGCGCCAGCACGGCCTGCCCGCCGAGGACGACGTCGACTGCTTCGAGGCGGTGGGCTGCGCCCGGTGCTCGGGCAGCGGCCATCGCGGCCGACTCGCCGTCTACGAGGCGCTGGTGCTCGACGAGCCGCTGCGCGCGCTCGTGCTTGAGCACGCGTCGGCCGACGAGATCGCCGCCGCGGCCGTGGCGGGCGGCATGCGCCGGCTGGCCTCCCACGCGCTCGACGAGGTGGCCGCCGGCCGCACGTCGGCGGCCGAGGCCTCCCGCGTGCTCGGCGGCACGGCGCTCTAGCGCTGCGGGGCGGTCTCCCACCAGCGGGGGCCGCGCTCGCCGAGCGCCACCTTCGCCGCCTGGATGCGAGCCCGCGCGCTGCGCTCGGCCGAGCCGTCGCTGCGCCGCTTGGCGTGGCTGACGGCCGACCGGGCCGCCATGAGCTCGCGCACGAGCTCGCGGCGGCGCTGCTCGGGGATGCGCGGGTCGGTGGCGCGCCAGCGGCGGCCGTCGACGACGATCCAGCGCCCGTCGGGAGT
Organism: Baekduia sp.; assembly: GCA_035628295.1. Taxonomy (GTDB): domain Bacteria; phylum Actinomycetota; class Thermoleophilia; order Solirubrobacterales; family Solirubrobacteraceae; genus Baekduia. Next base: position 12,930 of record DASPKC010000226.1, read on the forward strand.
GTGCTCGATGTCCTTCGCTTGCGCCATCCGAGGGGACGGGTACCCGGCTCCGGCCGCGGCCATCACCGGACGTGTCAGGTTCCGTCCGCCCGGCGCGACACGGTGCCTGGTGATGCGCCTGCTCCACACCGCCGACTGGCACCTCGGCCGCAGCTTCCACGGGGAATCGCTGCTGGCCGCGCACGCCGCGGTGGCCGACCACGTCGCGACGCTCGCGCGCGAGGCGCGGGTGGACGCCGTGGTGCTCGCAGGCGACCTGTACGACCGGGCGGTGGCGCCGGCCGACGCGGTCACCCTGGCCGGCGAGACGCTCGCGCGCCTGGCAGAGGTCTGCCAGGTCGTCCTGCTGCCGGGCAACCACGACTCCGCCGCGCGGCTGGCGTTCGCCGCGCCGCTCCTCGAGCGCTCCCGGCTGCACGTCCGCTGCGACCCCGGCCGCTGCGGCATGCCGGTGCCCGTGGGCGACGGCCTGGTCTTCGCCCTGCCCTACCTCGAGCCGGACCTCGTCCGCGGCGTGCTCGGCGTCGACGAGCGCTCGCACGCCGCGGTGCTCGGTGCGGCGATGGACGCCGTGCGCGCCGAGCTCGCCCGGCGGGGCGAGCGGGTCCCGGTCGCGGTGGCGGCGCACGCGTTCGTCGCGGGCGGCCTGGTCTCCGACTCCGAGCGCGACCTGACCGTCGGGGGCGCCGACGCCGTCGCCTCCGACGCCTTCGCCGGCGCCGACTACGTCGCGCTGGGCCACCTGCACCGGCCCCAGCGCGTCGGCGACCGCGGGCGCTACGCCGGCGCGCCGGTGCCGCTGTCGTTCTCCGAGGCCGGCCACACGCCGTCGGTGGCGGTCGTCGACGTACGCGCCGGCGCCGAGGCGCAGGTCGAGCTCGTGCCGTGCCCGGTGCACCGGCCCTTGGCCCGGCTGGAGGGCACGCTCGAGGAGCTTCTGGGCGACCCGGCGCTGACCGCGGCGCAGGACGCGTGGGTCGACGTGACGCTCACCGACGCCGTGCGGCCGGCGGACGCGATGGCCCGCGTCCAGAAGCGGTTCCCCCACGCGCTGCACCTGCGCTTTGCCCCCACGGGCGCGGCGGCGGACCTCGGGTCCTACGCCGTCCGCCTGCGCGGCCTCGACGACGCGGCGCTGGTGGAGCGCTTCGTGGCCGACGTGCGCGGCGAGGATCCCACGCCGGAGGAGCTCGCCGTGCTGCAGGACGCGCTGGCCGCCGGCCGGCGCGACGAGGTCGCCGCCTGATGCGCCTGCACCGCCTGCGGGTGCAGGCGTTCCTCGCGTTCGCCGGCCAGGAGGTCGTCGACTTCGACGCGCTCGCCGCGGACGGCCTGTTCCTGCTGCAGGGGCGCACGGGGTCCGGGAAGTCGGCGCTGCTGGACGCCGTGGTCTTCGCGCTGTACGGCGAGGTGGCAGGCGATCGGGGCGACCGGCTGCGCTCCGACCATGCCGCGGGTGCCGATGTCACGGAGGTCGAGCTCGAGCTGACCGTCCGGGGCCGGCGGCTGCGGATCGTGCGGCGTCCGGCGCAGGAGCGCCAGGCGCGGCGCGGGTCGCGCATGGTGCAGGGCGCGCACGAGGTGACGGTCGTCGAGTTGGCGGCCGACGGCACCGAGCTGCCGATCGCGGGCTCGCCGAGCGAGGCGCGCGCGGAGCTCGAGAGCCTGCTCGGCATGTCCC
>DASPKC010000227.1:0-6994 GCA_035628295.1 Baekduia sp.
GGCCGAGCCGTTCCCGATCGAGGTGACCGGTGAGCCGGTCGACGCGCAGCTGCCCGGGGTCCCCGCGACGATCACCGCCAGCGACTTCGAGTTCGTCACGTCCGGGCTCAAGGCCGGCCTCAACCAGGTCCGCTTCGAGAACACCGGCCGGGAGCTGCACCACGCCCTCGCCTTCCCGCTGGCGAAGGGCGCGACGATCGCGCAGGCCAGGACGTTCTTCCAGAGCCAGGAGGAGCCGGAGGGCAAGCCGCCCGTCGACTTCTCCGGCGGCACCGGGACGACCGTCCTCGACGGCGGCAAGGCCCAGGTCGTCGAGATGGACCTGGAGGCCGGGAGCTACGCGCTGGTGTGCTTCATCACCAACCGCGCGGGCGGCCCGCCGCACGTCGCGATGGGGATGATCAGCGAGCTGAAGATCCCCCGGCCCTAGGGATCACGCCGCCGCGGGCGCCGCCATCCGGTGGCCCGCGGCGAGGTCGCGCGCCGCGGCGAGCGTCGCCGCGTCCGGCTCGGCGGGATCCAGGTCCTGCCGGGCCGCCAGCGCGGCGATGAGCGCGGCCCGCACGGCGGCGGCGCCGACACCAGGGACGTGCTGGTCGATCGAGCCGGCGGTCGCCGGGTCCCAGGCGATCGCGAGCCCGGCATAGACGTCGCTGAGCGCGGCCCGCAGCCGGCCTCCGCCGGCGGCGACCACCACGGCGGTGAACAGCGAGGCCCCGCGGACGACCCGTTGCGACGCTCCCGCGACCTTCGGGCCCCCGGGCAGGTGCAGGCTCCACTGCCCGGGGCAGTACTCGCCCGGCAGCTCGCCGGCCTCGGTCCGCACGCCCAGGGCCGCCAGCGCCTCCTGCAGCAGCCGCGTGCCGGAGGCAAAGCGCGCCTGCAATCCGCGGGCGACGGCCGTCTCGGGCACGACGAGCTCGACCACCACCGCCCCCGCGTCGTAGCCGGCGGCGTGCCCGCCCCCCAGCCGCAGGACGGGCGTGTAGCCGTGACCCGCGGCGGCGCGCAGCGCCGCCGGGAAGCCCTCGCGCAGCGCGTCGAGCCGGCCGAAGGCCATCGTCGCGCCCGGCCGGTAGACCCGCGCCGCGGGCTCGTGGGCGCCGGCCGCCACGCGCCGCAGCAGCGCGTGGCTGACGGCCATGTCGAGCGCCGGCTCGTCGGGGTGGGCGACGGTCAGCAGGTGCACGGCCGCCCGCCGTCAGCGGCCGGAGGCCGGTGCGTGCACCGAGATCTGCAGCACGCCGGGCGCCGCCGACGGCTCGACGTCGGCCGGCAGGCCCGCGAGCCGCCGCTGGAAGGCCCGGGCGACCCGCAGCGCGTGGGCCTTCGCGAGCTCGGCGCGCGGCCCGGCGAAGTGCTCGTCGACGGCGGCGCGCCACAGCGTCAGCCAGCGGTCGAAGTGGCCCGGCAGCAGCGGCGCCAGGCGGTTGAGCGATGCGTGCGGCGCGAACGCCCCGCCCCGGTACGCCGGCCCGCCGAGCAGCACCGTCTCCCAGAAGTCGGCGATCACGGGCACGTGCGCGTCGAGATCGAGCTTCGCGACGTCGGTGAAGAGGAAGCCGATGAGCGGGTCGGTCATCGCGCGCTCGTAGAACGCGCGCACCAGGCGCTCACAGTCCTCGCGGCCCTCGATGTCGTGCAGCTCGCCGGTACGGCCCATCGCCCACCAGGCTACGCGCTGGCGCCTCGCGGCCCCGTCGGCGGCCGGGGGCGCCCGTCGTCCGGCGTAGAACATCTGCCGAATTCCGGCACGACCGCTTGAGCGCGCGCAGGCAGCGGCGTACGTTGGCCGCGGTGTGGGAGCCGCCCGCGACCTGAGCGTCGCGGGCCGCTCGGCCGCACGCCCCGGTGAGGAGGAGGAGCGATGTCGATGCGCAGGCCCCGGACGATCCTGTCCGCCGCCGTCACGCTGTTGGTGGTCGTCATCGGGCTCTTCGGCGTGGCGCTCATGCAGTCGCACGCCGACGACCGGCGCGACGCGGAGCGGCGCTTCGAGGAGCGCGCCCACATCTCCGCGTCGCTGACCGAGTCGATCTTCTCGTCGTCGGCGGGCCAGACCGCGGCCCAGCACGCGCGGCGCTTCGGCGGCGCGACGATCGACCAGCGCCAGCTCGACCGCCTAGTCCGCGAGGGCCGGCTCGCCTACGCGGCGGTGCTCGACGCCCGAGGCCGCGTGCTGGCCACGTCCACCGGGCTGCCGGCCGACATCCGCGACCGGCTCGCGCGCCGCCCGGTCACCGTCCGCGCCGCGCTCGCCGGCCGGCCGTTCGCCCTCTCGGACTTCCTCACCGTGCGCGGGACGCCGGGCGTGCTCGAGTACGCCTCGCCGTTCGCCTCTCCCGCCGGTCCGCGGGTCATGGTCCAGGGCTTCCCGGTCCGCCTCATCTCCGCCTTCCTCGGCGGCTATCTGGGCGACATCCCGGACGCCCAGCGCGCGACGGCCTATGTCGTCGACTCGCAGGGACGCGTCGTGGGCAGCCCGGACCGCCGGCAGGTCGCCGGCCGTGCCGTGCGCCAGCCCGGGCTCGTCGACGCCCTCCGGGGCGGCAGCGACGGCGAGTTCGACTCAGCCGGCGAGACCCGCTCGTTCACGTCGGCGCCGGTCAAGGAGACGTCGTGGCGGGTCGTGCTTTCGATGCCGTCGAGCGCGCTCTACGCCGACATCGATCCGCTCGTCCAGTGGCTGGTGCTCGTGGCCCTCGCGGCGGCCGGGATGGCCGCGGTGTTCCTCCTGGCCCGCACCGTCCGGGCGACCGCCGCCGTGGCCGACACCAACGAGCAGCTCGAGCAGGCGAACGCCGAGCTCGCGCACTCCAACCGCGAGCTGCAGCGCTCCAACGCCGAGCTCGAGCAGTTCGCGTCGGTCGCCTCGCACGACCTGCAGGAGCCGCTGCGCAAGGTGCAGACGTTCGGCGACCAGCTCGAGCACCGGTTCGCCGGCGACCTCCCGCCCGAGGCGGTCGACTACCTGCGGCGCATGCGCGCCTCGGCGGGGCGCATGTCGGCGCTCATCGACGACCTGCTGCGCTTCAGCCGCGTCGGGACCAAGCCGCCGCGGATGGCGCAGGTCGACCTGGGCGAGGCGGCGCGCGAGGTCGTCGCGGCGGACCTCGACGGGCTGGTGCGCGACACGCACGGGCGCGTCGACGTCGAGCCGCTCGGGACCGTCGAGGCCGATCCGTCGCAGATGCGCCAGCTCCTGCAGAACCTCATCGCCAACGCGCTCAAGTTCCACCGGCCGGAGGTCGCGCCGGAGGTGCACGTCCGGCCGGCGCCGGCGGCCGAGCCGGGCACGATCGCCTTCGAGGTCGCCGACAACGGCATCGGCTTCGACCCGCGCTACGAGGAGCGGATCTTCCGCGTCTTCGAACGGCTGCACCCGCGCGACGTCTATCCGGGCACCGGCATCGGCTTGGCGCTGTGCCGGAAGATCGTCGAGCGCCACGGAGGTCAGATCACCGCGGCGGGCGCCGAGGACGGCGGCGCGCGGTTCACGGTCACCCTCCCGATCGTGGCGGCGCGGCCGATGACGGCGGAGGCGATGGGCATGGCGCATCCGGCCGAGGACGCCGCTGAGGAGCGGGTCGCCGCCCATGTCTGAGCCCGCCCGCCCGATCACCATCCTGCTCGCCGACGACGACGAGGACGACCGCCTCATGACGCGCGACGCGCTGCGCGAAGCCCGGCTGCACAACGACATGCGCACGGTGGTCGACGGCGTCGAGCTGCTGCAGTACCTCCGGCGCGAGGGCCCGTACGCCGCGCCCGACGCCGCGCCGTGGCCGGGACTGGTGCTGCTGGATCTCAACATGCCGCGGATGGACGGCCGGGAGGCCCTGCGCGAGATCAAGCAGGACGCGACCCTGCGGCCGCTCCCGGTCGTGGTGCTGACGACGAGCAAGGCCGAGGAGGACGTGGTGCGCACCTACGACCTCGGCGTCAACTCGTTCATCAGCAAGCCCGTCACCTTCCTGGGCCTGGTGGCGGTCATGAAGGCCTTCTCGCGGTACTGGCTGGAGATCGTCGACCTGCCACCGCACACCAACGGCGGGCGATGACCGCCGCCTCCCGCCGGGGGCCCGAGAGCGTCAGCGTCCTGCTCGTCGAGGACGACGAGGACGACGCCTTCCTGACCCGCGGGCTGCTGCGCTCCGTCGAGAGCACGCGGTTCGAGATCGACTGGGCCCGCACGCTCGCCGAGGTCCTCGCGCACCTCGAGCGCACGGCGCACGACGCCTACCTCGTCGACTACCGGCTGGGCGCGCACACCGGCTTCGACGTCGCGCAGGCCATCCTCGCCCGCGGCCGCCACACCCCGGTGATCATGCTCACCGGGATGCTCGACCGCGACGTCGACGTGCGGGCCACCGAGCTCGGCGTCGCGGACTACCTGGTCAAGGGCCGCATCGACGGCGTGAGCCTCGAGCGCTCCATCCGGTACGCCATCACCCACCAGCAGGTGCTGCGTGCGCTGGCGGAGTCCGAGCAGCGCTACGCCCTGGCCATGGCCGGCGCCAACGACGGGCTGTGGGACTGGGACCTCGTGACCGGCCGGCTGTACCTCTCGGTCCGGTGGAAGGCCATGCTCGGCTACGGCGACCACGAGATCGGGCCGTCGCCGGAGGAGTGGCTCGGCCGCATCCACCCGGCCGACGCCGCGCGCGTCCGCCACGCGCTCGCGTCGCACCTCGACGGCCGCGCCGCGCACCTCGAGGTGGAGTACCGGGTGCGATCCCGCGACGGCGCCTACCACTGGATGCTCGCCCGCGGGCTGGCGGTCGGCGACGCCGACGGGCGCCCGGTCCGCATCGCCGGGTCGCAGACCGACATCACCGATCGCAAGCGCGCCGAGGCCCAGCTGCAGCACGACGCCCTGCACGACGGCTTGACGGGACTGCCCAACCGCGTGCTCTTCCTCGACCGCCTCGAGCATGCGATGCGCCGCGGCACGCGGTCCGACGGGCGCGAGCGCACCGCCGTGCTGTTCCTGGACCTCGACCGCTTCAAGCTGGTCAACGACTCGCTCGGCCACCTCGCCGGCGACCGCCTGCTCGTGGAGGTCGCCCGCCGCCTCTCGGCGGCTCTGCGCCCCGGCGACACGGTGGCGCGGCTGGGCGGCGACGAGTTCACCGTCCTGCTGGAGGAGCTCAGCGGCCGCCCGGAGGCCGAGCAGGTCGCCGACCGGCTGCTGCAGACGCTCACCGAGCCGTTCCGCGTGGACGGCCGCGACCTCTACCTCTCGGCCTCCATCGGGATCGCGATCGCCTCCGGGCAGGAGTCCGGCGCCGTCATCCGCGACGCCGATGCCGCCATGTACCGCGCCAAGGCGGAGGGCAAGGGGCGCCACGCGATGTTCGACGCGGGCCTGCACGAGGCCGCCGTCACGCGGCTGGACGTGGAGACGCGGCTGCGGCGCGGGCTGGCCGGCGGCGCGGGCGAGCCGGGCCTGCTCGTCCTGTTCCAGCCGATCCACCACCTGGGCTCGCTGCGCCTGGCCGGCTTCGAGGCGCTCGCGCGCTGGCACGACGACGCCGGCGACCTGCTGCCCGACGAGTTCATCTCCATCGCCGAGGAGACCGGCCTGATCCACGAGCTGGGCCGCCGCGTGCTGCATGAGGCCTGCCGGCACCTGGCCGCCTGGCGCCGGGAGGCCGCCGAGCCGCTCACCATGTCGGTCAACGTCTCGGGCCGGCAGCTGCTCGGCGCGACGTTCGCCGACGAGCTCGACAGCGCGCTCACCGCCCATGGCCTCGGCCCGGAGGCGCTGCGCCTGGAGATCACGGAGTCCGAGGCGGCCTCGGATCCCGCCGCCATCTGCGCAGCCCTCGAGCGGCTGTCACGGCGCGTCGGGGTCCGGGCCCGCCTGGACGACTTCGGGACCGGCGCCTCGTCGCTGACGTTCCTGCACGGGTTCCCCGGCGACGCCCTCAAGGTCGACCGCTCGTTCGTCGGCGCCATGGCCGACGACCAGGACGCCTTCAAGATCGTCACCGCGATCGTGGGGCTGGCGCACAACCTCGGCATGGACGTCGTCGCCGAGGGCGTCGAGACGCGCCGGCAGCTCGCGCTGCTGCGCGGCCTGCGCTGCGCCTACGTCCAGGGCTTCCTCCTGGGCCGTCCGCTGGCGCCGGAGGCCGCCGCGGCGCTGGTGCACCCGGGCGTCGCGGCGCCGGTCTGAGACGGCGGTCCGGCCACGCCGGTCGCGCACGAGCGACGCCACCACGCCCGCGCCCAGGATCGCGAGGATCACCGGCAGGCTGATCTCGGGCCCGATCTTGCCGACGATCTGCGCCAGCGCCATCTTCGCGCCGATGAACACGAGCAGGGCGGCCAGCGCGGTCTTGAGGTAGTAGAGGCGCTCGACCAGCTCGGCGACCAGGAAGAAGAGCGGCCGCAGCCCGAGCAGCGCGAAGGCGTTGGCCGCGAAGACGATGAAGCTGTCGGTCGTGATCGCCAGGATCGCGGGCACCGAGTCGACCGCGAAGATCAGGTCGACGACCGCGATGCCGGCGAGCGCCGCGCCGGCGGTCGTCAGGACCCGGCGGCCGCGCTCGCGGCGCACGAGCCGGCCCTCCGCCGGCGCGCTGGAGATCGGCAGCCGGCGCGCGAGCTTGTCGACGAGCTGCTGCTCGCCGTCGTGATCGTGGCGGTGGCGGTACATGCGCCAGCCGGTCCACACCAGGAACGCGGCGAAGACGAAGTTCAGCCAGCCGAACGCGCTGAGCGCCGCGGCGCCGACGAGGATGAAGACCAGGCGCAGGACCAGCGCGCCGACGATGCCGTAGGTGAGCAGCCGGTGGCGCTCGGGCGTCGGGACGGCGAACGCGGTGAACACGAGCAGGAAGACGAAGACGTTGTCCAGCGACAGCGACTTCTCCACCAGGTAGCCGGCGAGGTAGGCGCTGGCGTCCCCCGGGTCGCCGGCGACCAGCAGGACGACGAAGAACGCGACCGACACGCCGACCCACGCGAGGCTCGCGACGGCGGCGAT
>DASPKC010000228.1:0-8156 GCA_035628295.1 Baekduia sp.
CAGTCGAAGCGCCCCAGGCGATCCGGCAGATGGGGGTCGGCCGCCAGCGCCTCGACGTCGGCGACCAGCACGTCGTCCAGCCGGGCCCGCGCGTCGGCCGCGTAGCCCTCGTCGAGCTCGACGCCGACGACCTCGGCGCCCTGGCGCGCCTTCAGCGCGGCGCCCACCGCGCCCGACGAGCACCCGAGGTCCAGGATGCGCCGCGCGTCGCACGGCACGTGGGCCTGCACCTCCGGGCGCGGGTTCTCGTACGCGTGCGCCCGCGCCGCGCGCTGCGCGGCCTCGCTCACTTGAAGCCGTGCAGGACGACGTGCGGGACCGAGTAGCCCTCGTTGGACTTCATGTCGAAGCGCCCGTGCTCCTCCACGCGGTCGAAGCCCGCCGTCCAGAGCATCCGCCGCCAGGCGCGCCGGTTGGGCAGCCAGAACACGACCGCGGCGTCGCGGTCGGCGTGGTAGCGCGACGCGGCGAACGGCAGCGCCGCCATGAGCCCGCGGGCGTACTCCTCGGCGCCGATGAACCGCCCGCCGGCCTTCGTGAGGTTCGCCATGCGCTCCAGCGCCAGGAGCTGGTCGCGCAGGTGGATGAGCACCGAGCCGCAGAACACGAGGTCGAACTCGCCGAGGTCCTCGGGCGTCGCGTGGTAGACCGAGCGCACGACGCGCTGGACCTGGGAGCCGAGCAGCTCCTTGGCCACCGCGAAGCCCCGGCCGCGCGGGTGCTCGGGCCACGACGTCGGGCGCCGGCGCGGCGGCCAGTCGAGCTCGCGCTCGTCGTCGAGGTCGAGCGCGATCACCTCGGCCGCGCCGCGGCGCTCGAACTCGAAGGCCCAGAAGCCGTCCCAGGTGCCGACCTCGAGCACGCGCTGACCCGTCAGGTCCTCCGGCAGGCCGTACGCGCCGACGAACGGGCGCAGGTCGAAGGTGCCGGTCGTGGTGTGGCCCGGCAGCTCGAGCGTGTGGTACCAGGAGAGGCTGCGGGCCTCGGTCGCGGCGTCCATGCGGCTCACGCGCCCTTGACGAAGAGGACGTCGGCCTTGTCGTCGGGCGCGGCGGCGATCGGCTGCGGCCCGAGGACGTCGCCGCCCGCGTAGTCGGCGCTCTCGTAGCTGTTGGGCACGACCGCCATCCGGTCGAAGCCGGCGCCGCGCAGCAGGTCGACGATCTCCTGGGCGGTCTGGCCGCGGCGGCGCAGCTCGTCGGGGGTGACCTCCACGAGGGCTGCGGCGCCCGCGGGCATCGCGCGCAGCAGCGGCTCGAGGCCGCGCAGCGCCCGCAGCTCGTCGCCCTCCGTGTCCGCCTTGACCAGCCGCACGCGCGACCAGAGCTCCGCCGGCACGACGTCGGCGCCGCGGACTCTCGCCACGACGCCCTCCGAGGCGGCGCCCGCTGCGGCCTCGGTGCTCGACAGGCCGAGGTTGTCGCCGGTGCCGCGGAAGATCTCGGCGGTCCCGGGCTCGTCGCCGGCCACGCACGCGTGCACGTCGACCCAGCCGATGTCGTTGAGCGCGAGGTTGCGCTGCAGCGCCTCGACGATGGACGGCACCGGCTCGAAGGCGACGACCCGGCCGCGCGGACCGACGCGACGGGCGCACAGCAGCGAGAACCAGCCCACGTTGGCGCCGATGTCGACGACCACGTCGCCCTCGCGCAGGAAGTCGTGCACCCACCGCGAGATGTGCGGCTCCCAGACGCCGAAGAGATAGACGTTGCGCTGCAGCAGGTCCTCCGTCGTCCCCGCGAGCTCGAAGCCGTAGTGCGTGGGCGCGCGCTCGAACGCGACCGGGTAGGCCCCGAGCACGTCGCCCACCGTGGGCAGCACGAGCGAGCGCAGGCGACGTCCGGGCAGCCGGCGGACGGCGCGCGGCGGGAGGCGGCGGATCGCGGTGACCGCACCGCGGCGGACGGGAGCAGGCAGGTTGCCCATGGCGCGGGCAAGCTAGCAGCGGCACGCGACCGCGACGCCCGCGTCCGCGCCGCCCGGCACCCTTCCGGAGGTGCGCATCGTCATCGCGGCCCAGGGCGAAGGCCACCACAGCGGCACCTGGTCGGGCATCCCGTACCACCTCGGGCGCGCGCTCGAGGGCCTCGGCGCCGACGTCGGCCATGTCAACGCCGACCCGCCGCGCCAGGTGCTGCGCGGGCTCGTGGGACTCCTGCGGGCGTCCGGCATCCGCCAGCCGAGCGCCGCCCACGGGCCCGAGATGGCCGCCGTGCGCACGCGCGTGGTGGCGCGCCGTCTGGCCCGCGAGCGCGACGCGCTGGTGCTGCAGCTCGACACGGGCTTCGAGCTCCCGCCCGGCACGCGGTACGTGACGCTGCACGACATGACGGTCGCCCAGGCCGTCCCGGCGGGCTGGTCGGACCCGGCGATGATGACCCGCCGCGCCGCCGCCGCCTGGACCGCGCGCGACCGGCGCATCTGCCGCGGGGCGCTGGCGTGCTGCGCCGCCAGCGACTGGACCGCCGCGTCCATCGTGCGCGACTACGGCGTCGACGCCAGCCGGGTGCACGTCACGGGCTTCGGCGCCAACCTCGAGACCCACCCGGCGCAGCGCGACTGGTCCGTCCCGCGGTTCCTGTTCGTGGGCCGGGAGTGGGAGCGCAAGAACGGCGCGGCGGTGCTCGCGGCCTTCCGGCGCGTACGCGAGCAGGTCCCGGCCGCCACGCTCACCGTGGTCGGCGAGCACCCGCCGATCGACGAGCCGGGTGTCGAGGCCTTCGGCCGTCCCGACCTCGCCGTCGGCGAGGACCGCGCGCGGCTCGCCGGGCTGTTCGAGCGCAGCACCTGCTTCGTGCTGCCCTCGCTGATGGAGCCGTTCGGGATCGTGTACCTGGAGGCGGGGGCCGCCGGGATCCCGAGCATCGGGACGAGCTGGGGCGGCGCGGCGACGCCGATCGGCGACGGCGGCGTGCTCGTCGACCCCGGCGACGAGGAGCAGCTCGTGGCGGCGATGCTGCGCCTGGCCGATCCGGCGACGGCGCAGGAGCTCGGCCGGCGCGCCCGGGCCCACGCCGCGCGCTTCACCTGGACGCGCGTGGCCGAGCGCGTGCTCGCCGCGCTCGAGCCGGCACCCGCTCCGGTCGCCTGAGCCGCAGCTACGCCGCGGCGAAGCGCACGAGGCCGTCGTCCTCCGCGCAGGTCACGGCGCCGCGCTGCGCGAGCAGGTCGAGGTGCCCCAGGACCTCCGAGAGGGTGAGGAAGGCCTGCGTGACCGCCACATCGCCCCACAGCTCGCGCGCGATCTCGTAGGCCGAGAGCGGCTGGTCGCGCAGGACCCCGGCGATCTTCTGCGCGCGCCGCTCGTGCATGGCGAAGCGCTGGTCGATCAGCGCCCGGTGGTCGCGCACCGGCTCGCCGTGGCCGCCGAGCACGACCTCGAGGTCCATCTCGCGCGTGGCGCGCAGCGACGCGAGGTAGCTCAGCAGCGCCGACGGTGCCGGCCCGTCGCCCGATAGCGGCCGCGACGCCAGCGGGTTGGACGAGATGCGCGCGAGCAGGTGGTCGCCGCCGATGAGCTCGCGCCGCCCCTCGTCGTGGAAGACGGTGTCGCTGGGGGAGTGGCCCGGCCGGTGCAGCACGGTCCAGGTGCGGTTGGCGAACGCCAGCTCGCCGCCGTCGCGCAGCTCGTGCGTCACCTGCACCGCGGCGCCCCAGGCCCGGACAAGCGAGACGAGGCTGCGCAGCGCCCGCACGGCGTCGTGGGGGACACCGTGGCGGCGCATGAGGTCCTCCGCATGCCGGTCGTCCGCCTCCATCGCCGCGCCGTAGGACGCCAGCCACGGCGCGAGCGCGTCGAGCGCGCAGACCTCGGCGCCCGAGCGGTCGGCCAGGACCTGGGCGAGGCCGATGTGGTCGATGTGCTGATGGGTGAGGACGATGCGCTCGAGGTCCTCGACGCGGCGGCCGTGCTGCGCCAGGCCCGCCTCGAGCGCCACGAGCGCCGTCGCCGAGTTCGGCCCCGCGTCGACCAGCGTGAGCGGGTCGTCCTCCACCAGCCAGCAGTTGACGCGGCCGACCGCGAACGGCGTCGGGACGGCGATCTCGTGGATCACGCCCGGATCCGGGCCAGCACCTCGTCGCGCTTGGCCTGCATGTCCTGCTGCGAGACGAGCGACTCCAGCGTCAGGCGCAGCAGCGGCTCGGTGTTGGAGGGGCGCACGTTGAAGTGCCAGTCCTCGAAGTCGACCGAGACGCCGTCGACCTTCGTCACCACGGCGCCGGGGCGGCTGCCGTACTCCTGCTCGAGCTCGGCCATCTTGGCCGCCGCGTCGGCCACCTCGGAGTTGATCTCGCCGCTGATGAAGTAGCGCGAGCGGTAGGGCGCGAGCAGCTCGCTGAGCTTCTTGTCCTCCACGGACAGCTTCTCCAGCACCAGCAGCGCCGGGATGGTCCCGGAGTCGGCGTTGTAGAAGTCGTGGAAGTAGTAGTGGCCCGAGACCTCGCCGCCGAAGATCGCGCCCTCGTCGCGCATGCGGGTCTTGAAGAAGGCGTGGCCGACGCGGTTGATGTGCGCCGTGCCGCCCGCCGCCTGCACGGTGTCGGCCACGGCGCGCGACGCCCGCGCGTCGTACAGGACGTGGGCACCCGGCTGCTTGGCCAGCAGGTGCTCGGCCAGGATGGCCGTCAGGAAGTCGCCGTCGACGAACGCGCCGGTGTCGTCGATGAAGAAGCACCGGTCCGCGTCACCGTCCCAGGCGATCCCGAGGTCCGCGCCGGTCTCCTCGACCTTGCGGATGATGAACTCGCGGTTCTCGGGCAGCAGCGGGTTGGGCTCGTGGTCGGGGAACGTGCCGTCGGGCGTCCAGTAGGTCTCGACCAGGTCGAGCCCGAGGCGGTCGAGGATGGGGCCGACCATCGGGCCGGCCATGCCGTTGCCGCCGTCGACGACGACCTTCAGGGGCTTGACGTTCTCGGGGTCGATGAACGCGAGCGCCGCCTCGAAGAACTCCGGCCAGACGTCGACGTCCTCGCCGGAGCCGCCGCCCGGCGCGTCGCCGAGGCGGCCGCCGACGACGAGGTCGCGCAGCTCCCCGATCCCGGCGTCGCCGCTCAGGGCGATGGCCCCGCGGCGCACGAGCTTGGCGCCGGTGTAGGACGCCGGGTTGTGCGACGCGGTGCACATGAGCCCGCCGTCGAGGTCCCGCGACCCGACGAGGTAGTAGAGGACCTCCGTGCCGACCTGGCCCGCGTCGAGGACGTGCGCCCCCTCGGCGACCATGCCGGCGCGGTAGCGGGCGGCGAACTCGGGGGCCTGCAGGCGCATGTCGCGCCCGAGGCCCAGGCGCAGCTGCGACGTCGGCTTGCCCTCGAGGTCGGCGATCACGCGGGCGAAGCCCCGGCCGATCGCCTCCGCCACGTCGCCGTCGACCTGCTCGGTGTGCAGGCCACGGACGTCGTAGGCCTTGAAGATCTCCGGGGGGATGGACGCGGTCGGCATGGCGGCATCCTTGCAACTCGGTGTCGGCGGGCTCCGGCGGCGGCGTCGGTAGGCTCGCTGACCGCATGCACATGGGGGCCGACAGCCGGACCACGAACGCGACGCGGGCAGGCGTCCATGAGCTCGCGCAGGAGCTGGGCATCCAGGTCTGGCGCGCCCCGGCGGGCACGCCGCGCCGCCAGCTGATCGCCCGCGCGGCGCGCGAGTCGCTGCGGGGCCGGCTGCCGGAGCGCTACGCGACCGACACGTGGCACGTGCCGTTCCGCCCGCGGCTGCAAGAGGCCTTGCAGCCCGGCATCCGGATCCTCGACCTGGGAGCCGGCGCGCGCCCCATGGTGCCGCCGCAGGAGCGCCCCCCGGGCTGCACCTACGTCGGCTTCGACGTCGACGCCGACGAGCTGCGCAAGGCCCCCGCCGGCAGCTACGACGACTACGTCGTGGGCGACGTCTGCACGCTGCACGACGACCTCGTGGGGCAGTTCGACCTCGTGCTGAGCTGGCTGACGATGGAGCACGTCAAGCCGGTCCCGGACGCGCTGGAGAACCTCAGCCGCTACCAGCGGCCGGGCGGCCGCTTCCTCGGCTACCTGTCGGGGAGCTGGAGCGCCCACGCGTTCCTCAACCGCGTGGTCCCGCACGGCCTCGCGAAGGCCGCGATGCGCCGCACGCTGGACCGCGAGCCCGACACGGTCTTCCGGGCGCACTACGACCACTGCTGGTACGACGCGCTGGAGGCCATCGGCCGGCGGTGCTGGTCGCGCGCGGAGATCGTGCCGGTGTTCACGGGCGGCTGGTACTTCCGCTTCTCGCCGGCGCTGCGCGCGCCGTACATGGCCTACGAGGAGTGGGCGGTGACGGGCGGGCACCGCAACCTCGCCGCGTACTACATCCTCGACGCCGTCGCCTGATGGCCGCGGCCGCCGCCGGCCGCGGCGGCACGCGCCGCGTCGCCGTCAACTCGATCCTGCAGGCCGGCGCCGACGCGCTGGGGAAGATCGGCCTCCTCGCGCTGTACTCCGTCATGGCGCGCCAGCTCGGGCCCGTGGCCTTCGGCGACTTCACGAGCGCCGCCTCGCTGGCGGTCCTCGTCCTGATCGCGGCGTTCGGGATGGACTACGTGGTCACCCGCCACGTCGCCCAGGGCGAGGACGACGTCGCCCGCGTCTATTGGGCCGCCGTCGTGCTCAAGCTCCTGTTCGGGACCGTCGCGACGGCCATGGTGATGGGGGTCGCCGTGGTGGGCCCGTACGCCGACCGGGTGGTCCTGACCACGGCCGTCCTCAGCCTGGCGATGATCGTCGACCTGGTCATGCTGACCCCGCACGCGCTCTTCCGCGGGCTGGAGCGGGTGCAGGTCGTCGCGCGCGCCCTCGTCCTCTACCGGGCGCTGCTGGCCGTGCTCGGCGTGGCGGCGATGCTCGCGGGCGGCGGCATCGCCGAGGTCGCGGTGATCTGGCTGGCCTGCGCGCTCCTCGCGCTCGGGTACACGCTGCGCCGGGTGCGTGACACGGGCCTGGCGCTGCCGTTCGGCCTGCGGCGCAGCGACCTGCGGCGCGTCGCGCTCGGCTCGCTGGCGCTGGGCGTGGCGGGCGTCTTCGGCGCCGCGCTGTCGCGGCTGGACATCATCATCCTCGGCCTGCTCAAGGACAGCGAGGACGTGGCGATCTACGGCTCGGCCTACCGGCTCATCGAGAGCGTGCAGTTCGTCACCACCGCCATCGCGCTGTCGGCCTTCCCCAGCCTCTCGCGCCTCAGCCGCACCTCCCGGCCCACGCTCGGCGAGGCGGCGGCGCTCGGCGTCAAGGCCGTGCTGCTGGTCACGCTGCCGATCGCCCTGGGCCTCGGCGTCTTCGCCGAGCCGGTGCTCCGGCTGGTCTACGGCGGCGGTCTCGCCGACGCGGACACCGCCCTGACGCTGTTGTCGCTCACGATCGTGCCCGCCGGGCTGTGCAGCTTCCTGGCGTTCCTGCTCAGCGCGCAGGGCCGCCAGACGCCCGTGGCCGTGTCGCTCGGCATCGCGACGGTCGTCAACGTCGGCCTCAACCTGCTGCTCGTGCCGCCGCACGGACCCGAGGGGGCCGCCGTCGCGATGGTGGCGACGATGGCCGTGATGAGCGCCGCGCTGCTGGGGCCGGTCCTCTCCGCCACCGGCCCGATCGGCGCCGTGCGCGTCCTCACGGCGCCGGCGGTCGGGGCCGCCTGCGGGGTGGCGGTGGGCGTAGCGCTGGGCGGCGAGCTGCTCGCGGCGCCGCTGTCCCTCACGGTGTTCGGCGCGGTCACGCTCGGCGCCGAGCGCGTGCTGCACCCAGCGGACGCGCGCGTCCTACTGCAGATCCTGCGCCGGCGACCGCCGGCCGCAGAGACGGCCGCCCCGGCCGGTGATGGGTAATGTCCCGCGCCGCAAGACCGGGGAAGGGACACGATGTCGACCACGAGGACCACACCGGGGATCAGGGAGCTGCTGGTCGCCGACTACCGCGCGCTGTTCCGCGATCGCGAGGGCGAGGGCCTGCAGGCCGTCGGCCGCTTCGCGGTGCGCCTGTTGCTGAACCCGTCGTTGCAGGCGGTGATCCTCCTGCGGCTGGCCAACGCGTCCCCGCGCTGGACCGCGGCGTTCTGGCGGGCCGTCATGGTGCGCCGCTTCTCGATGGACTGGAGCTACCGCGTGCACGTCGGCCCCGGTCTCACCATCCCGCATCCCGTCGGGATCGTCTGG
>DASPKC010000229.1:0-4910 GCA_035628295.1 Baekduia sp.
CGTCCGGCGCATGCAGCACGCCGGCCTGGGCGATGCTCGGGGCCTGGCCGAGCTCGTTGTCCATGAACCAGTGCGGCCGCAGGAACGTCCAGGCCATGCCGGAGCGCTCGATGTGGCGCTCGACGGCGCGGTGGGCGTCGATGATCCGCGCCCCGGTCGGGGCCTCGTCGGCGCCGATCGAGGACAGCTTGACGATGTGCGCGACGCCCGCCGCCCGGGCGGCGTCCACGACGGTGCGCTGCTGGTCGAGCATCGCCTGCGCGCCGGGAGGGGTGAGCAGGAACACGCGCTGGACGCCGTCCAGCGCGGCCCGCAGCGCCGCGGCGTCCTCGACGGCGCCGAGGACGGGCGTGATGCCGCGGCGCGCGAGCCCGTCCGCCTTGCGGGCGTCGCGGACGAGGCCGCGCGCCGGGACGCCGGCCGCGGCGAGCAATTGGGTGAGCGGGCGGCCGATGGTGCCTGTGGGTCCGACGAGGAGCAGCATGGTTCTTCCTCTCTGGTAAGTAGCTTGCTAAGAAGATACTTGCTCATCAGGTAGGCTCCCGTCAAGTGCCCGCCCGCCCGAGCCCCGATCATGTCGACCGCGTCGTCGAGCACTGGCGGCGGGAGCGGCCCGATCTCGACGTCGCCGCGATGGCGACGCTCAGCCGCCTGTGGCGCGTCGGACGGCTGGCCGATCGCCGGGTCGAGGAGGAGTTCGCACGGCACGGCCTGCAGCCCGGCTGGTTCGACGTGCTCGCCACGCTGCGCCGCGCCGGGCCGCCGTTCGAGCTCACCCCCACCGCGCTGCTGGAGGCGGCGATGCTGTCCTCCGGCGGCATGACCAAGCGCATCGACCGGCTCGCCGACGCCGGCCTCGTGGAGCGCGGGCCCGACCCCGACGACCGCCGCGGCGTGCGCGTCCGGCTCACCGCCGCCGGACTGGAGCTCGTCGACCGCGTGGTCGCCGCGCACGTCGCCAACGAGCAGGCGCTGCTCTCCCCGCTGACGGCCGCCGAGCAGCGCACGCTCGACCGCCTGCTGCGCAAGCTGCTCGCCGGGCTCGAGTGAGTCAGCCGACCAGCGGCTCGTGCGGGTACCCGTGCGCCCGCGCCAGCGCGCTGAGGTACGTCTCGCCCTGACGCAGGCTCGTCGCCAGCGCCTCGAGGTCCACCGGGTGCGTCGCGGCCAGGGCCGGGTCCACCTCCGCCACCGCGCGGCGCAGCGCGGCGAGGGTCTCGCCGGCCGCCTCGGGCTCGGGCGCCGGCGGCGGCCGGCGCTCGAGCTGCACCTCCGACGCCAGGTCGTCCAGCGCCCGTTCGAG
Source organism: Baekduia sp. (assembly GCA_035628295.1). GTDB lineage: Bacteria > Actinomycetota > Thermoleophilia > Solirubrobacterales > Solirubrobacteraceae > Baekduia. The sequence continues at coordinate 1,304 of DASPKC010000229.1, forward strand.
GGTCATGTCGAACGCCCGGGCGTAGTCGGTCGCGTAGGGCAGCCGGCGCGGATCGATCCCGTACTGCAGCAGCAGCCGCAGCACGAAGGCGCAGCGCAGCAGCGTCACGAGCGACTCCTCGGGCCGCTCGGGATGGAACAGCAGCAGCACGGGGTAGCGGCGCAGGTGCTGCTGGTTGAGGATGAGCTCGCGCTGCAGCCGGGCCACCTCCGCCGGGCCGCCGTGCACGAGCAGCGCGGTCGCCCGGACAGGATCGCCCAGGCCCAGGTCGTGCGCGTGCGCCGCCGCGCTGCGGACGTCGGAGAGCACCGAGTAGATGGCGATCAGGTGCGCGATCGCCGCGGTCATCGTCGCCAGGCCGGCGCCCGACTCGACGACGGCGACGATGCGCAACGCGTCGCCCTGGGCGACCACGTCGCCGAAGCCGACGGTGCTGAGCGCCGCGCCGCTCAGGTAGACGGCCTCGACCCAGCCGTCGGGAGCGGCGCCGGGGCCGACGTAGCCGACGCTGTCCTCGAAGGCCCAGAAGACGAGGGCGAAGCCCACGCCCAGCCCGGTCAGCCACAGCAGGATCGTCAGCCCGAGCGCGACGGGCCCGACGGCCCGCAGCCCCGCCGGTGCCCGACCGCCGCGTCCGCGCATCGCCCACCACACGATGCGGTCCACGCGCGCGCTGAGGCGCCCGTGGCGGGTCGGGTGCAGGACCGACACGACCGCGTCGGCGAACGCGACGCCGGCGATCACCACGCCGAGCGCTGCGACGGGGATCGCGAAGACGGGGTCCATGCCTGCTTCGACGGTATCCCGCGGTCCGGCGGCGCTCAGGGGAGGATGGTCCCCAGGCAGGAGCCGACGATCGCCTCGGCGGCCGCCACGCCGGCGCGCAGGCTGTGGTCGCCCGGCACCTCGGCCACGTCGCGGCGCGCCGCGGGCTCGGGCATCCCGAACGGGTCGCGCGCGCCCTGCACCACGAGCACGGGGACGGCGACGGCGTCGAGCTCGGGCAGGCGGGTCTTCTCGGGCCGGCCCGGAGGATGCAGCGGGAACGCGAGGCAGAGCACGGCGACCGCGCCGGTCGCCGCGGCGGTCCGGCAGGCCACGCGCGCGCCGGAGGAGCGCCCACCGCAGATCAGGCGCAGATCCTCCAGCGGCCCGTCGCCCAGCGCGGCGGCGACGGCCGTCCAGGCGGCGTCGAGCTGGCGCGCCGGGGCCGGCGAGCGGCGCCCCGCGACGCGGTAGGGCTGCTCGACGAGCACGACGCTGAGCCCGCGGGTGCGCGCCGCGCGGGCCGCGGCGCGCAGATCGGGCGCCTGGACGCCGCCGCCCGCCCCGTGCCCCAGGACGAGCGCCGCCGCGGGCTCGTCCGCGAGGTCGAGATGCGCACGGGCCGGCCCGTGCGGGGTCTCGATGTCGAGCACGGCGGCCGCCACGGGCGGCAGCCTACGACCGGCCGGTCAGCCGAGGTCGTCCTCGTCGAGCCCGGCCTCCTCGAGCTCGTCGGGGTCGGGCGGCGGGTACTGCGGGTCCAGCCCCTCGAGCAGCTCGACGAGCAGGCGCGCCACCGCGACGCGCGCCGCGGGCCGGTCGTCCGCCGCCACCGCGTACCAGGGGGCGGCGTCCGTGGCGGTCGCGTTGATCGCGTCCTCGTAGGCGCGATCGAACGCGTCCCACTTGTCACGGTCCTCGATGTCCGCCGCCGAGAACTCGTGCTGCTTGTCGCGCCGGCGCAGCCGCTCGCGCACGCGCTCGGCCTGCACGTCCTTGCTGACGTGCAGGAACACCTTGAGCACCACCGTGCGCTCGCGGTCGAGGATCCGCTCGAAGTCGTTGATCGAGTCGCACCTGGCGGCTGCCTCCCGCTCGTCGACGACGCCGTGCACGCGCGCGGAGATGACCTCCTCGTAGTAGGAGCGGTCGAAGACGTGCACCATGCCCCGCGCCGGCGCCTGGTGGTGGAAGCGCCACAGGAAGTCGTGCTCGGCCTCCTCGCCCACCGGGGTGTTGAAGGAGAAGACGTGCAGGTTCGCCGGATCTACCCCGCTGAGGACGTGCGTGATGAGCTCGTCCTTGCCGGCGCCGTCGAAGCCCTGCAGGACGACGAGCAGGGCGTGCGAGGCGTCGGCGGCGAAGCGGTCGCTGAGCTCGGTGATGCGCCCGCGCAGCGCCTCGAGCTCGCCGGGATCGCCGTTGCCCTCGTGCGTCGGGTGCCGCGCGATCGAGAAGCGGTCGTCCGGGCCGACCCGGTGGGGCGACGTCATGGTGCGCCCCGCCGCAGCAGCGCCTCGACGTGCTCGGCGTCGAGCCGGGCGGCGGGCGTCGACGCGATGAAGTCCGCGAGCACCGCGACGAAGCGCGCGGGGTCGTCGTTGAAGGGGAAGTGCCCCGCCCCGGGGAAGACCTCCAGCCGGCTGTGGGGCATGAGCTCCTGGGCGCGGCGGCCGTGCGACAGCGGGATGATGCGGTCGCGCTCGCCCCAGACCAGCATCGTGGGCACGCCCTCGGAGAGGTACAGGCGGTCGCGCGCGTCGATGCGCTGGCCGCGCGGGTCGATGACCGACCGTGCGGTGTGGACGAAAGCCCGGCGCGCGTCGGCGTCGCCCAGCGAGTCCAGGCCCTCGGCCAGCCCGCGGATGGTGGCGTTGGCGCGCAGGCCCACACGACCCAGGACCCGGCCGACGAGGCGCCCTGCCGTCCGCGTCACCGGCGTGAAGAGCAGGGGCAGGACGACCTCCGCCCCGGGGAGCGTCGCCGCCCGCAGCGCCAGGCTGACCTCCTCCCCCAGGCCGCCGCTGTCGACGAGCACGAGGCGCTCGAGGCGCTCCGGGAACTGGTAGGCGAACTGCATGGCGATCCCGCCCCCGAGCGAGTGGCCTACGACGGTCGCCGTCGGCACGCCGAGGACCGCCAGCAGGTCGCGCAGGCCGCTGGCGTACGCGCCGAGCGAGTAGTCGCCACGCGGCTTGCCCGACCGGCCGTGGCCCAGGGGGTCCGGGGCGATGACGGTGTGCCGCTCGGCCAGGCCGGCGATGACCGCGCGCCACGTGCGCGAGCTCGACGTGATCCCGTGCACGAGCAGGATCGCGGGACCGTCGCCTTGCAGGCGGAACGTCACGCGATGTCCATGGAGCAGGACCTCCGGCACGGACCCCCCGGTACCCGCAGCGGGATCGCGCCTACCGGGCGGGCGGCGTCAGCGCCCGGGCTGCCAGGCCGGCGACCTGTCCGTGACGCGATTGCGCGTGAGGCGCCGGTCGGCCTCAGCCCCGCGGGCGGCGCTGGGCTGGACGAACGGGCGATGGCGCCGCCCGCCGCCTCACCACTACGGTCGGCGTTCCGCCACTCCGAGGAGCGCCGTCCCACCATGCCGTCCCCCTTGCGCGCCGTGCTCGCCGGCGTCGTCGTCCTGGTTGCCGCCCTGCCCTCGCCCGCCGCTGCGGAGCCGATCGCCGGCGCGTACATCGTCACGCTGAGCGAGGGCGACCCGGCCGCGGCGGCCCAGCGCGCCGAGCGCCGCCACGGGGCGCAGGTCGACCACGTCTACACGCAGGCGCTGCGCGGCTACGCGGCCCGGATGTCGGCCCGTGCCGCGCAGGAGGTCGCCGGCGAG
>DASPKC010000230.1:0-6468 GCA_035628295.1 Baekduia sp.
GAGGACACGCTGTTCCGCGGCCTGCACCCGATGCTGGCCCACCGCCTGCACCTGTGGCGCCTGGAGCACTTCGCGCTCGAGCGCCTGCCCGCGCCCCCGGAGGTGTTCCTCTTCCGCGGCACCGCGCGCGGGAACCCGAAGGACGAGCGGCTGTTCGCGCTGACCGAGGTGCGCGACCTCACGGCGGTGCGCGACACCGACGGCCGGCTCGTGGCGCTGCCGGAGCTCGAGCGCCTGTACGGCGAGGCCCTGGAGGCGCTGCGCGCGTTCCAGGCGCTGCGGCCGCCCAGCCGCCGCACGCAGTGGAACCGCATCTTCCTGCGCGCCTGGGGCGAGATCCGGATCCACCCCGAGGAGCTGCGCGAGCTCCTGGAGCGCCTGGCCCCCGCCGCCACCGGACTGGGCATCGAGATGGTCCTCGTCCGCGGGGACCTGCGCCACCCCGCCACGGGCGTCGTGCGCGATCGCATCCTGCGGTTCTTCAACCCCGCGCCCGGCACGGTGGTGGTCGAGGTCGACGACCCGCCCACCGCCCCACTGCAGCCGCTCGACGACGGGGCGCGGCGGATCATCGCCGCGCGGCGGCGCGGCATGCTGCACCCGGCCGAGATCGTCAAGCTGCTCGCGCCGGCCCACGGCGACGAGACCGCGGCCCACCAGCCCGTCGGCACGTTCGTCGAGCACGACCTCGACGACGACGGGCGGCTGGTGCCGGTCTACCGCCCGCCCGCCCACAACGACGCCGGCATCGTCGTCGGCCTCATCCGCAACGTCACCGTGCGCCACCCCGAGGGGATGCTGCGGGTGGCGCTCCTGGGCGACCCGACGAAGGCCCTCGGCTCGCTCGCGCAGGCCGAGTGCAGCCGGATCGTCGCCGCGATCGACCTCGCCGAGGAGCTCGGGGTGCCGCTCGAGTGGTTCGCGCTCTCGGCCGGCGCCCGCATCGCGATGGACTCCGGCACCGAGAACATGGACTGGGTCTCGGTGGTGCTGCGGCGCATCATCGAGTTCACCCAGGCCGGCGGCGAGATCAACGTCGTCGTCTGCGGCATCAACGTCGGCGCCCAGCCGTACTGGAACGCCGAGGCGACGATGCTCATGCACACCAAGGGCATCCTCGTGATGACGCCGCAGAGCGCGATGGTGCTCACCGGCAAGCAGGCGCTGGACTTCTCCGGCGGTGTCTCGGCCGACGACAACCTCGGCATCGGCGGCCACGAGCGGGTCATGGGCCCCAACGGGCAGTCGCAGTACTGGGCGCCGGACCTGGCGGCAGCCTGCCGGTTGCTGCTGGACTTCTACGAGCACACCTACGTGGCGCCCGGCGAGCGCTTCCCGCGGCGCGCCGCCACGACCGATCCCGCCGATCGCGATGTGCGCAGCGCGCCGCACCTCCTCCCGGGGTCGGACCTGCGCACCATCGGCGACGTCGTCTCCGCCGAGCACAACCCGGACCGCAAGAAGCCCTTCGACGTCCGCTCGTTCCTGCGCGCGACCGTCGACACCGACCATCCGCCCCTCGAGCGCTGGGCGGCGATGCGCGACGCCGAGATCGCGGTCGTGTGGGACGCCCACCTCGGCGGCATCCCCGTGGCGCTGCTGGGCATCGAATCCCACCCGCTGCCGCGCCACGGCGCGGTGCCGGCGGACGGCCCGACCGTCTGGACGTCGGGCACGCTGTTCCCGCGCGCCTCGAAGAAGATCGCGCGAGCGGTGAACGCTGCCAGCGGCCGCCGTCCGCTCGTGGTGCTCGCCACGCTGGCGGGCTTCGACGGCTCGCCGGAGTCGATGCGCGAGTGGCAGCTCGAGTTCGGCGCCGAGATCGGCCGCGCCGTCGTCAACTTCGACGGGCCCATCGTGTTCTGCGTGCTGTCGCGTTTCCACGGCGGCGCGTTCGTCGTCTTCTCCAACAAGCTGCACGACAACCTCGAGACGATCGCGCTGGAAGGCGCCCACGCGTCGGTCATCGGCGGCGCGCCGGCTGCGGCGGTCGTCTTCGTGCGCGAGGTCGAGCAGGCCGCCAAGGCGGATCCCCGCATCACGGCCCTCGACGAGCAGATCGCCGCGGCCGAGGGCGGCGAGCGCCACGCGCTGCGTGCGCGGCGTGCCGAGCTGTGGCCGGTGGTGCGCGCGGAGAAGCAGGGTGAGCTGGCGGCGCGCTTCGACGAGATCCACAGCGTCGAGCGTGCGGTCCGCACGGGCTCGGTGCACCGCATCATCCCCGCGGCCGACCTGCGGCCCTACCTCATCGCCGCGGTCGAGCGCGGCATGCAGCGCACGCTGCGCGAAGAGAAGATGCCGACGATGCCGCCACGCTCCCCGCACGCCGCCGGCCTGTGAGCCGGCCGCCCGGCTGGCTCGTGCGCGACGCCGCCGCGGTCCCCGCCGGCGACGACTGGCTCGGCCCGCGCGAGCGCGAGGTGCTGACAGGACTGACCGTCGCGCCGCGCCGCGCCGACTGGCGCCTCGGCCGCTGGACGGCCAAGGCCGCGGTCGCCGCCTGGACGGGCCGGCCGCCGGCGGACCTGGAGGTCGTGGCCGCCGCCGACGGCGCGCCCGAGGCGTGGGCGGGCGAGCGCCGGCTGGCGCTGTCGGTGTCCGTCTCGCACCGCGCGGGGCGCGCCGTCGCGGCGGTCTGCGACGCGCCGGCGGTCGTCGGCTGCGACGTCGAGCTGGTCGAGCCGCGCAGCCGGGCCTTCCTGCGCGAGTGGCTGTCGGAGGCCGAGCGGCGCGCCGTCGCAGCGGCGCCCGACCCGGCGCTCACGGCCAACCTGCTGTGGACCGGCAAGGAGGCCGCGGCCAAGGTCCGGCGCGAGGGCCTGCGCCTGGACGTGCGCCACGCCGTCGTGCGCCCGGCGCTGCCGCCGGCCGACGGGACTGCGTGGGCGACCCTGGCCGTCACGCTCGAGGGCCGCGAGGTGCACGGGTGGTGGCGCCGCGACCGCGGCCACGTGCTCAGCGTGCTGTGCGAGCCGGCGGCGGCCGGGCCTCCCGTCGCGCTGGACTAGATGCCGTACTCGCGGTGGTGGCGCCACACCGCGACGAGGGCGAACGCGGCACCGCCGAGGAGCACGAAGAACGCGAGGATCCCGGGGCCGCTGTCCAGGAGCTTGTCGCGCCCCGCCAGCCCCAGGACGATCGCGCCGAGGGCGCCGTGCAGGAGCAGCCGATGGCGCTCGCCCAGCCCGAACACCGCCGGGCGGTTCTCGCGGTAGAAGCGCGCGAGGATCATCACGATCGACGCGAGGACCGCGACCGAGAGGAACGCGGCCAGGAAATCGGCCGTGCGCCCGCCGCCGGGCAGGAACGCCACGGCAGCCGCCAGCGCGACGATGATCAGGACGTTGCGTGCGGCGGGGCCCACGACGGGGAGCCTAGCCGGGCGGCCGGTGCGCTACGCGCGGGCGCCGGCGCGGTCGTCGGCCGCGAGCCGGCGCTGCGGCTCGGCGACGTGCGCGACCGAGGCCTCGAGCGCCTCGACCTCGGCCGGGTCGGTCACCGGCTCGGCGGAGAAGCGGTAGCCGACGCCGAAGTGGGTGTGCAGGTACTTCCAGCCCGGAGAGGCCTTGTCGAGCTTCTGGCGCAGCTTGCGGACGAACACGTCGACCGAGCGGTCGCCGCGCGCCATCGTGTAGCCCCAGACCCGCTGGTAGATCTCCTCGCGCTCGAGCACCCGCCCCTCGGCGGCGGCCAGCAGCTCGAGCAGCTCGAACTCGCGGCGCGTGAGGTCGACCGAGACGCCTCCGACGTAGGCCTGGAAGCGGTCGGCGCGGACCTCCAGCTCGCCGGCGAGGACCGGCGAGACGTCGGCGCGCGCCTCCGCCCGGCGGCGGCGCCGGACGACCGCCTCGACGCGGGCGATGAGCTCCTCGGGGTGGCAGGGCTTCGTCAGCCAGTCGTCGGCGCCCAGCCGCAGACCCCGGACGCGCTGGGCGACCGTCGAGCCGCCGGTGCACACGACCACGCCCAGGTTCGGCAGCTCGGTGCACAGCCGCTCCAGGTACTCCCACCCGCCGGGCCCGAGGCGGCCGAGATCGACCACGACGGCCGAGACGCGCATCGCCGTCAGCGTCTGCACCGGGACCCCGGTGGCCAGCACGCGGTGCTCCCAGCCGAGGCGCTCCAGGCGCTTGCCGAGGACCTGCAGGAAGCCCGAGTCGGTGTCGATGACCGCCAGACGGGGCGAGGCCCCGCCGCGATCGGCGCTCTGGGCCGAAGACGTCCGGTCCGTCATGTCCTCATGCACTGTAGAGGCCCGGCGGACGGCAGCACACCCCGGACACCCTGTCGATCACAGGTCGTTCACAGGCGCCGGCGGCCCCGCCGGGTGCGAGGAGTCCGAGAACTCCCGGAACAGGCCGGTGACGACGAAGCAGACCTGCTCGCCGATGTCGACGGCGTTGTCGCCGATCCGCTCGTACGCGCGGGCGACCATCGTCATGGCCATCGCCCACTCGCGGGTGTCGGCGTCACCGCCGCAGTCGACGGCCATGCGGAAGACCTCGCGGTTGAGCGCGTTGAGCTCGCGGTCCTGGCGGGCGAGGTCCTCGGCCAGGGCGACGTCGCGACCGGCGAAGGCGAGCTTGGCCTGCTGGGCCTCTACCCGCGCCGTGCGGCCCATGCGCAGCAGCCGGTCGAGCATGTCCTGCTGCACGGGCGGCTCGTGACCCACGAGCGGCAGCAGCTTGGCGATGTTGACGCACTGGTCGCCCATGCGCTCGACGTGCTTGATGACGTGCAGCAGGGCCGCGACGATCCGCAGGTCGCCCGCCACGGGGGCCTGCAGGGCGAACAGCGACAGGATCCGCTGGTGGACCTCGAGATAGCGGCCGTCGACGAGGTCGTCGTCGGCGACCACGAGCGCGGCGAGCTCGACGTCCTGGTGCTCGAGCGCCTCGGTGACCCGCTCGATCTGCATGACGACGATGTCGATGCCACCCAGCGCCTGCCCCTGCACCGCCAGGAGCTCCTCGGCGAAGTGCTGGCGGGCCTGGAGGGCCATCAGCCGAACTTCCCGGTGACGTACGCCTCGGTGCGCGGGTCGTCGGGGTTGGTGAAGACCTTCTCGGTGGGGTTGAGCTCCACGAGCCGGCCGATGCGCTGCGACTCGCCGGCGGCGAGATCGACGATGAAGAACGCCGTCCGGTCGCTCACGCGCGCCGCCTGCTGCATGTTGTGGGTGACGATCACGATCGAGTAGCTCTCCTTGAGCTCGAGCATGAGCTCCTCGATCTTGCCGGTCGAGATGGGGTCCAGCGCCGAGCACGGCTCGTCCATGAGGATCACGTCCGGGTTCGTGGCGATCGCGCGGGCGATGCAGAGGCGCTGCTGCTGGCCGCCGGACATGCCGAAGGCGTTGTCCTTGAGGCGGTCCTTGACGTCGTCCCAGAGGGCCGCCTTGCGCAGCGACTCCTCCACGATGCGGTCGACGTCGGCCTTGGGCGCCCCCAGCACGCGCGGCCCGAACGCCACGTTGTCGTAGATCGACTTGGGGAACGGGTTGGGCTTCTGGAAGACCATCCCGATGCGCTTGCGCACGTTGACCGGGTCCACCGCGCGGTCGTAGAGGTCGACGCCGTGGAAGAGGACCTCGCCGCTCACGGTCGCGCCGGGGATCAGGTCGTTCATCCGGTTCAAGCACCGCAGCACGGTCGACTTGCCGCAGCCCGAGGGGCCGATGTAGGCGGTGATGTCGTTCTTGAAGAGGTCCATCGACACGCCCTCGACCGCCGTCTTGCCGCCGTAGGCGACGGCGAGGTCGCGCAGGGCGAAGACCGCCTCCCGCGCGGCGGCAGAAGGCTCGGAGGAGGGGCTGCGCAGGCCGCCGGCCACGGCCGACAGCGGGACGGGGGGCTCGACGGGGGACGACGTGGAAGGCATCGGGTCGGCCTCTCGGGGATCGGGGGCGGGCTCGGACATCACCACTGCTGCTCGTAGCGGTGGCGCAGCCAGATGGCCACGGAGTTCATGAGGAGCAAGACGCCCATCAGGACGAGGATCGCCGCCGCGGCCAGCGGCAGGAACGACTCCTGGTCGGCGTCCGTGGACCAGGTGAGGATCTGGACGGGCAGCGCGGTGAACGCGGAGTCCAGCCCGTCGGGGTTGAACCGCGGCGAGGCGGCGGCGCCGATGAGCAGCAGCGGCGCGGTCTCGCCGATGGCACGCGACAGCGCCAGGATCACCCCGGTCGCCACACCGGGGACCGAGGCGGGCAGCACCTGCTTGGCGATGGTCTGCCACTGGGTGGCGCCCAGCGCCAGCGAGCCCTCGCGGATCGACGACGGCACGGCGCGGATCGCCTCGCGCGCCACGATGATCACCACGGGGAGCACCAGCAGGGCGAGGGTCATCCCGCCCGCGAGCAGCACCGAGCCCAGCGACAGCGGGGCGCGGACGAAGAAGGCGAGGCCGATGAAGCCAAACGCGCCGACGGATGCCGGCGTGAGCGATGCGCTCGGGAATCGCGCG
>DASPKC010000231.1:0-2637 GCA_035628295.1 Baekduia sp.
CTCGGCGCGCCCGAGGCGGCCGGCGGCGCGCAGGGCGACGACGGTGTCGGCGGCCGCGCCGTCGGCGCCGGCGCCGACCGAGCGCGACAGCCAGGCGGCGCCCGCGCGGGCGGCGCCGGGCGCGGACTGGGCCGGCGCGGCGGCCGGCAGCGCGAGCAGGGCGATGAGCAGGAGGCAGAGAGCGAGACGGATCATGAGGTGGTGGGGGTCGGGAGCGGGACGGGTTGCCAGCGGACCTCCAGGCGCGCGCGGAAGCGCTGCAGCGCGCGCACGAAGGCCGGCCCGAAGGCCAGGCAGAAGGCGACGTTGCCCACGGCGTGGGCGATGTTGAAGCTCGCGGAGCCGGCGCTGATGACCAGGAACTGGCCGAGGGTGTGCTGGCCGGAGAACATCACCCAGCTCGAGAAGTCCATGACGAGGCCGTGGAACAGGCCGGCGGCCCCGCAGACGAGCGCGAGCGGCCAGCGGCCGAGGTCCCGGCCGGCGAGCGCGGCCAGCGTGGCGCCGAGGACGCCGATGACGCCCCAGGCCCCCATCTGCCACGGCGTCCACGCGCCCTGGCCGAAGACCAGGTTCGAAGCCAGCGCCCCGAGCGCCCCGATCGCGAAGCCCGGCGCACCGCCGAGGACGTAGCCGGCCAGCAGCACGATGTCGGTCGTCGGCTTGACGTTGGGGATCGGCGCGAACGCGATGCGGCCGAGCGCGGCGAGCGCGGCGAGCGTCGCCACGAGGGCGAGGACCTTCGCCGACGGGTGCGAGCGCTCGTACCAGCCGAAGCCGAGCGCGAGGACGAGCACCAGGACGGCGAGCGAGCCGGCCTCCCAGCTCACCGGGCCGCCACCCCCAGCCGCCGGCGCAGCACCTCGGCGCCCTGCTCGGGCGTGAGCGCGCCCTCGGCCCCGCCGAGGATCCGGGCGGTCTCGGTCGTGAACCACCAGCCGCCGCTGAGGACCGACGCCGGCGTGCCGTCGGCGATCGGGCGGCCGTCGGCCAGCAGGATCACCCGCTGCGCCCACGTGGCGGCGAACTCGGCGTCGTGCGTGGCGACGACGACCGCGCTGCCCTGGGCGGCGAGGACGTGCAGCCGCCCGGCCAGCGCCTCCTTGGCGGCACGGTCCATCCCGCGCGTCGGCTCGTCCAGGAGCACGGCGGCGGCGGGCTCGGCATCGTCGAGGACGACCGCCAGCGCGAGGCGCTGGCGCTCGCCGCCGGAGAGGTCGCGCGGGTGGCGCGCGGCGAGGTGGCCGAGGCACATGTCGGCCAGTGCTCCCGGCGACGCCTCGTCGGCCACCCGCTCGTGCAGCAGGTAGTCGCCGGGGTTCTGCAGCAGCAGGGCGACGCGCCCCCGTGCGCGGATGCGCCCGCGGGTGACGTCCAGCAGCCCGGCGGCGGTGCGCAGCAGCGTCGACTTGCCGGCGCCGTTGCGGCCCATGAGCGCCACCCGCTCGCCGGGCGCGATCGCCACGTCCACGCCGCGCAGCACCGCGCGACCGCCCGCCAGCTCCACCCAGGCGCCGTCGAGCGCGACCGCCGCCTCGCGCCGCTCGGCGCGGCGCCGGCGCCGCGGCGCGGTCCGGTCGCCATCGGCGGGCGCGAGCGCGGCCGGCGGGGGCAGGAGCCCCTCGCGCCGCAGCAGCGCCCGCGTCTGCTTGACCCCGACCGTGCACCAAGGGGCCTGGCCCTCTGGTGCGTCGAGGCCGGCGCGCTGGAGCAGGCGGGTCGCCGGCGCCTCGAGGACCGGCGCGTGGCGGGCGGCCCACGCCTGCATCTGCGTGGGCGGCGCGTCGCAGGCGACGGCCCCCGCGTCGAGGACGACCACCCGGTCGGCGGCGGCGAGGCAGCGCTCGAGGCGGTGCTCGGCCAGGACGACGGCCGTCCCCCACTCCTCGTTGAGGCGCCGCAGCAGCCAGATCAGCTCGTCGCCGGCCACCGGGTCCAGCTGGGAGGTGGGCTCGTCGAGCAGGACGAGCGGCGGGCGTCCGGACAGCGCGGCGCCGAGCGCGACGCGCTGCAGCTCGCCGCCGCTGAGCTCGGCCGTCGAGCGGTCCAGCAGCTCGCCGATGCCCAGGGCCAGCGCGACCTCCTCCACCCCGCGCGCGACCGCAGCCGGGCCGTGGCCCCGGTTCTCGAGCGGGAAGGCCAGCTCGGCCCGCACGGTGCCGAGGACGATCTGGGTCTCCGGGTCCTGGAACAGCGTGCCTGCCACGGCGGAGAGGGCGCCGGGGCCGTGCTCGCGGGTGTCCAGCCCGCCGACGACGCAGCGCCCGGAGAAGGTGCCCCCGTGGAAGTGCGGGACGAGCCCGCACGCCGCCCGCAGCAGCGTCGACTTGCCCGACGCGCTCAGCCCCGCCAGCACGACGAACTCGCCCTCGCCCACCTCGAGCGTGACGCCGCGCAGCGCGTCGGCGGCGGCGCCCGCGTAGCGGTAGCCCACGTCGTGCAGCGCCAGCAGGGGCTCGCTCATCGCACGATCCCCCGGCGGTCGGCGAACGGCGCCAGCGCGATCGCCGCCAGGCCGAGGGCGACCGCGCCGGCCGCGCCGCCGGCCTCGAGCTCGAGCAGCGGGTAGGGGTCGAACGCGGCGGTCTGCGTGGCCCGCGCCCAGACCGTCAGCGCCACCAGCCCCGCCGCGCTGAC
>DASPKC010000232.1:0-2289 GCA_035628295.1 Baekduia sp.
ACCCCCGACGAGGAGGCGTGGCGCGCGGCGTGGCGGGGGCATTACGCCGTCGTCGAGACGGTGGACGAGGCGCTAGCCGTGGTCGGGCTGCGCTAAAACGCCCGACGCAGCTCGGCCTGTACCTGCTGCACGAGCCCGCCGCCCTGGTAGCAGACCGCGTGCCCCGCATCGACGTAGCCGTGCCAGTCCGTCAGCGCGTGGCAGAGCTCGTGGGCGAGCGCCGTGTCGGCGACGTGGACGCCGTCGGGGTGCGCCACGTCGGCGGTCCAGGTGTCCGAGCGGAACATGCCCGCCACGCAGCGCTCGTAAGCGTCGACCCAGCCGTTACCGCCGCCGCAGTCCAGCGACGCGGGCGCGACCCAGCGCACCGCCGGGCGGGCGCGCGTGCGCACGTCGTAATACGTCCAGACGAAGTCGGCGGCGCGGTCGCCCTCGGGCCACGCGACGTATTCGACGCCGTCCACGCGGCAGCCGGGGCCGCAGAGTATCCAGAGCCCGAGCGCCAGCAGGAGCAGCGCCTGGGCCACGCGGGTCACGCGACCTCGGCGGGGCGCTCGTAGAGGCTCACCAACGGCGGCGCGCCCGGGTGCAGGACGCCCGCGACCTCGCGCGCGGTGGACCCCCAGCGCTCGATCTGGTCCTCCAGCCACGCCTCCCAACTGTCGTCGCCACCCTGCGGGAACTTGCCCGCCAGCAGGTCGCTCCGCCGCGCCGGGAGCTGGACGTGGGGCTTCTCTCGGGACAGCGTCTGGAGGTCGAGGTCATGGGCGAGCTGCTGGTAGCGGTGCCACATGCCCGCTTCGGGCTCGGCCCACGTCCACTTGCCGTCGACGCGGAACACGTAGTCCGCGGCGAGCCCGTACTGATGCCACGACTCCCACGCCCGCGCGCGGGTGACGGTCTTGCCGAACTCCCCGTAACCGCTGGTGCGCCCGCGCGCGTATAGCTCCGCCTGACGCCACGGCGTGCGCGCCGCCTCGTAGCGGTGCAGCGGGATGCCCTCGGCCGCGAGCCGCGCCTCCAGCGCCAGCGCCCGCATGCGAAATGCGGGGTGCAGGTGCTCCAGCGCGGCGTTGCGGGCCATGCTACGCCTTCGCCCTCGGCTTCCGCCCCGCGGTGGCCGCCGCGACGGCGCCGGCTTCCCCCGCTGCCTGCGCGGTGGCCTTGCCGGCCGGCAGGACCTGGCGCGGGTCCACCAGGGTCGTCACCACGACGCCCAGGACGCCGCACACGACGCCCACGGGCCCGGCGACGGTGGTAGCGGCGGCGACAAGTCCCGCCCCAAGGGCGGCCAGGATGCGGTGTCGGTTGAACATGGGGGTCCTCCTATCGGTGGCCGTTGCCGTTGCGGATACTGCGCGCCGCGTCCAGAAGCCGGCCCGCGTGGGTCGGCAGCGCCATGGCGGTCAGCGACACCAGCGCCCATCGGGCCAGGTGCTCCAGGTCATGCAGCGTGATCACGACCACCCCCGCCGCCATCGCCAGCAGCCTGATCGCCCCGACGACGGGGTGCTCACCGACTCGCGCTGGCGACGACGAGGGCGGCGAGAAAGATGGCGAGTCCGGCGGCGTCATAAATCCACGTGTGCGTCATGGGTCAGAGGCTCCTCAGTAGGGATGCCGCCACGCGCCCCGTGAGACGCGGCTGGCCGGGCAGCGCCAGGAACGCGCGCAGCATCGCGATCGCGTCCGGCTCGAGGTGGAAGTCGTGCGTCACCTTGCCGAGTTTGCCGAGGTCCACCTGCTCGACGCCCTCGAACTCGTTGAGGCGCAGCGTGGTGTACAGCGCATCCTGCGTGAGCAGCGTCGGGCCGCCCCACGCCCCGGGTCGGTCCATCAACTGGTAGATGACCGCGCGCTGAGCGTCCGTGATCGCGATCGTCACGACGGGATGAGCCCCTGCGCCTGGAGGTAGGCGAGCACGGCGTCCAGCTTCACGGCGGCGGTGCCGGCGGTGCTCTGGTACGTGGAGATGATACCGGCGGTGATCCCGGCCTTCTGCGCGGTGAACTGCTGCGGCTCACCGGAGGTGGCGCTGTAGCGGATCCCGGGCGCCTCGCCGCCGCCGGTAAACGACAGCACGAACGGCTGCGTGATCGTGCCGCTTGCGTCCTGCGCAGTGATAGTCAGCGTCAGCGCGATCGACTCCAGGGTGAACTGGTTGATACGGGGGCGGGTCGGCGCGGTGGTGGCGGTTCTCATCGTCAGTCAGCTCCTATGCGGCGGCAATCGCGGTGACGGTGCCAGAGGACCCGCGCCACTTGAGCGCGCCGGCGTCGGCGTAGAGGA
>DASPKC010000233.1:0-6529 GCA_035628295.1 Baekduia sp.
CCCGTGCCTGCTGACGTTCACCAGCGGGACGGCGGGCGAGCCGAAGGCCGTCCTGCACGGCCAGCGCTACGTCTCCGGCCAGGCGCTGCAGGCCGAGCACTGGCTCGACGCGCGCCCCGGCGACGTCGTGTGGTGCACCGCTGCGTCGGGCTGGTCGAAGAGCGCGCGCAACGTCTTCCTGGCCCCCTGGCTGCGGGGCGCCACCGCGCTGCTGCACGACGCCCGCTTCGACCCGCACGAGCGCGTCGAGATCCTCGCGCGCGAGCGCGTCGACGTCCTGTGCATGGCGCCCACGGAGTACCGCGTGGTGGCCAAGCGCGCGACGCTGCGGCACTTCGCGGGCCTCCGCTCGCTCGTGGCCGCCGGCGAGGCGCTCAACCCGGAGGTCCTGCGCGTCTGGGAGGAGGCGACGGGCCTGCAGGTCCGCGACGGCTACGGCCAGACGGAGACCGGCCAGACCACCGGTAACCTCGCCGGCCAGGCGGCACGGCCCGGATCCATGGGGCGGCCGCTGCCGGGCGTGAAGGCGTGGATCCAGGACGGCGAGCTCGTCTGCGACCCGCGCACCGTGCCGACGTTCTTCCTCGGCTACCTCGGCGAGGAGCCGTGGCCGATGGACCAGCCGTGGCGCACCGGCGACCGCGTCACGCAGGACGAGGACGGTTTCCTGCACTTCGAAGGGCGCACGGACGACGTGATCATCAGCGCGGGCTACCGCATCGGCCCTTTCGAGGTGGAGTCCGCGCTCGTCTCGCACCCCGCGGTCGCCGAGGCGGCGGTCGTCGCCGCGCCGGACGACGAACGCGGCTCGATCGTGCGCGCCGTCGTCGTCCTGCGCGAGGGTCGCGAGCCGGGCGACGCCCTTGCGCGCGAGCTGCAGGACCACGTCAAGGCGCAGACGGCGCCGTACAAGTACCCGCGGCGCGTGGACTTCGCGGCCGAGCTGCCCAAGACCGCCAGCGGCAAGATCCGCCGCGCGCAGCTGCGCGACGGCTAGGACCGCAACTCGCCAGCGAGCTCCTCGAAGACCGCGACGTAGTGGTCGATCGCCTCGTCGGTGTGGGTCACCGACAGCGTCCACTCCTCCTCGCGGCCGGGCGTCATGAAGATGCCGCGGTTGAGGTTGTACAACCACGCCAGCTCGGACAGCGCGGCGTCTTGGTGGGCCTTGAACGTCGCGTAGTCGCGCACCGGCACGGGCGCGAACGTGACGCAGCCCTTCGCGCCGGCGCCGAGCGCGTAGCCCGGCAGGTCATGGCGCTCGACCACCCCCTGGCAGCCGGCGACGATCCGGTCCTCGAGGCGCTCGAGGTGCGCGTAGGCCTCGGGGGTCAGCACCTCGGTCAGCGACGCGCGGATGGCCGCCATGCCCAGCGGGTTGCCGTTGAAGGTCCCGACCTGGTAGACGGTCCCGTCCTCCACGACGCGTGCGACCGCCTCGGTCATGCCGATCGCGCCGGTTGGCATCCCGGCGCCGAGGGCCTTGGCCAGGGTCACCATGTCCGGGCGCACGCCGAAGCGCTCGGTGGCGCCTCCGCCCGCGATGCACAGCCCGGTCTTGACCTCGTCGAAGATCAGGACCACGCCGTGGCGCGCGGTGATGTCGCGCACCGCCTCGAGATAGCCGGGCTCGGGGAGCACGACGCCGAGGTTCATCATCGCCGGCTCCATGATCAGGCAGGCGGGCCGGCGGCCGTCCGCGTCGAGCTCGGCGATCCGGCGCTCGAGGCCGTCGGCGTCGTTGAAGTGCACCGCGTGGACGAGCTCGACCGTGGACTGCGGGATGCCGGCGCCGTACGGCAGCGACGCCGGGCGCTCGTACGGGCCGATCTCGTCGTAGGCCACGCCGATCGACACCATGACCGTGTCGTGATGGCCGTGGTAGGAGCCGAAGATCTTCAGGACGTCGTCGCGACCGGTCAGCGCGCGGGCGATGCGGATCGCGTCCATCGTCGACTCCGAGCCGGAGTTCGTGTACCGCCAGCGCGCCAGCCCCCAGCGCCGCGCGAGCTCCTCGCCCACCACGATCGCGTCCTCGGTCGGCGCGGCGAAGTGCGTGCCGCGCACGTAGCGCTCGTGGATGGCGCGGCCGATCGCCGGGTGCGCGTGGCCCTGGACCATCGAGCCGAAGCCGTTGTGGAAGTCCCAGAGCTCGTTGCCGTCGACGTCCCAGACCTTCGGCCCGTCGCCGCGCTCCAGGTAGATCGGCCACGGGTCGCGCGCCTGGTAGGAGGAGGCGACGCCGCCGCTGAGCACCTGGCGCGCCCGGCGGTACATCGCGGCGGAGGCCTGCGTGCGCTCGTCCAGTCGCGCGCCCTCGCGCGCGGTCAGCTCGGCGATGCGGTCACGGTCGATCGGCGTCGGCACGAGGCCGATGCTCTACCCCAGCGGGTGCGGCGTCCACCCTGCCGCGGCGATGGCCGACAGCACTTCGTCGGCGTGGCCCCGCCCACGGGTTTCCAGCACGAGCTGCACGGCGGTCTCGCGGACATGGAGGTCGAGGCCTTCGCGCAGGTGCTGCACGTCGAGCAGGTTGGCGCCCTGCTCGGCGACGCAGGCCAGCAGGCGGGCCAGCGACCCCGGGCGGTCCGGCACGCGCACGAGCACGACGAGCCGGCGCCCCGCCTCGGTCTCGTGGCGCCGCGCGACCGTCGCCAGCAGACCGGCGTCGACGTTGCTGCCGCTGAGCACGACGCAGGTCGTGCCCGAGGCGGCCGCCGTGGCCCGCCCCGCCTGCAGCGCCGCGACGCCGACGGCCCCCGCGCCCTCCACGACGAGCTTGGCCCGCTCGAGCAGCAGCACCATCGCGTCGGCTACCGCGTCGTCGGAGACGACCACGACCTCGTCGACCCACTCGCGCACCAGCGCCAGCGTCAGCTCGCCCGGGCGCTTGACCGCGATGCCGTCGGCGATGGTCAGCCCGGCGGTGACCTCGACTGGGGCGCCGGCGGCCAGCGACGGCCCGAACGCCGCGCTCGCCTGCACCTGCACCCCCACCACCTCGACCGACGGCCGGGCGGACTTCAAGGCGATCGCCACCCCCGAGACCAGGCCGCCGCCGCCCATGGGCACCACCACACGCGCCAGGTCCGGCACGTCCTCGAGCAGCTCGAGCCCCAGGGTCCCCTGCCCGGCCACCACGTCGGGATCGTCGAACGGGTGGATGAACGCCATCCCGGTCTCGCGCGCCCGCGCGCGGGCCGCGTCCAGGCCGTCCTCCACGGACTCCCCCGCGACGGTCACCTGGGCGCCGAGCTCCTGGCAGCGCGCGATCTTGCCCAGCGGCGCCTCGGCGGGCATGAAGACCTCGCAGCGCACGCCGCGCACCGCCGCGGCGGCCGCGACGCCCTGCGCGTGATTGCCGGCGCTGCCGCACACGACGCCCGGCGCGGCCGCCGCGCCGAGCGCCTCCAGCTTGGCCAGCGCCCCGCGGATCTTGAAGGAGCCGGTGCGCTGCAGGCCCTCCGTCTTGAGCACCACGGGGACGCCGCACTGCTCGGTCAGCGTGAGCGACGGCAGGACCGGGGTGTGCCGTACGACGTCGGCGATCGCGCGCCGGGCGGCGGTGATGTCGGCGGCCTGCGGTGGGGGCACGCCGCCCGCCGCTCAGCCGTCGGTCAGCGTGACGACGGCGTCCATCTCCACCTGCGCGCCCCTCGGCAGGGCGGCGACGCCGATGGCGACCCGGGCGGGCGGCTCGCCGGTGAAGAACGTGGCGTAGACGTCGTTGACCTCGGCGAAGGCGCCCATGTCGGTGAGGTACACGGTCACGCGCGCGGCGTCGGCCAGCGTCGCGCCGGCCGCCGCACAGACCGCCTGCAGGTTCTCCAGGCACCGGCGCGCCTGCTCGCCGGGCCCGCCTGCCACGAGCTCGCCGGTCTCCGGGTCGAGCGGGATCTGCCCCGAGCAGAACAGCAGCCCGTTGGCGCGCACGGCGTGGCTGTAGGGGCCGATGGCAGCGGGCGCGTTGAGCGCGGTGACGACCTCGCGGTGAGCCATGGGCGGCCAACATACCCGCGCTCCGCGGCCCCCACGCCGCGCCGCGGCTAGGCTGGACGGCGTGCGAGGTCTCGGTGTGCTGCTGGCGACCCTGGCCGTGGGGGCGCCGGCGCAGGCGGCCGCCGCCGCCCCTGGCTTCGGTGAGCGCCCCATGCGCCTGCCCGCGTCGGCGAGCGCTGCGAGCAGCGGCACGTGGCTGCTTGGCGTGCGCGACGGCGCGCGCACGAGCGCCCTCGCCGCCCGTCATGGCGCCCGCCGCACCGGGCCCGGCGTGCTGCAGGTCCGCCGCAGCCGCGCCCGGCGCTGGCGGCGCGGCTGCGCGCCGGCGGTCTGCTGCGCTACGCCGAGCCCGACGCGCGCTTCGCGCGCCAGTCGGCGTTCGACGCCGCGCAGGACCGGTGGGCGCGCATCGCCGTGGTCCCGCCCACGAGTGCCCTGGCCCCGCCCGCGCCGACGGTCGGCATCGGGATCGTCGACGACGCCGTCGACCTCTCGCACCCCGACGTCGGACCCAACACGGTCTCCATCACGCCGGAGGTCCCGGTCAAGGCGCCGCACGGGACGATGGTGGCGTCGGCGGCCGCCGGGGTGAACAACGGGACCGGCGTCCTCGGGGTGCTGCCGGGCAACCGCGTCGTGTCCTTCGGACTGCCCGACGAGGACATCACCTGCGCGCAGGTGACCGAGGGGGTCGGGCGCCTCGTGCGCACCGGCGTGAAGGTCATCAACCTCTCGCTGGGCTCGCCGAGCGACTGCTTCGCGCTGTTCGAGTCGATCCAGAAGGCCTACGCCGCCGGCACGCTCGTCGTCGCGGCGGTGGGCAACGACTTCCTCGAGGGCAACCCGGTCACGTATCCGGCTGCCTACCCGCACGTGCTCAGCGTCGCCGCGCTCAACCAGAACCTCGAGCCGAGCCTCTTCAGCAACGAGAACACCGCGGTCGACGTGGCGGCGCCCGGCGAGCGCGTGCCGGTGGCCACGCCGGTCGCGCTGGACGACGACGGCACGCGGGACGGCCTGACGCTGCAGGACGGCACGAGCTTCGCCTCCCCGATCGTGGCGGGGGCCGCGGCCTGGCTCTTCGCCGCGCGCCCCGGGACGGCCAACGGGCAGATCGCCGATCTGCTGCGACGCACGGCGGTGGACGTCAGCCGCCAGGGCTACGACGCCGGGTCGGGCTTCGGCCTCATCAACCTGCCGCGGGCGCTGGCCGCGCCCGTCCCGCGCGAGGACCCGCGCGAGCCCAACGACGGCATCACGTTCGTTGACGGGACGGTCTTCTCCCGGCGCGCCCCGGCCGTGTGGCGCGGCGCCGGGCGCAAGCTCGTGCGCGCGACGGTCGACGAGATCGAGGACCCGGTCGACGTCTACCGGGTCGAGATCCCCGCACGGGCGTCGTTCAGCGTGCTGCTGCACCCCACGTCCGGCGACCCGGACCTGGCCATCTACGACCGCTCGGCGCGCACGATCAGCGCCCGCCCGGTCGACACGTCCACGCGCGGGCCCGGCCGCACCGACACCGCGCGGCTGACCAACCGGTCGGCCACGCGGCGCACCGCGTACATCGCGGTGACGCCGTCGTCCGAGCAGTCCGGCGTCCTCGATGCGGGGTATCGCCTGGAGCTGCGCCGGGCACCGCGTCGTCGATGAGCAACGCGCTCGCGCACGAGACCTCCCCCTACCTCCTCCAGCACGCCGACAACCCGGTCGACTGGCTGCCCTGGGGCGCGACCGCGCTGGCGCGCGCCCGCGAGCTGGACCGGCCGCTGCTGGTCTCCATCGGCTACTCCTCCTGCCACTGGTGCCACGTGATGGAGCGCGAGTCCTTCGAGGACCCGCAGACCGCCGCGGTGATGAACGAGCACTTCGTCTGCGTCAAGGTCGACCGCGAGGAGCGCCCCGACGTCGACGCGCTGCACATGGAGGCCGTGCAGGCCATGACCGGTCAGGGCGGATGGCCGCTCAACGTCTTCGTGACCCCGGAGCTGGTGCCGTTCTACGGCGGCACCTACTTCCCGCCCCGCCCCATGGGCCAGATGCCCGCCTGGACGCAGGTGCTGCTGGCCGTCGCCGAGGCGTGGGCCACGCAGCGCGACCAGGTGCGCGCGCAGGGCGCGCGGATGCAGGAGCGCCTGGGCATGACCGCCCGGCTGCGCCCGAGCACCGAGCCGCTGCAGGCCGCGACGCTCCGCGAGGCCCGGCGCGCGCTGGCCACGCAGGCCGACCACGACTGGGGCGGCTACGGCGGCGCGCCGAAGTTCCCGCCGTCGAGCGCCCTGCTCTGGCTCCTGGAGGCCGGCGCCGACGAGCATGCGCTCAGGACGCTGCACGCGATGCGCGCGGGCGGCATCCACGACCAGGTGGGCGGCGGCTTCGCCCGCTACGCCGTCGACCGGACGTGGACCGTCCCGCACTTCGAGAAGATGCTCTACGACAACGCGCTGCTGGCCCGCGACTACGTGCTCGGCTGGCAGGCCAGCGGCGATCCGCTGCTGCGCCGCGTGGCCGAGGAGACGCTCGACTGGGTGCT
>DASPKC010000234.1:0-5149 GCA_035628295.1 Baekduia sp.
CCTGCTGACCGCGGGCCGCCAGGAGGCCGGCCGTCGCGGGATCCGGGTGTTCACGGCGCGCGGGGCGGAACTGGAGCAGGAGTTCCCGCACGGGCTGGTGCGCCAGCTGCTGGAGCGGCCGCTGCGCGACCTGCCCGCGGACGAGCGCGCAGGGGTCCTGGAGGGGGCCGCCGCGCCCGCCGGCCCCGTCGTGGGCCTCGCCGCCGGCGCGTCCGCGACCACGGTCGCGGAGTCGGCGTTCGCGGTCGTGCACGGGCTCTGGTGGGTCTGCGCGAACCTCGCGCAGCGGGGGCCCCTGGTGCTGCTGGCCGACGACCTGCACTGGGCCGACACCGCCTCCCTGCGGTTCCTCGCCTACCTGCGCCGGCGCATCGAGGATGTCCCGGTCGTCGTCCTGGCGGCCGCGCGGCCGGTCGCCGAGGGCGAGCGCGCCGAGCTGCTGCACCAGCTCACCGCCGAGCCCGGGACCGCCGTCGTCGAGCCCGCGCCGCTGAGCGCCGACGCGGTCGCGGGGCTGCTCGGCGCCGGTGCGCAGCCGGCCTTCGTGGCGGCCGTGCACCAGGCCGCGGGCGGCAACCCGTTCCTCACGCGGACCCTGCTGAGC
Source organism: Baekduia sp. (assembly GCA_035628295.1). GTDB lineage: Bacteria > Actinomycetota > Thermoleophilia > Solirubrobacterales > Solirubrobacteraceae > Baekduia. Next base: position 605 of record DASPKC010000234.1, read on the forward strand.
GCCCTCGCCGACGCGGGCGTGCGGCCGGTCGCCGCCGAGGCGCCCCGCGTGGCCGAGCTGGCCGCCCGCGGCGTGCCGGCGGACGTCGTGCGGCGCATGGGGGCCGCGGGGCCGGCGGCTCGCGCGCTCGCCCGCGCCGTCGCGGTCCTGGGCACCCGGGCGCAGCTGCACCACGCGGCGGCGCTCGCCGGCCTGGCCGACGCGGAGGCGGCGGCGGCCGCCGATGCGCTGGCTGCCCAGGGGCTGCTGCGCAGCGGGCCGGAGCTCGACTTCGTCCACCCGCTGCTGCGGCTGGCCGCGGCCCGCGACGTGCCCGACGCGGAGCGGGCCGTGCTGCACGGCCGGGCCGCCCGGCTGCTGGCGGCCGACGGCGCCGGATCGGAGCGGGTCGCCGTGCACCTGGTCGCGGCCGTCGCCTCCGGCGATCCGTGGGTGGTGGGCGAGCTGCGCGCGGCGGCCCGCGCCATGGCGGCGCGCGGCGAGCCGGCGGCGGCCGCCGGTCACCTGCGTCGCGCGCTGGCCGAGCCGCCCCGGGCACCCGAACGCGCGGCGGTCCTGCACGAGCTCGGCCTCGCGGAGCTGCACGCCGGGATGCTCGACGACAGTGAGGCGCATCTGCGCGCAGCGGTCGCCGTCGGCGACGAGGCGACCCGTGCTGCCGTCCGGCGCGACCTCGCGATCGCCCTGCGCAGCCGGCGGAGGTACGGAGAGAGCGCGGCGACGACCGACGAGCTGCGGGCCCAGCTCGCCCGCGCCGATCCCGACCGGGCGCTCATGCTCGCCGCGGAGCTGCACCAGACGGCGATGATGGACCCGGCCACCTACCGGACCTACGCCGCCCGCTTCGCCGGCATCGAGGACGACGTGGCCGGCCGGACGCCCGGGGAGCGGGCCTTCCTGGCGGTGCGCTGCACGGAGGCCTGCCTGCGCACGCTGGGCGCGGTGCGCCTGCGCGACTGGGCGCGCCCGGCCGTCGAGCACGATCTGGTCGACGCCGACGACCCGCACTCGGGCCTGTGGGCCAACGTCGCCTTCCCGCTGGTCTTCGCCGAGGGCTTCGGTCTCGCGGCGCAGCTGGCCGAGACGGCCCTGACGGCCGCGCGCCGTCATGGCGCGCCGGCGGCGATCGCCCGCGCGCACCTCGTGCTCGCCATGCTGCACCTGCGCCGGGGCGCGTTGCGCGACGCGGTCGCCGATGCGCGCACGGCCCACGAGATCGGGATGGCCACGCCGACGTTCCATACGCACCCCATGGCGGTCGGCGTCCTCGTGGAGGGGCTCGTCGAGCTCGGCACGCTGGACGAGGCGGACGCGGTCCTGGCCGAGGCCGCGGGCGACGGGCCGCTGCCCGAGCTCTTCCTCTTCACCTGGACGCTGTACGGCCGCGGGCTGCTGCGGGTCGCGCAGGGGCGTCTCGGCGAGGCGATCGCCGACCTGGAGGAGGTCGGCCGCCGTGGGCGGGAGGGCTGGCACCCCTGGAACCCCGCCATGTTCGCCTACCGCTCGACGCTGGCGCTGGCCCGCCTGGCGGCCGGCGACCCCGAGGGCGCGCGCGCCGCCGCCGCCGAGGAGCTCGAGCTGGCGCGACGGTGGGACGCGGCGCGGGCCGTGGGCATCGCGCTGCGCACGCACGGCGTGGTCGCCGGCCGTCTGGAGGATCTTCGCGAGGCCGAGCGGCTGCTGCGGGACTCCGGCGCGGCGCTCGAGCACGCCCGTGGGCTGGTGGAGCTCGGCGCGGCCGTCGCGCGCACGGGCCGCCGCGTCGATGCGCGCGAGCCGCTGGCGGCCGGGATGGAGGCGGCCCACCGGTGCGGGGCGGCGGCGCTGACCGCGCGCGCCCGTGAGGAGCTCGTGGCCGCAGGGGCCCGCCCGCGGCGCGTGGTGCGCAGCGGCGTCGACGCCCTGACGCCCAGCGAGCTCCGCGTGGCGCGGCTGGCGGCCGACGGGATGACCAACCGCCAGATCGCCCAGGCGCTCTTCGTGACGCTGCGCACCGTGCAGGTGCACCTGACGCACACCTACCAGAAGCTCGGGATCGGCTCGCGCGACGAGCTGCCGGACGCCCTCGCGCGGTGAGCCCGGACACGGCGGACCGCGGTCCGTCCGCCGGATCCAGCATCCTGCCGCGCTCGGTCGTCCGAAGGCGGCCGCTCGACCCCGGCCCACCGGGCCCGTTGCCGCGGGCCGCTGGTAGCGTCGGCCCGCACCCCAGAACACGAGGAGGAGCCCCGTGACAAAGTCCGAGTTCGTCGAGCACGTGACGAACAAGTCCGGCAAGTCCAAGAAGGACGTCGGCGAGACCATCGACGCTGCGCTGGAGGTCATCCAGGAGACGCTCGCCCGCGGCGGCGAGGTCACCTTCTCCGGCTTCGGCAAGTTCCACATCGCCGAGCGCGGGGCGCGTGAGGGCGTCCACCCCCGCACGGGTGAGCCGATCCAGATCGCCGCGTCGAAGGTCCCGCGCTTCACGGCCGGCTCCGGCCTCAAGAAGGCCGTCAAGGGCTAGTGCCGCAGGACGGCCGGCCGGCCGGCGGCGCCCACGTCGCCGACCGGCTGGCCGCCCTCGTCACGGAGCGCGAGTCCCAGGTCGTCCTGGGCCTCGACCCCGACCCGCAGCGGCTGTGGCCCGAGGCCCTCGAAGGGGCCGGCGGGCCGGACCCCGCGCATCGCGCGGCGGCCGCGGTGACCGCCCACTGCCGGGCGGTCCTCGACGCGGTCGCGCCGGCCGTCGTGGCCACGAAGCTGCAGGTCGCGTGCTTCGAGCGCCTCGGCGCGCCCGGCTGGGCGGCGCTGCACGAGGTCGCGCAGCACGCGCGAGGGCTCGGCCTGCTCGTGATCGCCGACGCCAAGCGCGGGGACATCGACGTCTCGGCCGCGGCGTACGCCCAGGGCCTGGTGGGCGCGGTGCCGACGCCGTTCGGTGAGGTCCCCGGCCTGGGCGCCGACCTCGTGACCGTGAACCCGTACATGGGCGCCGACACCGTCGGCCCGTTCGTGGAGGCCGCGCGCCCCCGCGGCGCGGGCCTCTTCGTGCTCGTGCGCACGTCCAACCCCGGGGCGGCCGATGTCGAGGACCTGGAGACGGCCGCCGGCGGGGCCGTCTGGGAGCGCGTCGCCCGCCTCGTGCACGAGCTGGGGCAGCCCGGGCCGGACAGCGGCCTGCACGACGTCGGCGCGGTCGTCGGGGCGACGGCGCCCGAGCACGTCGGCCGGATGCGCGAGCTGCTGCCCCGGGCCGTCTTCCTGCTGCCCGGTGTCGGGGCCCAGGGCGGGCGGGTGGAGGACCTCGCGCCGGCCTGGGCGCCCGGGCCCGCCGCCGGGCTCGTGACCGCCTCGCGGTCGATCGTGCGCGCCCACGAGCAGGACGGGCGCGGCCCCGCGCCGGCCGCCCGCGCCGAGTCCGAGCGGCTGCGCGAGCAGGCGTGGGCCCTGGCCTGACGTGACCGGGCGATCGGCCGCCGGCTGCGGGGACGCGGCCCTCGCGGCATATCCTCCTGGCGCCGATGCCGTCTCCGAGTCCTGCCCGCTGGCTGGCGCCCCTCTCCCTGGCGGTGTGCGCCGTGGCCGTCGTGGCGATCCTGGGGTCCGGGGGGAGCGACCCGGGGCCGGGCACGACCGAGGCGCCGACCCGGTCGTCGCCGCGCGGGGCGACGACCACCTCGACCACGAAGGCGCGGCGGGTGGGGCGCGACGCGCCGGCGGGCGACCGCCTGCCGTCGACCTACGTCGTCAAGCCGGGCGACTCGTTGTCGACGATCGCCGAGCGCACGGGCGTCTCCATCGAGCAGCTGCGCGAGCGCAACCCGGACGTCGACGCGCAGGCGCTGCGCGTCGGCCAGCGGCTGGAGCTCGGCCGGTGACGGCGGGCGCCGGTGTCCTGCGGCGCGTGGCCGCGGTCGCGGTGCTGCTCGTCGCGGCTCTGCTCGCGGCGGCGCCGGGGCCGGCGCGCGCCCAGGAGCGCCCGCGCCTGAAGGCGCCGTCGGCGATCCTCGTCGAGCCCGCCACGGGCGATATCGTGCTGGCCAAGCGGGCAGACGACCGCCGGGCGATCGCGTCGACCACGAAGCTCATGACCGCCCTCGTGACGCTCGAGCGGGCGTCGCTCGACGACGTCATGACGGCCGTCGACTATCCAGCGGCGGCGGTCGAGTCCCAGCTCGGCCTGCGCGCGGGGGAGCGCCTGACGGTCCGCGACCTGCTGCGCGGGCTGCTGCTGGAGAGCGCCAACGACGCGGCGGCGACGCTCGCCGCCCGCGTGGCGGGCTCGCGCAAGGCGTTCGTGGCCCTGATGAACCGGCGGGCGCGCGCGCTGCGGCTGCGCGACACGCGCTTCGCGAACCCGATCGGGCTGGACCAGGAGGGCAACTTCTCCAGCGCGACGGACCTCGTGAAGCTCACGCTGATCCTGCGGCGCTTCGCGTTCTTCCGGGAGACCGTCGACCAGCCGCGGGCGACGCTGCGCAGCGGCGCCCGGGTGCGCACGATCGCCAACCGCAACACCCTGGTGCGCGAGGTCCCCGAGGTCTCCGGCGTCAAGACCGGCCG
>DASPKC010000235.1:0-3808 GCA_035628295.1 Baekduia sp.
GCGCCATGACCGAGCGCTCGTTCACGTACGGCACGCCGGCGCAGGTCGCCGACGAGGTGCGCAGCTACGTCGATGCGGGCGCGACCTGGGTCAGCGTGTGCGACATCCTGCCGCTGCTGCTCGACCCCGCCGACGCCCAGCTGGGACTCGCGCGCAACATCGACATCTGCACCCGGCTGAAGGGCTGAGGCCCGGCGCCCCGGCGAACGTGGGCTAGCTGCCGGCGAGGTCCTCCAGCACAGGCAACGTGTCGACAGCAGCCGCGGCGAGGCGCCTCATGGGTCAGCCCACGGGCGCGGCCTGCTCCACGCGCCGGCGCAGCGACGGCAGGACGTCCTCGGCGAACTGCGAGATCGCGCGGGCCTGGTCGTCGCCGGGGAAGTGCAGGACGAGCTCGTCGAAGCCGAGGTCGGCGTAGGCGGCGATCCGCTCGACGACGTCGTCGGGGTCGCTGCCCACGATGAAGCGGGTGTGCGCGCGGTCGGCGTTCTCGTCCGCCAGGCGCTCCATCTCGATCGGGTCCTCGACGCCCTCCTTCTGCTCGGGCTTGAGCGCGAGCGCCGCCCACCATCGGCAGTTGTCCATCGCCGCCTGCGCGTCGCGATCGTAGGAGACCTTGACCTCGATGTAGCGGCGGATGCGCGCGGCGTCGCGGCCGGCCTGCTCGGCGCCCTCGAGCACCTTGCCCAGCAGCTCGTCGTAGAGCGCCGGGTCCTTGCCGCTGGTGCAGATGAAGCCGTCGCCCACCCGGCCGGCGAGCTTGGCGGCCAGCGGGCCGGACGCGGCCACGTAGACGGGCACCGGGTCGTCGGGCTTGTCGTAGACCGTGGCGTTCTTGACCTCGTAGAAGTCGCCCTGGAAGTCGACGCGGTCCTCGGTCCACAGGCGGCGCATGACCTCGATCGACTCGGCCAGGCGCAGCCGGCGCTCCTTGCGGCCGGGGAACTCCATGCCGGTCGCGGGCGTCTCGTTCATCGCCTCGCCCGTGCCGATGCCGAGGAACACGCGGCCCGGGTTGAGCATCGCCAGCGTCGCGAAGGACTGCGCGACCATCGACGGGTGGTAGCGCAGCGTCGGCGTCAGCACGCTCGTGCCGATGGTCGACGTGCTGCTCGCCTGGCCGAAGGCGGCCAGCCACGTCATCGCCGCCGGCGCGTGGCCGCCGTGGTGGCGCCAGGGCTGGAAGTGGTCGGAGATCGCCACGATCTCCAGCCCCGCCTGTTCAGCCTGCAGCGAGAAGTCCAGCAGCTCACGCGGGCCGAACTGCTCGGCCGACGCCTTGTAGCCGATCCTGACGCTCACGCGGGGACCCCTGCGAGGGCGCCGCCGACGGCGAAGCGCCGGCGCACCTCGTAGGTCGTCGTGCGCTCGGCCGCCGGGCGGCCGGCCGCGTGCGCCGCGGCCACGAGCTGCTCGGGCTCCAGCCGGACGCCGTGCTCGCTGCCGGCCATCCGGCTGATCGACTCCTCCATCAAGGTCCCTCCCAGGTCGTTGACGCCCCAGCCCAGGGCGTCGGTCGCGGCGTCGAGGCCCATCTTCACCCAGCTGGCCTGCACATTGCCGATGCTGCGCCCGAGCGCCAGGCGGAAGACGGCCGTGTGCTTCAGGTTCTCCTCGCGCGAGATCGGCTCGATGCCGTGGGTCCGGCCCAGGAGCGTCTGGAAGGGCACGAAGCTCAACGGCACGAACTCGGTGATGCCGCCGGTGCGCTCCTGCAGCTCGCGGACGACGCGCAGGTGCTCGGCCAGCTCCCACGCCTCCTCGACGTGGCCGAACATGACCGTCGACGTCGTCGGGACGCCGGCGGCATGGGCGGCCTGGACGATCTCCACCCAGCGCGCGACCGGCAGCTTGTTGGGCGAGATGCGCTCGCGTACGCCGTCGTGCAGGACCTCCGCGGCCGTGCCCGGCGTGGAGCCCAGTCCGGCGTCCAGCAGCTGGGCAAAGACCTCGGCCGGCGGTAGGCCGGAGACGTCGCACATGTGCGCGACCTCCATCGGCGAGTACGCGTGCAGATGCAGCTCGGGCGCGAGCTCCTTGGCGAAGCGCAGCCACCCGAGGTAGTCCTCCAGGCCCCAGGCGGGGTGGATGCCCGACTGGATGCACAGCTCGGTGGCCCCGAACTCCTGGGCCTCGCGCACGCGAGTGGCGAACGTCTCGCGGTCGTGCTCGTAGGCGTCGGGCGACCGGCGGCTCTGCCCGAACCCGCAGAACGCGCAGCCGACGGTGCAGACGTTGGAGATGTTGATGTTGCGGTTGACGACGAACGTGACCGTGTCGCCGGCCAGCTCGGCGCGCAGCTCGTCGGCCGCCTCGCGCAGGTCCTCGATGGCCTCCGGGCGGGTCTCGGCGAACAGGGCGGTGAGCTCGTCCTCGCTCAGCCACCGCCCGTCGCGGCCCTTGGCGATCGCGCCGGCCACGAGGTCGCGGCGGATGGTGCGCTGCTCGCGGCGGCCCGAGCCGCGGCGGGGGATGAAGCTCCAGTAGCGCATGCGCACCACGTCCAGGACCCGCGGATCCAGCCACTCCGTGTCGAGGTACTGCGGGTACGTGCACAGACGCTCGGACAGCGCGACGCCGTCCTGCGCCAGGCGCTTGCGCACCTGCGTGGGCGAGGGGAACGGATGCTCGGGGCTGATGTGGTCGCCGTTGGCCGACAGGCCGCCCAGGTCCGTGGCGCCCGCCGCGACGAGCTCCGGCCACCAGTCGGCGAGGTTGGGCGGGATCTGGATCCCGACGCCCGGCAGCAGCCGCTGGGCGTGGCCGACCAGCTCGCGGATGTCGTCGATCGTGATCTCGGTCGCCCAAGCCGGCCGCGCGAGCTCCGGCGGGGCGCCCAGCCCGGTGCGCCAGTGCTCCTCCGCGGCCTGCGTGGCGATCTCTGCCGGCTCCTCGCCGTAGTAGCGCCGGTGCGGCACGTAGTTCTGGAGGATGACCTCTTGGAGATGGCCGAACTCGGCCTGGACCTCCGCCAGCGCCTCCAGTGCCGCGACCCGGTCCTGCGCCGTCTCGCCGATCCCCACCAGGATCCCGGTGGTCAACGGGATCCGCTGCCGGCCCGCCTCGCGCAGGAACTCCAGACGGACCGCCGGGTCCTTGGTAGGCGAGCCCTGGTGGGCCACCAGGTCGGCGCGGATCGACTCGAGCATCAGGCCCTGCGAGGCGGTCACCTGCCGCAGCCGGGCGAGCTCCTCCGCGGAGACCACGCCGATGTTCGTGTGTGGCAGCAGCCCCCGCTCCAGGGCCTGCTCGCAGACCCACACGACGTACGCGGTGAAGTCCTCGAAGCCCAGCTGCGCGAGCTGGGCCCTGACGGCCGGGTGGTGGTCGGGCGCTTCCCCGGTGAGGACCAGCAGCTCCTTGGCCCGGCGGCGTAGCGCGAGGTCCAGCACCCGCTGCACCTCGTCGGGCCCGTGCAGGTGGGCCTGACGGGTAGCGAACGAGCAGTACTTGCACACGCAGCGGCAGGTGCGCGACAGCGACAGCGTGTGATTCCGCGAGAACGTGACGCGGACGCTCATCCACGTGTCCTAGCAGACCTGACAGGGGGCCGCGGACCGCCTCGCGCGCGCATGCCCTCAGGTGACCATGCCCATGGTCACGCCGCCCGAGACGTTGAGCACCTGGCCGTGCACGTAGTCCGAGGCCGGCGTGCAGAGGTAGACGACGCCGTCGGCGGCCTCGGCCGGCGCGGCGGCGCGGCCCAGCGGCACCTGCGCCTTGAAGGCCTCGCGGACCTGCTCGGGCAGCTCGGCGGTCAGCCGGGTCTCGATGAAGCCGAACGCCACGGCGTTGACGTTGATCTTCA
>DASPKC010000236.1:0-9418 GCA_035628295.1 Baekduia sp.
GCTGGGCCACTCGGAGGACAAGATGCCCAACGAGTTGTCGGGTGGGATGCGCAAGCGCGCGGGGTTCGCGCGGGCGTTGGTGCTGGAGCCCGACATCGTGCTCTTCGACGAGCCCGACTCGGGTCTGGACCCGGTGCGCACGGCGCTGTTGGGTGAGTTGATCCAGGAGATCCACGAAGAGGTGATGAAGGACGCCGAGGAGAAGGGCAAGCCCCATCTGCCGGCGTTCACCTTGATCACTCACGACATCATGACCGCGCGGCGGGTGGCCGAGCACATCTCGGTGCTGTGGAAGGGCCGGATCGTGGAGTCCGGGCCCGCGGAGGAGCTGTTCAACTCCGACAACGCGTTCGTGCGCCAGTTCCTCTCCGGGGAGTCCCAGGGACCCCTCGGCATGGAGTAGCGCTGCGCATCCGTCGCGGGCGCCACCGGCGCCCGCGACCCCTGCGCGGTCTAGCCTGACCCCTGCGTGCCCTCTCTTCAGCGCATCCTCGGTGCCGTCATGGGCGCGGCGGCCCGGAGGCCCCTGCTCGTCGGCCTCCTCGTCGGCCTGCTCGCGGCCGCCGGCGCCGGGCTCGCCCTGCTGCGCCTCGAGCCGTCCGCGGCGACCGAGCAGTTCGTGGGCGAGAGCAGCTCGAGCGCGAAGGCGACCGAGCGCCACCGCGAGGCGTTCGGCGAGGACGCCGTCATCGTCCTCGTCGAAGGCGACCTGCAGCGGCTCGTCCTGACGTCGGACGTCAACCGCCTGCTGGGCCTCGAGGGCTGCATCTCCGGCAACGCGCCGCAGGGCGTCGATGTCCCGGGCGGCAAGAACGGGCCGTGCGCCCGCCTCGCGCGCGACAAGCCCATCAAGGTCGTCTTCGGCCCCGGCACGTTCCTCAACCAGTCGGTCACGCAGATCGGCGAGCAGTTCACCGCCCGCCTCCAGGGCGCCCAGCAGCAGGCCCAGCAGGCCGGGCAGCAAGCCTACGACGCGGCACGCAAGCGCGGGCTGTCCAAGCAGCAGGCCGAGCGGGTCCGTCAGCAGGCCGCGCAGGCCGTGCAGGGCCAGTTCTTCCAGACGCTGCTGCAGCTCGGCGTGCGCTACGGCATCCGCAGCATCCCGCAGCTCAACGACCCGCAGTTCGTCTCCCGGCTGGTCTTCGACGCGGCCAAGCCCGCGGGGACGCCGAAGGCGCGCTTCGCCTACCTGTTCCCCGACCGCGACTCCGCGATCGTGCAGGTGCGCCTCAAGCCGGGCCTCAGCGACAGCGAGCGGACGACGGCCATCGGGCTCGTGCGCGAGGCCGTCACCATGAAGGAGTGGCGCCTGGAGAATGGCGGGCGCTACCTGGTCACCGGCGCGCCGGTCGTCGTGTCCGACCTGACCGACTCGATCAGCTCCTCGATCTTCGTGCTGCTGCTGGCCGCGATCGCGGTGATGGCCCTCACGCTGGCGCTCGTCTTCCGCGCGCGGCTGCGGCTGCTGCCGCTGGTGGTCGCGCTTGCGGCCACAGGCCTGACCTTCGGCGGGCTGGCGCTGCTCGGTGCGCCGCTGACGATGGCGTCCATCGGCGTGCTGCCGGTCCTTATCGGCCTGGCGGTCGACTACGCCATCCAGCTGCAGTCGCGGCTGCAGGAGCGCCGTGGCACGTCCGCGCGGCGAGCGGTCGCCCAGACCGCGCGCGACGGGGCGCCGACGGTCGCCGTCGCCGCGACGGCGACCGCCGCCGGCTTCCTCGTCCTGCTCCTGTCGCCGGTGCCGATGGTCCAGGGCTTCGGCCTGCTGCTGGTGGCGGGCATCGCGCTGGCGCTCTTCTGCGCCCTGTCGCTCGGCGTCGGGGTGCTCGTCGCCCACGCCGAAGAGCGCGCACCGCGCCTCCCTGGGCCCGTGCGCGCGGCGGCACGGCTCGTCGCCGGCGCGGCGCGCGACGCGACGGACATCATCACCGGCTCGCGCGCCGGCCGCCGCGTCGCCGCGGCGCTGCGCCGGCGCGGCGACCTGGAGTCGGCGCCCTCCATGCCCGCGGCTGCCACCGGCGTCCTGCGCCGGCGCGCCGCGGCGCACGTGGTCGACGCCCTGCCGCTCGCGGCGCTGGGGTGGCTGCTGATCGAGGCCGGGTGGTCGGGCTTCGGCGTCGCCATGGCGGTGCTCGGCCTCGCCGCGCTGCTCCATGGCGTCCTCGCCGGTGCGGCGGGGTGGACGCCCGGCAAGCTGGTGACCGGGCTGCGCGTCGTGGACCGCGTCGGCCGCCCGCCCGGGGTGCCCGCCGGCCTGGTGCGCGCCCTGGCGCTCGTGCCCGAGCTCGGGGGCCTGCTGTCGCTGCGCGCCATGCGCCGCTCGCCGTGGCGCCAGCGCCTGGGCGACCGCGCGGCGGGCACGCTCGTGGTCCGGCGCCGCGCGCTCAGCGCCGGCGCCGGGGCCGGCGCCCCTGCTCCCGCTCCGCCCGCGCCGTGGGGGCTGGCCACCGGCGCCGGGCTGCCCGCCCTCGCGCCGACCGCCCGGCCGCGCCTGGTGCTGGGCGTCGCGGCGGCGGTCGCCGTGCTCGGCTGGGGCCTGGACACCCAGACCCGCGTGGAGTCCGACATCCTCAAGCTCGTGCCGCAGGACCTGCCGGCGCTGCGCGACCTCACCACGTTGCAGGACACCACGGGCGTGGGCGGCGAGATCGACGTCCTGGTGCGCTCCGACCGCTTGACCGACCCGGAGGTCGTCAAGTGGATGGTCGCCTACCAGGGCGCCATGCAGAAGCGCTTCGGCTACAGCGCCGAGCGCGGCTGCGGCCAGGCCGAGTTGTGCCCCGCCTTCTCGCTGCCCGACCTGTTCCGCGACGGCCAGGCGGTGGCGTCCAAGGAGGCCATCACGGGGCTCCTCGACGCCGTGCCGGCCTATTTCTCGCAGGGCGTGCTCACCGAGGACCGCAAGACCGCCTCGCTGGCGTTCGGGATCCGGCTCATGCCGCTCGAGCGCCAGAAGGAGGTCATCGACACCATGCGCGCCGGCCTGCGCGACGCGCCCGAGGGCGTCGAGGCCGAGGTCGCCGGCCTGCCGGTCCTCGCCGCCGAGGCCCACGCCGACATCGCGTCGCACGGGCGCCGGGCGCTGTCGCTCGTCGCGGGGCTCGTCGCCGTCTTCCTCGTGCTGCTCCTCGCCCTGCGCTCCGGGCGCCGCGCGGCGATCCCGCTCATCCCGATCGCGCTGGCGACGGGCTGGTCGTCGATGCTGCTGTTCGCCTTCCAGGTGCCCCTGAACCCGATGTCGGTGACGCTCGGCGCGCTCGTGATCGCGATCTCGACCGAGTTCAGCGTCCTGCTCAGCGAGCGCTACCGGCGCGAGCGGCTCGACGGCTCGCCCCCGCAGGAGGCGCTGCAGCGCACGTACCGGTCCACCGGCGCGGCCGTCCTGGCCTCCGGCGCCACGGCGATCGCGGGCTTCGCGGTGCTGGTGTTCAGCGACATCACGATGCTGCGCGACTTCGGCGCGGTCACGGTCGTCGACCTCACGGTGTCGCTCGTCGGCGTCCTGGTCGTCCTGCCCTCGGTGCTGCTGCTGGCCGAGGGCGGTGCCGCCCTCGCTCCGGCCGGGCGTCTGCGCGTTCCGCGCCCGCGCCTGCGCCGGCGCGGCGCCGTCAACGCCGCCGCCTCGTGAGCGGCCCGCTGGACTTCGGCCCCGACGACGACCCGCCGCGCGGGCCGCCGGACGAGGAGCGCCGCGCACGCCTCGAGCGCCGGGAGGATCCCGACCAGCGCGCCGAGCGGCTCTTCGGCACCCCGCCGCGCCCTGGCGCGACCCGGCCGCGCCGCACGTACCGCACGCCCATCGCGCTGGCCGCGATCACGCTGGCGCTCGTCGTGTTCATGCTGGCGGCGCTGCGCGACAGCGACACGCAGCCGGGTCCGGCGGTCGGCGAGCCGATGCCACCGTTCGCCGCGCCCATCGCGACGTCGTCGCTGGAGGGCGCGGTGAACCTCCGCACGGCCCGGCCGGAGGGCGGCGGCAGCCTGGCCTGCGAGGTGCGCGGACCCGACAAGCTCAACATCTGCGAGCTCTACGAGCGCGGGCCGGTCGTCCTGACGTTCTTCGCGACGGCCGGCGACGAGTGCGTGCGCCAGCTCGACGTGGTCGAGCGCGTGCGCCGGCGCCACCCGGACGTCGCGTTCGCGGCCGTGGCGCTCGCCGGCGACCGTGGCGAGGTCCGCGAGATGGTGCGCGAGCGCGGCTGGGGGTTGCCCGTCGGCCACGACGAGGAAGGGGTCCTCGCGTCGGTCTACGGGGTGGCGGTCTGCCCGCAGATCGTGTTCGCCCGGCGCGGCGGCGACGTCGTCGACACGAACTTCGGGGAGATCTCCGCCGCGGAGCTCGAGGCGCAGGTCGGCGCGCTGGAGCGCCGCTCGCGGTGACCGAGCCCGAGCCCGCCCGCGCGCCCGTCGATCCGGACGTCGCGGCCGAGCTGCCGGGCCTGGAGCTCTGGACCCTCGAGGCCGAGGGCGGCGACGGCCGCGCAGCCAAGGAGATCCGCCGCCGGCTGCGCGACCTCTCGAGCCGCTGGACCGGCGCGCGGGCCGTGGCGCTGCGCAGCCAGGCCGTCACCGGGGCCTACCTGGTGGCCTTCCGCCAACTCGGCCTGGACCCCGACGAGACGCGCACGCCGGCCGAGGAGGCGGTCGCCGAGCGCCTGCAGCACGGCGGCTTTCCGTCGCGGGGCCGCATCGCCGACGCCGTCCTGCTCGCCGTCGCCGAGACCGGCGTGGCCGTGTGGGCCGTGGACGCCGCGCGGGTCTCGGGCGAGCTCGAGCTGCGCCCAGCGCGCGACGGGGAGCGGCTGGGGGAGGGACCGCTCGCCCCGGATCTGCCCCGCGGGCGGCTGGTCGTGGCCGACGCGGCGGGGCCCCTCGCTGTGGTGTTCGGGCCGCCGGCGCCCGACCGCGCGCCGGGCAAAGCAACGACCCGGTGCCTGCTGTTCGCCGTGCGCGTCGCCGGCGTGCCCGAGCTGCACGTCGAGGAGGCGCTGTGGATCGCAGCCGACGCGTTGGTCCCCGGAAGGTAAGCGTGGCGCGCAGCCGGTTGGAGCGCCGGGCCCGGGCCGCTACAGTCCGCGTCCAAGGAGCGCCCTGTGGTCGTCCTCGCTGACCTCACGCCGGATCTTCCGGCCGTCGCCGCGCCGCTCGCGCCCGTCGTCGCCCCTGAGCGCGCTGCGCGCCAGACGCTGCTGACCCAGATCGCCCGCCTCGAGCGTCAGCTGTCGGACGCCGTGGTGTCCGGGTTCCCGCACACGCCGGTCGAGCACCGCGTGGGCACCGGCGACGGGCCGCGGCTGCTGGACCTCGGCGAGCTCGAGGCCCTCCGCGACCGCCTCGCCGCGCGCCTGCGCAGCGCCCGCGCCGAGCTCGCCCGCGCGGCCGAGCGCGAGACCGCCGCGCGGCTGCACTTCGAGGCGATGCTCGCCGACCCGCGCGGCCACCGCTTCCACCAGGTGACGCGCGCCGACCTCGGCATGCCCGGCTGCGGCGCCTACCAGGTGCGTCCCCGCCTCGGGCTCGTGGGGATGCTCATGGGCTGGTGGCACGTCAAGCTCTCCAGCGGCTGCCCGTTAGCGCACCGGGGGGCCTGGCCCGATGGTGCGCCGCCCCGCACTAGGATCCGCGGCGCATGGGACGACGCAGCCGCAAGCGCGGGCCGGCCGGCCCGGCCACCACGGCGGCCGCACGTGAGCGCCCCGCGGCCGCGACCCGCCAGCCACCGCGCGCCCCCTCGCGCCGCGCGCGGCTCGAGGAGGCGCCCAAGCCGCCCTGGCACCCGTTTCCGCTGACGGAGATCTGCATCCTCATCGCGCTGGTGCTCCTGGTGCTCGGCTTCGTCGGCGGTGAGGACGGGCGGACCCGCCTGCTGCTGGCGGGCTTCGTCCTCGTCTCGCTGGCGGCTGGGGAGCTGTCGGTGCGCGAGCACTTCGCCGGCTACCGCTCGCACACCTCGCTGCTCTCCGGCATCTGCGCGGTCGTCGTCGTGGTGCCGCTCGCGTTGGCGGGCGTGCCGCGCATCGCCGCGCTCGGCGCCGGCGTGGCGGTGTTCGCCGTCGCGTTCGGTCTGCTGCGCAGCGCCTTCGCCAGCCGCAGCGGTGGCCTGGGGTTCCGGGCGTGAGCGCCGCCGAGCCGCAGCGGATGCGCCTGCTGGGGCTGCACCACGTCACCGCCATCGTGGCGGACCTCGAGCGGACGGTCGCCTTCTACCGCGACGTCCTCGGGCTGTCGCTCGTGCAGGAGGGGGCCAACGACGACGATCCGGGGGCGCGCCACTTCTGGTTCGGCGACGCGCAGGGCACCCCCGGAACGCTCGTGAGCTTCCTCGAGTACCCCGCCATGGGCGAGGGCCGCGAAGGTCGCGGCGCGGTGCACCACTTCGCCTTCGCGGTCGGCTCCGGCGCGGAGCTCGAGGCCTGGCGCGACTGGCTGCGCTCGCGCGACGTGCCGTGCTCGGAGGTCTTCGAGCGCGGGCCCTTCCGGTCGGTCTACTTCCGCGACCCGGACGGCCACCTGCTCGAGATCGCCACGCGCTAGGGCGCGGCGCGCTGCGGCGGGCCGGCGTCGAAGACGACGTCTGCGGGTTCCCCGCCGCAGACGTCGCCCTCGCACTCGGTCCTGCCCGCCTCCGGTTCCTCAGGCGTAGGCCGGCGCGAACACCGGCTGGGCCTCGCGCAGCACGTCGGCGCCCGCGCCCTCCTCCAACAGGTCCGCGACGGCGTTGCGCTGGCGGTCGGTCATCGTCCCGATGGTCTTCGCCTCCGACATCGGGATGCACGACAGGAACTTGCGGCACCTCGTCGACCCCCACCGCCGCTGGGCGGTCAGGAGCTCGGCGACCGTCATGGACGCCGCCTCCCACGGGTTCTCGAGGATGACCTCGGCGGCGGTGATCTCCCCATCCGACACACGGCGCTTCAGCTCGGCACGGGCGAGGCGGACCTCATTGGCTCGGGCCAGCGCGCGCATGTGCTGCGGCGCAGGGGCGATCGTCGCTGCGTCGTTCATCAGGCCTCCCTGGTGGCCCTCCCTCAAGGGTCCACCGGTACTCGTTTGTGTGTGCGTGCCGCGCGGCAGGCGGAAAGACGGGGTCAGCTCGTCCTTGCAGGCCCCAGCCCGAAACCGATGCCCTCCCAGGTCATCACCGATCCCGGTACCGGGGAGCCGATCCCCGTGCGCCGCCACCGACGCGGGAGCGAAGGTATGCCAGGCGCGAGGGGGTGGTCAACCTGTGAACGCGTGCAACATCCGCTCAGAGCACGATTTTCCTGGGCGGCCATGTCCTTGTGACGATTTGGACAACTGCACTTTGGCGTACATCTGGCCAGACGCGGGATCGCACAGCCATTTCGCGGTGCGTCAGCCGGCCGTCGGCAGCGGCCCGTGCTCGGCCTCGAACGCGGTCTTGACCCGGCTGAAGGCGTCGAGCGCGCGGTCGATCGTGGCGGTGTCGTGCGTCGCCATGACGCTCGTGCGCAGCAGCGCGCCGCCGGGCGGCACCGCCGGATGCAGCGCGGTGTTGACGAAGACGCCCTCGTCGTAGAGCGCCTTCCACAGCAGCGCGGCCTTCCAGTCGTCCTCGACGAGGACCGGGATGATCGGCGTGACGACGTCGCCCGCCGTCCCGGCGCTCTCCACGACCTTGAACCCGCGCTCGAGCAGCCCGTCGCGCAGGTGGCGGGCGTTGGCGTGCAGGGCCGCCATGAGCGCCGGACCCTCGTCGGAGCGCACGATGCGCAGGGCCGCCAGGGCGGCGCCCACGGCCGCCGGGACCGAGCTCGCGGTGAACAGGAAGGCGCGCGAGGAGATCCGCAGGTACTCGATGACCTCGGTGTCCCCGGCGAGGAAGCCCCCGCAGGACGCCAGCGACTTCGAGAACGTCCCCATCCGCAGGTCGACGCGGTCCTCGACGCCGAAGTGCTCGGCGGTGCCCGCGCCGCGCGCGCCGAGCACGCCGGCGCCGTGCGCCTCGTCGACCATGAGCCGGGCGCCGTGACGGGCGCACAGGTCGGCGATCTCCGGCAGGGGCGCGACGTCGCCCTCCATCGAGAACACGCCGTCGACGACCACGAGCACGCCGCCGCCGTCGCCCGCGGCGCGCTCGAGCTGCTTGGCGAGCTTGTCGAGGCGGTTGTGGCGGAAGGCGCGCAGCTTGGCGCGCGAGAGCAGGCAGCCGTCCAGGATCGAGGCGTGGTCGCCCGAGTCGGCGATGACGGTGTCGCCCGGGGCCAGGAGCGTCCCGAGCGCGCCGAGGTTCGCCTGGTGGCCGGTGGTGAACACGATGGCGTCCTCGGTGCCCATCCAGGCCGCGAGCTCCGCCTCGAGCTCGAGGTGCAGCGGCGTGGTGCCGTTGAGCAGCCGCGAGCCGGTGAGGCCGGTGCCGTAGGCCTCCAGCGCGTCGCGCGCCCCCTGCAGGACCCGCTCGTCGGCCGTCAGGCCGAGGTAGTTGTTCGAGCCGAGCATGATCCGCTCGGCGCCCTCCATCTCGACGACGGGCGCCGCCGGCGAGGTCATGGGGCGGAAGTACGGCAGGACGTCGGCCTCCCGCGCGGCGCGCAGCACCTCGGCGCGCTCGTGGTTGCGGACCTTGGCGAAGACGTCCACGGCAGCCTGCTCTGACACAGAGGGATCGTAGGGTGTCGGCGTGCCCCTGACCGTCGAGCCCGTGCGCGGCGGCGCCGACCTGCGCGCCTTCGTCGACCTCCCGTTCCGGCTGCACGCCGGCACGCCGTGGGTCCCGCCGTTGCGCCTCGAGCGCTACCTCTACCTGTCCAAGCGCACCAATCGCTGGTTCGAGCATGCCGACGCCAAGCTGTTCCTCGCCCGCCGCGACGGCCGGGTCGTCGGCCGGATCAGCGCCCAGATCGACCAGGCCTTCTGGGACCACCACGGCGAGCCGTGGGGCAACTTCGGCTTCCTGGAGTTCGAGGACGACCCCGAGATCGTCCCGGCGCTGCTGGCCGCCGCCGAGGCCTGGCTGCGCGCCAAGGGCGCCGACCGCATGACGGGCCCGTTCGACTTCACGATGAACGACGAGGCCGGGGTGCTGTTCGAGGGCTTCGACCGTGAGCCGATGATCAAGCAGCCCTGGCACCCGCCCTACTACGTGCAGCGCCTGGAGGAGGCCGGCATGGCCAAGGCCGTCGACCTCTTCATGTGGGAGCTGCAGGTCGCCGACCGCGAGAAGGTGCTGCCGATCCTCTTCGATCTCGCCGAGCGCTGCGAGCGCGATCACGGCGTGCGCATCCGCAAGATGTCGCGCCGCAACCTGCGCAAGGAGCTCGACCTTTTCGGCGAGACCTACAACGAGGCGTGGAAGCGCAACTGGGGCTTCGTCCCGTACGGGGAGGGCGACCTCGACCAGTACGCCCAGGAGCTCCAGCTGGTCTACGACCGCAACTGGTTCATGGTCGCCGAGTCG
>DASPKC010000237.1:0-6242 GCA_035628295.1 Baekduia sp.
CCGCGCCCGCCTCAAAACACGCCGCCACCGCAGCACGCTCCGACGGCGTCAACCACCGATACGGCCCCCGCCTCTTGACCACCGACCCCTCCGATCACTCAACACAAACCCATCGTGTTGCGATGACCGGATGAATCCACCAGGGGAAATCCGCCACTCGATGGGCTGACGGCGATCTCGCCGCTGTCCGCGGATGCGCACGGCCGCTGCAGCCACGGCCGAGACCGCCGATGTCTGAGGAGGTGCCCCGCGGATCGCTCCTGCTCGCCGCGCTCGCCGCCTGCGCGGTGAGCGCGCCGCCCGCCGGGGCGGCCCCCACGAGCTTCTCCTCGCGCTTTCCCACCTTCCACTTCCTCGAGCCGTTCTATCGGCGCTATGCCGTGGGGCAGCGCAAGCCGTTCGCGCTGGCCGAGTGGGCCATGTGGGGCGCCGACGACGCCGGCTTCGCTCGGTGGCTGGTCCGCCGGGTGCGCAGCCACCGGCGGGTCCGGATGGTCCAGTACAACCAGGGCGACCCCTCCGGCCCGTTCCGCCTCGGGCGCTACCCGCGGGCCTCGCAGGTCCTGCGCGACGCGCTCGCCTCGCCGCTCTTCGTCGGCGCCGCGAGGTAGGCCGCCGCCTGTGCGAGCATCGCCCCATGGCCGGGGCGGGCGCAGCGCAGCACCGCATCCCGCGCGGCGGGCACCGGCGTGCGCCGCCGCCCGCCGCGCCAAGAACACCCAGAACTGGCCGGGCTCGACCCTGGCCTACCGGTCGACCCGGCGCACCACGAGGTGCAGGGGGTCCCATGGCTGGAGCCGGTGGCGGCCTCGTCCCGAGCGGGCATCGGGACGCCGGCGGCATGCGATCCTGCCGCCATGACGCAGGCGGGACGCGGCACGGAGCAGGTGGACGTGGTGGTCGTGGGCAGCCGCTGCGCAGGGTCAGCGACGGCGATCGCCCTCGCGCGCCGCGGCCGGCGGGTGGTCGCCCTCGACGGCGCGGCGTTCCCGTCCGACACGCTCTCCACCCACCTCTTCTTCCCCAACCACTGGGCCGAGCTCCGGCGCCTCGGCGCGATGGAGCGCGTCATGGCACTCGAGCCGCCCCTGCACACCCGCGCCGGGCTCGCCGCCCCCGGCGTCGACGTCCTCGGGCCGTTCAACCCGGTCGACGGCATCGTCTACGGCTCGTGCGTCCGGCGCCCCGGCCTCGACCTCGCCCTCGTCGAAACCGCACGGGAGGCCGGTGCCGAGATCCGCGAGCGCGTGCGCGTCACCGCCCTCGTCCGGGATGCGCGCGGGCGCGTCACCGGCGTGCGCTGGCGCTCGCGCGACGGTCAGGAGGCGACGATCATGGCGAAGCTCGTCGTCGGCGCCGACGGGCGGGCCTCGACCGTGGCCGACCTCGTCGGGACGCGGGCCCACCACGAGTGCGAGAACCGCCGGCTGATGGCTTACGCCTACTTCGACGACCCGCGCGAGGACGAGCGCCACATCGCCATGCAGTGGCGCGAGGGGCGCGAACTCGCGACGGTCTTCCCCTGCGACGGCGGCCAGTCGGTCGTGCTGCTGATGTCGCCCGCGACCCGGGCGCCGGAGTACCGCCGCGATCCGAACGCCACGTTCGACGAGACGGTCGCCGCGCTCGAGCCGCTCGCGCGGCGGCTGGAGGGCTGCGTCCGCGCCACGAAGGTCCGGACGTCCTACCGCCACCCGGCGTACTTCCGCCACTCGCACGGACCTGGCTGGGCGCTCACGGGTGACGCCGGCCATTTCAAGGACCCCGTCACCGCGCAGGGCATCCGCGACGCACTGCGCTTCGGCCGGCT
Organism: Baekduia sp.; assembly: GCA_035628295.1. Classification (GTDB taxonomy): domain Bacteria; phylum Actinomycetota; class Thermoleophilia; order Solirubrobacterales; family Solirubrobacteraceae; genus Baekduia. The sequence goes on from DASPKC010000237.1 coordinate 1,811, forward strand.
GCTCGGCGAGGCGGCCGCGCCCGTGCTCGACGACCCTGCCGCCCTGCACCGCGCGCTGGAGGCCTGGGAGCACGACCGCGACGCCCAGTGCCTGGACATGTACCAGTGGGCCAACGGGCTCGGGCTCGACGACGACGTCTCGCCGATCGAGCGCGCCGCCTACCGGTGGTTCGCGGGGCGCCCCGGCGGCCCGAGCGAGGTGCTGGACGTCTTCTCCCGCCGCCGCCGGTCGACGGCGGTGTTCACGCCGGCGCGGGTCGTGCGCTGGGTGCGCGACGCGGCACGCGACCCCGACGTGCCGGCCGGCGAGCTGTGGCGCACGCTGCGCCGCGACGCCCGCCGGGAGCTCGCCCGCCGCCGGGAGCACGCCGCCTTCGCGCGCCGCCGCGCGGCGTCCGCGGCGCAACTGGCAGCGCAGGCGCCGGGGTCGGTCCCGGCGCCCGCCACCGCCGCCCGCCCCGTCGGCGCCGTGTCGACCTGACCGCACCGACCACCCGAACGGGGTGTCAAGGCCCCCTGGCTCCCGACCGATACGACAAGGGTCCGGCGCCGACGGTGGCGCCGGGGTCGAAGGGGGAAGCAGCTCGTGCCGTACGCATCGGGGGACGGCGTCCGCCGCCCGGGATCCTCGCTGGTCCGGTTCGCCATCGCGCGGCCCTGGGCCGCGCTTCTGGCCTGGACGGTCCTCGTCCTCGTCCTCGCCGTCGCCGGCCGCGACGTCGCATCGTCGCTGCAGGGATCCAGCGTGCGCGTCGCGGGCACGGAGTCGTCGCACGCGCGGGCGCTGGCCGCCTCGAGCTTCGCCGAGGAAGCCACCGTCCCGGTGCTGCTGCAGGGCCCGCCGCGCCGCACCGACGTCCGCGCCCGGGCGCTGGCGCGCGAACTCGGCCGCCGGCCGGGCGTCCTGGTGCTCTCGCCGTGGACCGCCGGGCGCGGCGGCGACGGCCCGCTGCGGCCCGAGCCCGGGACGGTGATGCTCATCGCCTCGGTCACCGGCGAGGCCGACCAGGTGGCGCAGCGTGCGCGCCGGGTCGAGGATCTCGCGCGCGCCGCGGCCGGCGGACAGGTCCGGACCCACGTGACCGGTCTCGACGCCGTCTCGCGCGACGGCATGCACAGCTCCTTGCGCGCCGTGCACCGCGCGGAGCTCATCGCGTTGCCCGTCCTGCTGCTGGTCCTGCTGCTCGTCTTCCGCGCCCCTCTCGCGGCGCTGCTGCCGGTCGCGTTCGGCGCGAGCACCATCGTCGCGTCCACCGGCGTGCTCGAGCTGCTGGCCGGGCCGCTGCGTCTCGACGCGTTCGCCACGGCCATCGCGACGATGATGGGCCTGGCGCTGGCCGTCGACTACTCGTTGCTCGTCGTGTCGCGCACGCGCGAGGAGCGCGCGGCCGCGCCCCCCGGCGAGCCCGCCCGCGCCGCGGTCGCCCGCGCCGCCGCGCCCACCGCACGCACGATCGCCCTGGCGGGCGCCGCCATCGTCGTCTCCATGGCGGTCGGCGCGCTGCTCGCCCCGGGTGCCTCGGTGCTCTCGGCAGCCGTCGGCGTCAGCGCGGTGGCTGCGCTGAGTGCCGCCGGCGCCGCGCTGGCCATCCCGGCCGCGCTCGTCGTCCTCGGCCACCGCATCGACCTGGGCCGCCGCCGCCCGGCCACCCCGCGCACGAGGGTCCGCCGCATCCCGGGCCCGGCCGCCGCGGGCCTCGCGGCTGCCGTCCTCCTGGCGCTCTCGGTGCCGGCGCTGCACCTCGACACGGCGGCACCGGGCCCCGGCGCCCTGCCGCCGGGCAGCCCCGTGCGCGCCGACACCGAGAAGGTCCATGCCGCCCTCGGCGCGGGCTGGACCACGCCGTTCGAGCTCGTGGCCGTCGCGCGCACGGAGACCATGACCACCCCGCAGCGCCTCGCCGCCCTCCAGCGGCTGCAGCGCCGGCTCGCACGCGACCCGGAGGTGGCGGCGGTCCTCGGTCCGGGCACGATCGCCCGGCGCGCCGCCGGCCTGCGCCGCGCCGGCCGGCGGGTGGTGGACGGCCAGCGCGTGCTCGCCGCGCGGCTGGAGGGCCGCAGCCGCAAGCTGGAGGACGTCGAGGGCGGCGTGGCGTCGGCCGCCACGGGCGCGGGCGCCCTGCGCGACGCGCTGGGCGGCGCGGGCGCCGCCGCCGGGCGCCTGGATCGCGGCTCGCGGCAGGTGGCCGGTGCCGTCGGCGACCTGCGCGGCGGCCTCGACGGCACCGCCGCGGGCGCGCAGCGCCTCGTGCGACGCCTCGGCGCCGCCGGCAGCGGCTCCAGGGCCCTGGCCGCGGGCGCCGAGCGCGCCGCCACCGGCGCGGCCGGCCTGCGCGACGGCGCGCGCCGCATCGGCGAGGGCCTCGCCGCCGTCAGGGCCTCGACCGCGGAGCTCGAGGCGCGCCTGCAGCGCCGCCGCGCGGCGGTCGTCGCGGTGCGCGACAAGGCGCGCGCGCAGGATCAGCACATCGCCCAGGCGGTCGACGAGCTCGAGCGCTCGCTGCCCGTGACCGGCACGGCCGCCGTACGCTCGCGCCTGGCGCTGCGCAAGGTCCGCGCCGCGCTCGCGGAGGCCGACGCGCCCGGCGAGCTGGAAGCCTCGGTCGGCGCCCTGGACCGCGACGCCGCGTACGCCGGCGTCGTGGGCCGTGCGCTCCCCGCGGGGGACGTACGGGCGCTGGCGACCGCGGCCGGGAGCGTGGCGCGCGGCGTGGGCGCCCTGCGCGGCGAGGTCGCCGCGCTCGGCCGGGCGGTCACCGGCCTCACCGGCGGCGGCGACCGGCTGGTCGCCGCGCTCGGGCGGCTCGGCTCGGGCGCGCAGGCGCTCGGCGCGGGCGTGGCCGAGCTGCGAGACGGGGTGGGCGGCGTGCGCGGCGGCGTGCGCGCCGGCGCGCGCTCGAGCGACGAGCTGGCGCGGGGCCTCGGCGCGGCGCGAGCCGCGACCGAGCGCCTGGGCGGCGGCGGGTCGTCCGGCATGCGGGGAACGTCCTCGCCCGACGCCAAGCCGGGGTTCTTCGACTCTGGCTACTTCCTGCTGGCCGCACTGCAGAGCGAGGGGCGCTCGCCGTACGGCGTCGATGTCGCTCGCGGCGGCCGGGGCGCGCGCATCCTGGTGGTGCCCCGCCACGCGCCGCACGACCCGCGCACGCAGGCGCTCTACGACCGCCTGCGCGGCACCGCGCACGGGCTGCGCTCGTCGATCGGTGCGGACGCCGCCGTCGGGGGGCCGGCCGCGCTGCTGCTGGACTACGACCGCCGCGCGGACGCGCGCCTGCCTGTGCTCGTCCTGGCGCTCGCGCTCGTGACCGCAGCGCTCCTCGGGCTCCTGCTGCGCTCGATCGTGGTGCCGCTGATCGGCATCGTCCTCAACGTGCTGGCCGTCGGCGCGTCGCTCGGCGTCCTGCAGCTGCTGTTCGCGGGCGCCGACCCGCTGCTCGGCGGCCCCGGCCGCCTCGACTCCGTCGCCGTGACGGCCGTCTTCGGCGTGGTCTTCGCCCTGTCGGTGGACTACCAGGTGTTCATCGTCGCCCGCGTGCGCGAGGAGGCCTTGCGCACCGGCGATGCGGCCGGCGCGGTCGGGGCGGGGCTGGCCCGCACGCGGGCGGTCGTGACCGGGGCCGCGCTCAGCATGCTCGGGGTCTTCCTCGCGTTCGCGCTGGCCGACGTGGCGAGCCTGCGGCAGTTCGGCGTGGGCCTGGCGGTGGCGGTCGCCCTCGACGCCACGCTCGTGCGGCTGGTCCTGCTGCCGGCGGCGCTGCGCGCGGCCGGCCGGTGGGCCTGGTGGCTGCCCGGCCGCCCGCACCTGCCCCACCCCGACCGCGGCCTGCGGCCCGGCCCCGCACCGGGCCGAGCGTGACGGCGGGGGATCAGACGACCTGGAAGTCGTAGCGCGAGGCGATCCGCCCGATCGCCTCGGGCGTCAGCGGCCCGGCTGCCGCGGCGGCCGCCAGGTCGCGCATGTAGCCCTCCCAGCCGGCGGGCGTGTTGAAGTTGAGAAACCGGACCGGCTCCTGCGTCTCGTTGCGGAACGTGTGCGCAGTGCCCGGCGCCACGCACACGAACGTGCCGGCGGGCGCCTCCCGGGGCTCGCCGTCGAGCACCACCGTCAGGGTGCCCTCCAGCACGTAGAACATGTCGTGCAGCGCCTTGTGGCGGTGCAGCGGCGGGCCGGGAAAGCCCGCCTCGACGACGGACTCCGACAGGAAGAACGACCCGCCGGTCTCGGCGCCGCCCGCCTTGATGACCACCTCGGAGGCGCCGACCTGGTGGCGCTCGCCGCAGCCCGGGGGATGGAAGACTGCGCCCATGCCGCGAGGCTACGGCCGTGCGCCCACACCGGCAACACCCGGCGGAAGCGCGACAGCTGTGCAGCTCTGGCCGTACGATCGCACGCGCATGTCCCGCCTGCGCCTCCTCGCCCCGCTCGCCTGCA
>DASPKC010000238.1:0-3242 GCA_035628295.1 Baekduia sp.
CAGCGCCTCCCACGTCGCGCTGACCAGGTGCGCGACCGCCACCGTCGCGTCCTCGCCGGCACGCGGCGGGATCGGCACGTCGATGGTCTGGTCGGCGCGGTAGGCGAAGTCTCCGCAGGCGCAGCCGTAGGCCGAGAACCCGGCGGCCCAGGCGGGGACGAACACGTCGCGGTAGGGCACGCCGCCCGTGTAGCCCGCCACGTGCAGCGGGCCGCCGCCGCCGTAGCACAGGAGCGTGTAGTCGACAGGGGAGTAGCCCTTGCTCAGGACGCGGGCGACCGCCTCGTACTGCAGCGTCTCGTCGAACAGCTCGATGATCCCCGCGGCCCCGTCCTCGACCGACAGGCCCAGCGGCCGCGCCAGCTGCTCGTCGATGGCCGCGCGCGCCCGCTCGAGGTCGAGCTCGACCTGGCCGCCGAGGAAGTACTCCGGGTTCAGCCGTCCCAGGACGAGGTTGAGATCGGTCACCGTCGGGGTGTCCAGGCCACCCGGCTCCCAGCACACGCCGATCGCCGCGCCGGCGGAATCGGGTCCGAGCTCCGGCCGGCCCGAGTTGGGATCGATGCGCACGAAGGAGCCGGTCCCGGCGCCGATGGAGTCGATCTGGACCAGCGGCAGGTTGAGCAGATAGCGGTCGATGTCGGGCACCGTGCGGATCTCGAAGACGCCGTCGGTGATGAGCGCGATGTCGAAGCTCGTCCCGCCGATGTCGGTGCACAGGACGTTGGACAGGCCGAGCTGCTCGCCGAGGTGGCGGGCGCCCACGACGCCGCCGATCGGACCGGAGATGAGCGTGCGCGCGAGTTCCTTGGAGTCGATGGAGATCGTGCCGCCGTGGGCAGCCATGACGCGCAGGTCGAACTCCGCTCCCGCCGAGCGCGTGGCGGCCCGCACGCGCTGCAGCTGCTCGCGCGACGGCTCGGCCGCGTAGGCCTCGATCATCGTCGAGTTCAGCCGCGGCAGCTCGCGGCGCATCGGGTACAGCTCGCTGGACAGGAAGACCGGCACGTCGGGCGCCAGTTCCCGGGCGATCGCGCCGACGCGCGCCTCCTGGGCGGGGTTGCGGTACGAGTACAGGAGGCAGACGACGATGCCCTCCACGTCCTGGCCGACGAGGTCCCGGACCGCGTCGCGGACCTGCTCTTCGTAGAGCGGAACCACCTCGTCCCCGAAGAGGTCCACGCGCCCCGGGACGCCGCGGATCCGCTCGCGGGGCACCAGCGGCACGTTGTGGTGATGGGTGGCCACGTGCAGCCGGTCGGCGTAGGAGTAGCCGAGGTAGGTCTGGATCCCGCGCTCCAGGCGCAGGACGTCTTCGTGGCCGGCGGTGACCAGCAGCCCGATGCGCCGGCCCTTGCGCTCGAGCAGCCGGTTGAGCATCGCGGTGCCGGAGTAGATCCCGGACGCCATCCGGGGCAGGGCGGTGTCGGGCTCGAGCCCCCACTGCCCCAGGGCGTCGCGGGTGGAGCGCATGAAGCCCTCGGACTCGTCGGCCGGGGTGCTCTGCGCCTTGCCCACGACGAACTCACCGCTGCGGTCGACGATGAACGTGTCGGTCATGGTGCCGCCCGCGTCGATCGCCAGCACGCGCGGCTCGCGGGGCTGCTGGGTGATGTCGGTGTCGATGGCCATCTGCCGTCCTCTCAGGTCTCGATGCGCCGGACGAGCGTGCCGGTGCCCATGCCGCCGAACGCGCACATGGCCACCACCCCCAGCTCGAGATCGGCCCGTTCCAGTTCGTGGAGCAAGGTGGTGATGAGGCGGGCGCCGGTGGAGCCCAGCGGGTGGCCGAGGGCGATCGCGCCCCCGCATGCGTTCACGCGCTCGACGTCGGGGCCGAGCTCCGCGATCCACGCGGCGAGGACCGATGCGAACGCCTCGTTGACCTCGAAGCGGTCGACGACGTCGATCGTTAGCCCGTTGCGCTGCAGGAGCATCTCGGTGGCGGGAATCGGGCCGGTGAGCATCGTGCCGGGGTCGACGGCGGCCGCGGTCACGTCGGCGATCACCGCGCGGGCCCGCAGGCCCAGCCGCTGGGCGTGGCCGCGCTCCATCAGCAGGACGGCGGCCGCGCCGTCGCTGATCTGGGAGGCGTTGCCGGCCGTGATCGTGCCGTCCGGCGAGAAGGCGCCGGGCAGGGCCGCGAGCGCCTCGAGCGACGTGTCGGCCCGGATGCCCTGGTCGTGGACGCGCACCTCGCCGGCGCCCTGGACCGGCACCACCTCGCGGGTGAATCGCCCTTCGTCGGTCGCCCGCTGCGCCAGCCGGTGCGAGCGCAGCGCCAGCTCGTCCTGGTCGGCCCGGGAGATGCCCCACCGCACGGCGATGCGCTCCGCGGCCTCCCCCTGGGTGATGACGGCGTGGCGCTCGCGCAGCTGGGGCGGCCACGGGGTGCCCAGCGGCTCGGTCAGCTCGACCCCCGCGAACAGGCCGACGGCGCTCATGTGCTCGACGCCGGCGGCGACCACCACGTCGTGCGCGCCGGAGGCGACCAGCGCGGTCGCCAGGCCCACCGCCTGCTGGGCCGAGGAGCACCCGCAGTCGACCGTCGTGGCCGGCGTGGTGACCGGCAGGCCCGCGCGCAGCCAGCCGTTGCGCGCGACGTTGGCTGCCTGCTCGCCGAACGGCTGTGCCCCGCCGCACAGGACCGCGTCCACGGCGTCGCCCTCGATGCCCGCGCGCTCGAGCACAGCTGTGCAGCAGGCCGCCAGCAGGTCGACGGCGTGGACGTCGCGCAGCCACCCGTCGGCGGGATGGCCACGCCCGATCGGGGTGCGGGCCGCCTCGACGAGCACCACCTCGCGGCCGGTGAGCGGGCTCATGCCACCGCTTCGGCCAGCGGCGGCAGCGCACCCTCGTGCAGCTGGGCGCGCAGGACCTTCTTGTCGAACTTGCCGACCGCGGTCTTCGGGATCTCGTCCACGCGGAAGTACGCGTCCGGCACCCACCACTTCGCCACGCGGTCGTGGAGGTGCTCGGTGAGCGCCTCGGGGGTCGGCGCAGCGCCGTCGCGGACGACGATGCAGGCGACCGGCCGCTCGGACCAGCGCTCGTCGGGGCGGCCCACCACGGCCGCCTCTGCCACGTCTGGATGGCCCATCAGCTCGTTCTCGAGGTCGACCGACGAGATCCACTCGCCGCCGGACTTGATGACGTCCTTGGCGCGGTCGCGGATCCGGATGAAGCCCCGCGGGTCGATCGAGACGACGTCGCCCGTGCGCAGCCAGCCGTCGATGAACGCC
>DASPKC010000239.1:0-3548 GCA_035628295.1 Baekduia sp.
TCCGCTGGTTCCGCGAGCAGTACGGCATCACCGTGCTGGACTACTACGGGATGACCGAGAGCTACCCGATGGTGGCCAACTACCCGTGGATGGAGGTGCGCGAGGGATCGATGGGCAAGCCGGTGCCCGGCTGGGACATCCGGATCCTCGACGAGAACGAGCAGGAGGTGCCGGGCGGCGAGCGCGGCGAGATCTGCCTGCGCGCGAACTCCAACCCGCACTGGCCGCTGGGCTACTGGGGGCTGCCGGAGAAGACCCAGGAGGACTTCGGCGGGGCGTGGTTCCACACCGGCGACGCCGCGCGCCTCGATGAGGACGGCTACATCTGGTACGACGGCCGCTACGACGACGTGATCATCTCGGCCGGCTACCGGATCGGACCGTTCGAGGTCGAGTCGGCGTGCCTGGAGCACCCGGCGGTGCGCGAGGCGGCCGCGATCGCCGCGCCCGACGAGCGGCGCGGGTCGATCGTCAAGGCCTACGTCGTGCTCGCGGAGGGCCATGAGCCGTCCGACGTGCTGGCCGACGACATCATGGCGTCGGTGCGCGAGCACCTCAGCGCCTACGCCTACCCGCGGCGCATCGAGTTCGTCGATGACCTCCCCAAGACGCTGACCGGGAAGATCCGCCGCATCGAGCTGCGCGAGCGCGAGCGCGAGCGCCAGGGCGCCGCGGGCAGCTAGCCGTGTGGCCCGCCGGGTAGCGGCGGGCCATGAAGGCACTGACCTGGCACGGCAAGCGGGACGTCCGCGTGGACGACGTCCCGGACCCGGCGATCGAGCATCCGACCGACGCCATCATCCGCGTGACGTCGACGGGCCTCTGCGGCTCGGACCTGCATCTCTACGAGGTGCTCGGCCCGTTCCTGGAGGCCGGGGACGTCCTCGGCCACGAGCCGATGGGCATCGTGGAGGCCGTCGGCTCGGAGGTGACGCACATCGCACCCGGCGATCGGGTCGTCATCCCGTTCAACATCTCCTGCGGCTCGTGCTTCATGTGCGACCAGGGCCTGCAGACGCAGTGCGAGACGACGCAGAACCGCGACCAGGGCACCGGCGCGTCGCTGTTCGGCTACACGAAGCTCTACGGGCAGGTCGCCGGCGGCCAGGCCGAGTTCCTGCGCGTGCCCCAGGCGCACTACGGGCCGATCAAGGTGCCGGAAGGCCCGTCCGACGACCGCTTCCTGTACCTCAGCGACGTGCTGCCGACGGCGTGGCAGGCCGTGGCGTACGCCGACGTCCCGGACGGCGGCTCGCTGGCCGTGCTCGGGCTCGGGCCGATCGGCGAGATGGCCTGCCGCATCGCCCAGCACCAGGGCGTCGAGCACGTCATCGGCATCGACCTGGTGCCCGACCGCCTGCAGCGCGCCAAGGAGCACGGCGTCACGGTCTTCGACCTCTCGCAGCACGACGGCGACCTCGCCGACGCCGTGCGGGAGGTCACCGGCGGCCGGGGTCCGGACAGCGTGATCGACGCGGTGGGCATGGAGGCGCACGGCTCGCCGGTGGGCAAGCTCGCCCACACGATCGCGGGGCTGCTGCCCGACATGGTCGCCGAGAAGGTGATGGAGACCGCCGGCACCGACCGCCTCGCGGCGCTGCACAGCTCGATCGACCTCGTGCGCCGCGGCGGGACGATCTCCCTGTCGGGCGTCTACGGCGGCATGGCGAGCCCGATGCCACTGCTGCAGGCCTTCGACAAGCAGGTCCAGCTGCGCATGGGCCAGGCCAACGTCAAGCGCTGGATCCCCGACATCCTGCCGCTGCTGACCGGCGACGACGACCCGCTCGGCGTCGACACCTTCGCCACGCATCACGTGCCGCTCGCGGAGGCGCCAGAGGCCTACGAGATGTTCCAGAAGAAGGAGGACGGCGCGTTCAAGGTGGTCTTCAAGCCCTGACGCTGCAGCCCTTGCGCCCGGGGCACGGTGGGAGCACACTGCGCCCATGGGTGTGGGAGCCTGGCGAGCGCGCCGGCTCCGGGTGGCCGGCTTCCTCGCTGCCACGGTCGTGGCGACGATGGTCCCCGCCACGCCCGCCCAGGGCCAGTCCGGGCCGTCGCACTACGTCGAGGGCGCGTGGGCCGGGCGCTGGTCGACGGCCTACGACCCGGGTGTCACCGGCGGCCTGGACTGGGCGGCGGTTCCGGACGCACACGGCAAGGCCGTCGCCCAGGGCCTCTTCGCAGGTGCGTCGCTGGCCGCTTCCGGCGCGTGTCCTGCGGCCGATGCCGACACGGAGTACTACACCGGCACCTACAGCGTCCGGCAGGGGGACGCGGTGGTGGCCACCGGGAGGCTCATCGGCTGCACCGCCGGCCGCCATCTGCTCGGGCGCTACGAGCGCGACGGGACCAACGGTACGGCGGGCGGGCGGTTCTTCATGGAGCGCACCAGCACGCCGGGGCAGGAGCACACGCGCTGGACAGGCTTGTACGACGGCGGTCCGGGGACCGACGAGTTCGTCTGGTCGGGCGAGTTCGCGGGACCCCCGCGGTCGCCGCCGCCGATGACCACCAAGGACGAGGTCGCGCCCGCGCCGGGCGCGGCGTTCACGTTCGCGCCCGCGCAGCCGCTCAACGGCGAGGCCGTGACGTTCACAGCGCCCGAGGGGCACCCGAACTACAGCTGGGACTTCGGGGACCTGTCGTCGGGGACGGGACGGGTCGTCTCGCACGCCTACCGCCGCGGCGGCACGTACACCGTCATCCTCACGGTGCCGGGGCCCGGCGGGACCTCGCAGAGCGCGTCGGCCCAGGTGCAGGTCGCGCAGCTGGGGGTGAGCATCAGCTTCAGCCCGGACCCCGCGCTGGACGGGCAGCTCATCACGTTCACGGCGGGCGGCGGCTGGGAGCAGTACACGTGGGACTTCGGCGACGGCGCGCGCGGGACCGGGCAGCAGGCCACGAACGCGTACGCGCTGCCGGGGACCTACGCCGTCAGGGTGACGGCGAGCCGCGCCGGCGTGCCCGACGACGAGCTCACCGTGCAGGTCCGGGTGGTGGTCCCGTTGCTGACGGTGGCCTTCGACCCCCAGTACCCCGAGGCGGGTCGGGCGGTCCGGTTCTCGGCCGGTCCCGACCTCGAGCCCTACCAGTGGGACTTCGGCGACGGCGCCACGGCGACCGGGCGCGCCGTCTCCCACAGCTATGCCCGTGCCAGCGCGTACCAGGTGGCGCTGACCGCCGGGGCGGGCCCGCGGCGCCAGGAGCAGCGCTTCGCCGTCACGGTGGTGGCGTCGTCGGTGCGCGGCGAGCGCCGCTGCGGCGAGGCGGCCGGGCGCGCTGCCCAGGTGGCTCGGGAGGTCCGGGTCACGTCGTTGCAGGGCGCCGCAGAGGTGCGGCGGCGCGGGGAGACCACGTGGCGGGTCCTGTGCCGAGGCGACGTCCTGGCCGCCGGCGACGAGCTCAACGTCGATCCCGACGCGCAGGTGGGGCTCGAGTTCGGCGACAGCGCCAAGGTGACCGTGCAGGAGACCAGCCAGCTGAAGATCGCCTCGTTCTTCACCGAGGGCGGGATCGTGCGGACCGCGTTGCAGCTCAAGGCGGGG
>DASPKC010000240.1:0-6165 GCA_035628295.1 Baekduia sp.
CGCCGAGCCCGCCGGCGCCGGCGAAGAACGCCAGCGTCGCCAGGCCGACCGTCGTGACCGTGGCGACCCGGACGCCGGCGAGGATCTCGGGCAGCGCCAGTGGGAGCTCGACGCGCCACAGCAGCTGGCGGTCGGTCAGCCCCATGCCGCGCGCGGCGTCGCGCACGTCGGCGTCGGCGTTCTCGAGGCCCGCGAGGATGTTGCGGAACAGGATCGCCAGCGTGTACGCGGTCAGCGGGATCAGGGCGGTCACGAAGCCGAAGCCCAGCGGCACCAGCAGGACGCCGATGAACGCGAAGGCGGGGACCGTGTAGAGCACGCTGGTCACCAGCAGCAGCGGCGGGCCCAGGCCCCGGCGGCGGTGGGCCAGGAGGGCGAGCGCGAACGCGATCACGAAGCCGCACGCGACCGGCGTCAGCGTCAGCTGGACGTGGCGCCACAGCGGGTCCAGGTAGTCCTGCCAGTGGTCGGCGATCCATCCGGGGCAGAAGCCGTTGTCGCGCACGCAGGAGACCGCCTCCTCCGAGCGGTCGCGGATCTGGACCCCGCTCTGGGCGATCACGCGCGGCCCTCCCGCAGGGCCTCGAGGCGCCGCAGCCGCGCGATGGCGCGATCGACCCCCACGAAGTCCTCCACGAAGGCATCGGCCGGCGCGCGGACGAGCTCGTCGGGCCTGGCGTACTGGGCCAGGACCCCGCCGTCGCGCAGGACCGCGATGCGGTCGCCCAGCTTCATCGCCTCGTCGATGTCGTGGGTGACGAACAGGATCGTCTTGCGCAGGCGGGCCTGGACGGCCAGCAGCTCGTCCTGCAGGCGGTCGCGCGTGATCGGGTCGATCGCGCCGAACGGCTCGTCCATGAGCAGCAGCGGCGGGTCGGCCGCCAGCGCCCGGGCCACGCCGACGCGCTGGCGCTGGCCGCCGCTGAGCTGCGCTGGGTAGCGGCCGGCCATCTCGCGATCGAGCCCGATGAGGTCGAGGAGCTCCTCCACGCGGGCGGCGATCCGCGCCCGGTCCCAGCCCAGCAGCCCCGGCACGGTGGCGATGTTCTGGGCCACCGTGCGGTGGGGGAACAGGCCGACCTGCTGGATCGCGTAGCCGATGTGGCGGCGCAGCTGCGCCGGCTCGACGGACCGGACCGACCCCTCGCCGACGCGGATGTCGCCGGAGGTGAGCTCGAGCATCCGGTTGACCAGGCGCAGCGCGGTCGTCTTGCCGCAGCCCGAGGGACCCACGAGCACGCACACCTCGCCGGCGCCGACCTCGAGGCTGAGGTCCTCGATGGCCGGCCGGGCGGCGCCGGGGTAGGTCTTCGACGCCCGATCGAAGACGAGAGGGACGGCGACAGCGGTCAGGCGGGCGAGCCTATCGGCGCGCGCGGCGTGAGACACCGCCGCGGCGCGCCGGCGGGGCACCGCCGCCGTGGCGTCGCAGCGGCCGGAGTTCACCGAGAGGGGAGTTGATCCCGCCTCGCGGGCTTAACTCCCCTCTCACCGTCCGTCTCGCATCGGGTGGCGTACACGCCCTGAGATGCCGAGTAACTCCGCCACTCGACGTCGGGGCCGTCGCGGCGGGGTGGCTGTTGGCGGATCCACCCTGGGATACCGCGGCGATCCGCCAGCAATCGCCCCGCGGCCCCGCGGCCCCGCGGCGCCGTGGCGCGCACCGATCGCCACCCGGTGCCCGCTTCCCTGGTCGCCGAGCTGTCAGCGCACCCACCGCACCCCGCTACGGCCGGGGCGGCGCGCCACCCGCGGCGCCCGCAGGCATCAGGCCACCCTCTACCGGCGCGCAGCGCGGCGCAGCGGGGCGGTGGCGAACTCCTGCATGCCCTGCTCGAGGCCGATCTGCGCCTCGAAGCCGAGGACGTCGCGGGCCTTGTCGGCCGAGGCGAACACGTGGCGCACGTCGCCCCGGCGGAACTCGCCCGTGCCGACGACCGGCGCCGCGGCGCCGGGCATCGCGGCCGCGAGGGCCAGCGCCATGTCGCCGACCGTGCGCGGCCTGCCCGTGGCGACGTTGAACGCCCCGGGGGCCGGCTCCTCGCGCCGGAGGGCCAGGACGTTGGCCCTTGCCACGTCGCGGACGTGGACGAAGTCCCGCCGCTGGGCGCCGTCCTCGAAGACGCGGGGCGGCTCGCCGCGCTCCAGCGCGCTGCGGAAGATCGAGGCCACGCCGGCGTACGGGGTGTCGCGCGGCATGTGGGGTCCGTAGACGTTGTGGTAGCGCAGGGCGGTCACCGCCACGCCGTCGACCTCGCGCGCGAAGCTGGCGCACAGGTGCTCCTGGTGCAGCTTCGTGGCGGCGTAGACGTTGCGCGGGTCGGCCGGCGCGTCCTCGCCGACCGGCTCGGGCGCCAGCGGCGCGGCGCACCGGGGGCAGGGCGGGTCGAACCGCCCGGCCTCGAGGTCGGCCAGGGCGCGGGGCCCGGGCCGGACCGCGCCGTGCTCCGGGCAGCGGTAGCGGCCCTCGCCGTAGACGACCATGCTGGAGGCCAGGGCGATCCGGCCGCGGAAGCCCTCGAGCGCCAGCGCCCGCAGCAGCTGGGCGGTGCCGAGGTCGTTGTGGGCGACATAGTCGGCGATGTCGAGCACGTCGGCCCCCAGACCGACCATCGCCGCCTGGTGGCTGACGGCCTGCACGCCGCGCACCGCAGCCCTCGCGACGTCCGGGTCGCGCAGGTCGCCGACGACCACCTCGGCGTCCTCGGGCAGCTCCGTCACAGGACCGTCATGCGCGGTGGGCAGCAGGGCGTCGATGATCCGCACCGCGATGCCGGCACGAAGGAGTTCCTGTGCGACATGAATCCCCACGAAGCCGGCGCCGCCGGTGACGAGCACGGGTCGGTCGTCCATCGCGGCGCACCCTACGACCATCGACGTGGTACTCCCGGTGCTCGACGAGGCCGCGGCCCTGCCGTGGGTGCTGGGGCGCATGCCGGCGGGCCACCGGGCCATCGTGGCCGACAACGGGTCGACCGACGGCTCGGCCGAGATCGCCCGGGCGCACGGCGCGACCGTCGTCCACGAGCCGCGCCGCGGCTTCGGCGCGGCGTGCTGGGCCGGTCTGCAGGCCGCGACAACCGACGTCGTCTGCTTCATGGACTGCGACGCGTCGCTGGATCCGGCCGACCTCCGGATGGTCACGGCACCGGTCGTGGCGGGCGAGGCGGATCTCGTGCTCGGCGCGCGCGACGCCCGGCGCGGCGCCTGGCCGTGGCACGCGCAGGTGGCCAACCGCGTCCTGGCGTGGGAGCTGCGCCGGCGCTCCGGGACCGCCCTGCGCGACCTGGGGCCGATGCGCGCCGCACGGCGCGAGGCGCTGCTGGCCCTCGGCATCGAGGACCGGCGCTTCGGCTGGCCGCTGGAGATGGTGCTGCGCGCGCAGCGGGCCGGCTGGCGCGTGGAGGAGCGGCCCGTGCCGTACCTCGCGCGCACCGGGCGCTCCAAGGTGACCGGGACCCCGATGGGCACGGCGCGCACGGTGCGCGACATGCTCGGCGTGCTGCGCGAGGCCGACCAGCGGGCGGGCGCGCAGTGATCGCCCCGGCCGACGGCGCGCCGGCGGCCGGCTTCTACGCGGCGGCGCTGGCCGGCGCGCCGCTGCGCGCGGTCGTGGCCGGCGACCGGGCTGTCGCGGTGCCCACCGCGCGCTGGCTCGGACCGGTCGAGCCGGCCGACGTCGCGGTGCTCGCTCGCGCAGTGGGCCCGGTCCTCGACGTGGGCTGCGGCCCGGGGCGCCACGTCGCGCACCTGGCCCGCCAGGGCGTCACCGCGCTGGGCATCGACGCGTCGCGCGCCGCGGTGCGCCACGCCCGCGAGCGCGGCGCCCCGGTGGTCCACGGCGACGTCTTCGGCCCTGTCCCGGGCGCCGGCTCCTGGCACAGCGCGCTCGTCCTCGACGGCAACGTGGGCATCGGCGGCGACCCCGTGCGCCTGCTCGGCCGCGTCCGCCAGCTCGTCTGCCCCGGCGGGCGCGTGCTCGTGGAGCTCAGCCCGCCCGGGGCGCCGAGCGGCCCGCTGGCGGTGCGCCTGGAGGCCGCAGGAGTGCGCAGCGCGCCGCTGCCCTGGGCGACCGTCGCCGCCGACGCAGTGAGACGGATCGCCGCCGCCAGCGCACTGCAGGTCATGGACTCGTTCTGCGCCCACGGCCGCTGGTTCGCCACCCTTCGACGATGAGGGCGCTCACCGACCGCCGCCCGCCGGGCCCGTTCCGGGAGGGCTTCTGGCGCAGCCCGCTGCGCGGGCCGTGGCTGACGACCGCCATCGGGATCGTCCTGCTCGCCGGGATGGTGGTCACCGCGGCGACCGGCTTCCTCAGCCATCTCGCCTACGAGCCCGACCTGCGCGGCAACGCGATCATCCCCGCCGACCTCGACCTGCCGACGCCGTTCGGGTGGCCGTCCTCGCCGGCCTACCTCTACGCGATCACGCAGGGCCTGCACGTCAACGTCGGGCTGGCCACGATCCCGTTCCTGCTGGCGAAGCTGTGGTCGGTCATCCCCCGCCTGTTCACCTGGCCGCCCGCCCGCTCGCCCGCGCACGCGGTCGAGCGGGGGTCCATCGCGCTGCTCGTCGGCAGCTCGCTGTTCGAGCTCGCCACGGGCGTCGCCAACATGCAGCTCTGGTACGTCTTCGACTTCAACTTCGTCGTGGCGCACTACTACGGCGCCGTGGTCTTCGTGGCCTCCCTGGCCGTCCACCTCGTGGTCAAGCTGCCCACGATGCGCCGCGCCTGGCGGGCCCAGCGCGGCCTGGCCCCGCTGCGCGAGCGGCTCGCCGACACGCGCCCGGAGCCGCCGGAGGCGCAGCTCGAGCCGGGCCTGGTGCCCGCCGCACCCGCGCCTCCGACGATGACGCGCCGCGGCGTGCTGCTGTTCGCCGGCGCGGGCTCCGCGACCCTGCTGGCGGGCACGCTCGGCCAGACGGTCGGCGGGCCGCTGCGCGCGACGGCCCTCCTGGCGCCGCGCCGCGAGACGGGCACCGACTTCCCGGTCAACAAGACGTTCCGCGCGTCGCGCATCGACCCGCGCGCCGTCAGCGACGCCGTCTGGCGCCTTGAGCTGCGCGGCCCGTCCGGGACGCGGCGCCTCACACGCGCCGACCTCCTCGCGATGCAGCAGCACGACGAGACGCTGCCCATCGCCTGCGTCGAGGGCTGGACGACGACCCAGGACTGGTCGGGCGTGCGGCTGCGCGACCTCGCGGCGCTCGTCGGCGGCGAGGACGCGGACGCGGTCTACGTCGTCTCGCTGCAGGACGCGATCCTGGGCGAGACGTCGCTGTCCGGCGACACGGTGCGCGAGCAGCGCTCGCTGCTGGCCCTGCGCGTCAACGGCCGCGACCTGCCGCCCGACCACGGCTACCCCGCGCGGATCATGGCCCCGGCGATCCCGGGCGTGCACCAGACCAAGTGGGTCGGCCGGCTGGAGTTCCGCGCATGAGGGCGCTGCTGCGCCGCGGCTACGGTGCCTCGCCGGTGCACCTGGTCGCCCACGCGCTCGCGCTGGCCCTGGCGGGCTGGGCGATCCTCAAGGTCGTCGACGTCCGGGCCGCCTCCAACATCGCGGCGTGGTTCGTCGGCGCGCTCGTCCTGCACGATCTGCTGGTCCTCCCGGCCTACTCGCTGCTGGACCGCGCCGCTGTGCGGCTGCGCGTCGCCGGTGTCGCAGCGGTCAACCACGTCCGGGTCCCGGCGGGCCTGACGCTGCTGACGCTGCTGGTGTTCTGGCCGCAGATCACCGGCGCCAACGACGGCGACCTGCGCTACGTCAGCGGCGTAGAGGACGACGGCGTGCTGGCGCGCTGGCTGCTGCTGGTCGCCGGGCTGTGGCTGGTCTCAGCGGTCGCGCTCGCCGTCCGGGTCGCGCGGCGCGAGGATCTGGGTGGCGGCAGCCCCGCGGACCAGCACGGCGCCTGAGGTGACGGCGATCGCGCGCGGCGCCTGGACCGCGGGGAAGCGCGCGTCGACGAACGGCCGGGAGTGGGCGGGGAGACGGACGACCTCGTTGCGCGCGGTGAGCGTGACGTACAGGTCGTGGCGGTCGGGCTCCACCGCTGCCGCATAGGGGCCGCCGGGCAGGGCCACGCGCCGCGTGACGCGCGGTGCAGGCCGCGTCTGCACCACGAGCAGGCCCTCGCCGACCGCGTCGACGACGTAGAAGCGGT
>DASPKC010000241.1:0-8530 GCA_035628295.1 Baekduia sp.
GCTGCTGCTCGCGGTCGACACGCCGAAGGGCGACCCGGACACCGCCGCGCAGCTGGCGCAGGTGCGCCGCGCCGTCGCGCGCACCGAGGGCGTCGTCTCGGTGCTGGCGCCGATGCCCAGCCGGGACGGGGAGATGGCCACGATCACCGCGATCCCGGCCACGTCGCCGCAGGACGAGCGCACGAGCGAGCTGCTCGAGCGCCTGCGCGGAGAGGTCCTGCCCGCCGCGACGGCCGGCACCCCGCTGAAGGTCTACGTGGGCGGCAACACGGCCGGCTTCGAGGACTTCTCCGACAAGGTCGCCGATCGGCTGCCGCTGTTCATCGCCGTCGTCATCGGGCTGTCGGTGCTGCTGCTGACCGCGGCGTTCCGCTCGCTGTGGATCCCGCTGGTGTCCGCGGTCTTCAACCTGCTCTCCATCGGCGCGGCCTACGGCGTGGTGACCGCCGTCTTCCAGGAGGGCATGGGCGCGAGCCTCGTGGGCGCCGACTCCGGCGTGCCCGTCGTCTCCTTCGTGCCCGTGATGATGTTCGCCATCGTGTTCGGCCTGAGCATGGACTACAACGTGTTCCTGCTCTCGCGCATCCACGAGGCCTACAACGAGGGCGACCGGCCGCGGGCCAGCGTCGTGCACGGCATGGAGCGCATCGGCAAGGTGGTCCTGTTCGCCGGGCTGATCATGGCCGCCGTGTTCCTCGCCTTCACGACCCAGGACGACGTCATCAGCAAGATGATGGGCGTCGGCCTGGGCATGGCGATCCTCGTGGACGTGCTCATCGTCCGCCTGGTCATCGCGCCGGCGGTCGTGTACCTCCTCGGCGACCACGCCTGGTGGCTGCCGCGCCGGCTGGACCGGGTGCTGCCCAGCGTGTCGCTCGAGGGGCACCTGGTGGAGGGCGTCGACACGCCCGCGCGGCCGCGCGAGCACCAGCCGGCGTGAGCCGGGCCGCGATCGATGTCGCCGGGGTGCCGGGCGTGCCCGAGAGCGCGCTGGCGGCCGACGTGCTCGACCGGCTGCCCGGCAGCGCGCCTGCGCCGTGGCGCACGCGGCTGTCGGCCGTCGTGTGGGTCCACCGCGCGGCGCCGGCCGCGCTCCAGCAGCTCGACCCCGCGCTGCGGCGCAGGCACCTGCCCGTCACCGTGGGCGCGTTCGTGCGCTACGCCGACACGCCGGTCGGGCCGTACAGCGAGGTGCTCGCCTCGCCCGTGGTCCTGCTCGACCACGGCATCCCGGCCGCCAGCATCCCGTTCATCGCCGTGGAATCGCTGGCCTCCATCCACGGCGGCCGCGCGAACTGGTCGCTGCCCAAGACGCTGGCCTCGTTCACCTGGCGCACGCCCCAGCCAGGCTTCGGCGTGCAGGGCGCGGGGCGAGGGTGGGGGGTCACGGCGGCCGCGCGGGTGGCCGGGCCCCGGATCCCGCTGGCCGCCGCCGGGCGCGACGTGCAGCCCACGCCGGAGGGCGGCGAGCTCGTCGCGGGCCTGACGGTGCGCGGCCTGGGGCGCGCGGCGCGGGTGCGCGTCGACGTCGACGGCCCGACCCTGCCCCGCTGGCTGCTGTCCGGCGACCATGCCGGGCTGGTGCTGTCCCGGGCGCGGATGACCTTCGGCGTGCCGCGGCGGCGCTGAGCCGCCAGGCCGCTACGCCGGGACCGTGGGACCCGGCCGGCGCGCCCGCTGGCCCACGACCGGACCGATGAGCAGCCCGTGACCGAGCGCGGCCCAGCGCATCGCGTCGCGCTCCTGGCCAGGCAGCAGCTCGTTGACGCGCAGCGACAGGACGATGGCGCTGTCGTCGAAGCGCCCTTGCGCTGGGTGGCGCGCGATGTCCCGGACGACGTCGGGCGTGCGCGCCATGCGGACCTCCAGGCAGGTCACCCCGCGCCGGCGCGCCTCGATGCGCAGCTGCGTCAGCACGGCCGTGCCGATGCCCCGCTGCTCCCAGGCCTCGGCCACGGCGACCGCCATGTCGGCCCGCGGCGACGAGGCCGTGGCGCGCACCCATCGGCCATAGCCCACGACCGCACCGTCCATGGTGGCCACCACGGCACACCGGCAGTGGTCGCAGGCCACCAGCTGGTCCTGCTCGTCGGAGGGCAGCTGCGACCCGGCGCGCCGCAGCCGCGCGAAGGCCACGAGGATCGCCTCGAGGTCCTCGGGCGTGGCGCGGCGGACGACGAGCTCTCCGTGCTCGGTCATGGTGCTGCGGCGCGGCATGCCGGAGGTCTACCGCTTTTGACGGCCGGACGAACGGACGTTCCTCCTTCGGGGGAGGCAGACACCCCCGTCGGGGGCCCTTCGTGTCCGGCGACGGTCCTACCGCAGCGCGTCGAGCGCCGCGAGCAGCTCGTCGCGGATCCGCTCGAGCTCGGTGCTGGCGAGGACGGCCGGGCCCCGGCGGGGGCTCGCCGGCGTCGCGGACCAGCCGGCCTGCCGGGCGCTCAGCTCGCCGTCGAGCAGCGCGATCTGGCGCAGCAGCTCCCGGCGCATCGGGCCTTCGTCGACCGGGTCGAGCTCGAGCGGGGGCTCGGGGGGCGGCGTGCCCGTCCCGAGGCCGTTGTCGCGCGCGATCGTCCGCATGGGTCCGGCCAGGGTACGGGCGCCCGGCCGGCCGGACAAGGCCGCTGGTGCGCCGCCGGGCCTGCGCTACCGTCGAGCGATGTCCGCCGGCCCGCGAACGTCCGCCCAGCGGGGCCACGTGGATCCCGAGCTGACACGTGACTTCCCGCGTCTGGCGCTGTGGAGCATCCAGGTCGCCTCGGCCGGCGGGCGCACGCCGCGCAGCGTGCGGCGGCGGCTCGACCACCTGACCGACCGGATGCCGGGCCTGGTCACGGGCGGCCTGCGCACGAACCCCGTCCTCGGCGCCTACCGGGCGTTCGCGCGCCAGCTGGGGCTCGACCCCGACGCCGACCGCCTCCCGCTCGAGCAGGCGGCCTTCGAGCGGCTGCTGCGCGGGCGCTTCGTGTCGCGCGGGTGGCTGAGCGACGCGGTCCTGCTGGCCATGTTCGAGACCGGCGTGCCGCTCTGGTCCGTGGACGCGGCCAGCCTCGAGGGGCCGCTGCGCGTCGAGGTCGACGACACCGCCGGCGCCGCGGTGGTGGACCACCGCGGCGTCGTGGCGCCGCTCATGGGCGCGCCGGTCCGCCCCGAGCTCGGCACGCGGCCCGGCGTCGCGAGCGTGTTCGCGGTCCGTGTCGAGGCGGTCCCGTCGACGACGGTCGACGAGGCGCTCTGGCTGACCTGCGAGATGCTCGACCAGGCGCGCTGATCCGGCCGGGTCAGCGCAGCGCGAGGACCTCGTCGAAGCCCTCGCGCAGGTTGCGCGCGAAGCGGTCGGGCTCCTTGACCGCCGCGACGTCGAGGTTCGCGCCGATGCAGCAGGTCGACCCGTGCGTGACGAGCGTGACCATCGCGGCGCAGCCGGGGACGGGGGCGAACGGGTACAGGCGCAGGACCTGGGCGCCGGCGAGGAACGCGTCGTCGCGCAGCCCCGGGACGTTGGAGGCCTGGAGGTCGTTGCCGGTCGCCATCCCGCCTGCGAGGCGGGCGATCGCCGGGCCGGGCAGGCGGGCGAGCGCCGGCGCGATGCGCACGACGGCGTCCATGGCCGGCTCCGACCGCGCCCCGCGGATGAGCTCGCGGATAGCCTGGATGCGCTCGCCGGCGTCCGCGATCCCGACCGGGCCGGCGAGCCGCGCCGCGGCGAACGCGTTGCCGCCCTCCGCGTCGGTGTCTTTGCGCACGGAGATCGGGATGGCCATCGGGATCGCGTCGACCGGGCAGCCGAGCTCCTCGTGGTAGCGCCGGAACGCCCCCATCAGCGACGCCAGGAACGCATCGTTGAGTGAGCCGCCCGCGGCCTTGCCGGCCGCTCGCAGGTCGGCGAACGGGACGTCCATCGCCACGAAGCGCCAGGTCATGCCGCGGTCGGCGAGCAGCGGCGATCCCTGCGCGGGCGGGTCGGCCAGCACGCGCCGCGCCGACGCCAGGCCCGAGGCGGTGTCGCGCAGCGCGCGGTCGGGCCGGCGCAGGACGCGCCCCGCCACGCCGCGGGCGGCGCCCGCGATGGCGCGCGCATCGCCCGTGGCCTGCCGCGCGAGCGCCCGGGCGACGTGCTCGTCCTCCGGCGGCGGCAGCGCCGGCCAGGGCTTGTCGGGCGTCGGCTCGCGCTGGCGCGAGTGCATCTGCGTCAGCAGCTGGATGGCCCCGATCCCGTCGGTGGCCGAGTGGTGCATCTTCAGCACGTAGGCCGCCTGGCCGTCGGGCAGCCCCTCGATCAGCACCGCCTCCCACGGAGAGCGGGCCTTGTCGAACGCCGTCATGGCGATGCGCGTGGCCTCGCGCAGCGCGTCCTCGAACGTGGCGCCCTCCGGCAGGCGCATGCGGCGCACGTGGAAGTCGAGGTCGAAGCGCTCGTCGAGCACCCACCGCGGCTGCCCGAGCCCGAGGCCGGGCTCGACGACGCGCCGGCGGAAGCGGGGCACCATGCGGGTGGCCCACTCGTGCGCGGCCCGGAAGCGCTCCCAGTCGGGCGCGCGGTCCAGCAGCTCGATGCCGCAGATCGTGGAGCGCAGCGTCGGGTCGGCCTCGGCGCGCCACATGACGGCCTCCAGCGCGTTCATCTCGCGGCTGGAGCCCCAGGCCAGCGGCTCGCCCTCGCTGCGGCCGGTCGCCGTCGTCGTCGCCATCACGCCACCCCGTAGATCTCGTCTTCGGCCTCGTGCTTGCGCAGGCCGCGATATGCCTTCGCCGGGTCGGCGCCCTCGTTGATCACCGCGTCGACCTCGTAGGCGATCGGCATCGTGACCCCATGGGCGTCGGCCAGCTCCATCACCGTGCGGGCGGTCCGCACGCCCTCGGCGACCTGGCCCATCTGCTCGATCACCTCGTCGAGCGTGAGGCCCTGCGCCAGCGCCTCGCCGACCCGGCGGTTGCGCGACAGGCGGCTGTTGCACGTCGCCACGAGGTCGCCCATGCCGGTCAACCCGGCGAACGTCCGCGGGTCGGCGCCCATCGCCTCGCCCAGGCGCGTCATCTCCGCCAGGCCACGGGTGATGACCATCGCACGCGTGTTGTCGCCCACGCCCAGGCCGTCCGCCATCCCGACCGCGATGGCGATGATGTTCTTGAGGATCCCGCCGAGCTCGGAGCCCAGGACGTCCTGGTTGCGGTAGACGCGGAAGCGGCTGGAGCAGAACAGCGGCTGCAGCGCGCAGGCCACCGCCTCGTCGGCCGTCGCGATCACCGTCGCCGCGGCCAGCCCGTCGAGCACCTCGCGGGCCAGGTTCGGGCCGCTGAGCACGCCGACCGGGCGCCCGGGCAGCTCCTCCGCGATGACCTCCGTGGGCCGCAGCCGCGTGCTCTGCTCGAGGCCCTTGGCGATCGAGATGACCGGCACCCAGGCCCGCAGGTGCGGCGCCGCCTCGCGCAGCACGCCGCGCATCGCATGCGACGGGACCCCGGACACCAGGACGTCCGCGTCGGCCACCGCCTCCTCGAGGTCGGCGGTCGCGTGCAGCGACGGCGGCAGGGCACGATCCTCCAGGTAGCGCGCGTTGGTGTGCTGAGTACGCACCTCCTCGGCGACCGCCGGGTCGCGCGCCCAGAGCGTCGTCGGACCGTTGCGGGCGGCCAGCGCCGCCACCGTCGTGCCCCACGAGCCGCCGCCCAGGACCGTCACCCGCACCGGGCGCGTCATGACGCGCTCCCGGCGGTCAGCGACGGCGGGACCGGCTCGCCCGGCCAGTGCGCGAGCTTCTCCAGGTACATGTTGCGGACCTCCTCGACGTGGTCGGCGAGCGTCTCGGCGGTCCAGTCGCTCGTGTCGACCGGCGGCAGCACCGCGACCTGGACGGTGCCCGGCCGGACGGTCTGCGCCGAGCGCCACATGACCTCGCCGGCGTTGCGCAGGACGATGGGCACGATCGGCACCTCGGCCTGCATCGCGATGTGGAAGGCGCCCTTCTTGAACGGCGCGAGCTTCGGGGTGGGCGAACGCGTGCCCTCGGGCGCGATGGCCAGCGAGATGCCCTCCTCGCGGATCCGGCGCACCGCCGGGGCCAGCGCGTCCTTGGCCTGCTTGGTGTTGCCGCGATCCAGGAACGCGACGCCGGCGGCCATCAGCATCGGCCCGACGATCGGGACGTACTTGGCCTCCTTCTTGGCCACCCCGGTGAAGTCCTGGCGCAGCAGCTTCATCATGACCGGGACGTCGATCTGGCTCTGGTGGTTGAGGAGGAACACGCAGGGCCGCGACGACCACAGGTGCTCCTCGCCCTCGACCACCTCGACGTCGATGCCGGCGGCCTGCAAGGCGATCTCGGCGCCCACGGCCACGGACACGTCGACGAGCGTCTTGCGCGACCGGCGCAGCAGCCCGAGCCCGATGCCGGCGCCCAGCCCCGTGGCCAGTCCCGCCCACATGCCGGCGGTCCGCGCGACGTCGACCGGCCCCGGCCGGCCGCCGCGCGGCTTGGCGTCGAGGATGGGCCAGCCGCGGTCCTCGGCCACGCGGCGCAGCACGTCGTCCGGGCAGACGGCGGCCGGGAAGCCCGCGAGCTCGAGGAACGGGACGTCCTCGCGGCCGTTGGAGTAGGCGAAGCTGCGGTCGAGGTCGGCGTCGAGGCGCTCGGCGCAGGCGACGAGCGCGTCGGCCTTCCCGCGCCCCCACAGCGCCCGGCCGCCGACGCGTCCCGTCAGGCGGCCGTCGGCGTCCACCTCGACGGGGGTGCAGAGGACCTCGTCCACGCCGAGCTCCTCGGCCATCGGCTCCACCTGGAAGCGCGTGGCGGATGAGGCGAGGACCACGGTGTGGCCCATCGCCTGGTGGGCCTGCACCAGGCGCCAGACCTCGGAGTGCAGGCGCGAGGCGATGTTCGAGCGGAACAGCTTGGTGCCGAACTCGAGCATCTCCTTCTCGGAGCGCCCCTTCCACGCGCCGAGCGACAGCTCCAGGAAGCGGTCGAAGTCCTCGTCCTCGTGGATGCCGCGCGTGGAGGCCAGCAGCGTGCGCGCCAGCTCGACCGGGCCGATCTCGCCGCGACGGATGCGGTGGTCGTAGAAGGCCTGCGCGGAGTAGCCCGTGATGAGCGTGCCGTCGTAGTCGAAGGCGGCGAGCGTCCTGGGGCCCGGGTCGGCCGCGTGGATGCGCTCCACCAGCTCAGGCAGCGACGTCACCGAGCACCTCCTCCAGCTGCGCGCGGTCGAGCTGCTCGATGGTCCGCAGGCGATCGATGACGTCGCGCACCTCGTCGCGCCACGCCTCCCGGGCAAGGCGGACCTCCTCGCGTCCCGGATCGACGAGATCGCGGTTGGCGGCCAGGCGCAGCGCCCCGCCGAACAGCTCGCGCGACACGGACTCGGCGCCGTGCAGCCGGCCCTGCAGGACCATCTGGCGCGCGATCCCCAGGCACTCGTCGAGGAAGGCGTCGCGGTCCAGCGCCGCGCGCGGGTTGCGCCGGGCCAGGCGCTCGGCCACCACCAGCTGCGCGTCGAGGAACGAGCGCAGGGTGCGGTGGGCCACCACGCCGGGGCAGGCGGCCAGCAGCGCGGCCGGACCGCCGGGCTGGCACACCCGCTCGCGCCACGCCGGGTCCAGCAGCAGCGTCTCGGCCTCGAGCTCCTCGCGGAAGCGCGGCTTGTCGGCGAAGAAGAACTCGAACTTCAGGAGGTCGCGCAGCCGGAGCGCCTCGCGCCACGACGCGTCTATCGGGTCGGTGCCGTCGGGGACGGTCGCGAGGTGCAGGAGGACGAGCTCCACGATGGCCCGCAGCACGAGGTGGTGCAGCGCGCCGTTGCGGTAGAAGGCCGCGACGTGGTGCCCGTCCGGGGCCAGCGACCAGACCGGTTCGTCGCCGCCGGCGAAGCACTGCGCGGCGCCAGCCTCCGTCAGGGCGTCGAGCCCCGCCCGCAGCCCGGAGGGCCGGCGCAGCTCGTCGATCGGCCCCGGGACGCCGCGCTCGGCCAGCAGGTCCAGCAGCGGCGCGGTCACGCTCGCGACCTCGCGCAGGGTGAGCGCGCGGTCGCGCGTCCCCAGCAGCGCGAACGACACGAGCGACGTCTTGGTCACCGGCGTGACGCGGTTGATCCCGTCGCAGATGCGGAACGCGACCTTCTCCAGCCGGGCGCGTCCGTCGCCGGCCTCGGCGAGCGCCTCGCGCATCGAGAAGGGCTCGCCGAAGTTGACGCGGGCGGTCCCGACGTTCGCGCGCTGGGCGCGGATGTAGTCGAGCATCCAGTGCAGCCCCTCGCGGCGCTTGGTGGCGCCGGTGTGCTCGGCGGCCATGGACGCGACCTCGTGCAGCCGGTCGTAGGCGATGGACGTCGGGACGAGCAGGACGTCGTCGGAGCGGCCCTCGTCGATGGCGGCGGCCAGGTAGTGCAGCAGCCCGAAGCGCGGCGGGCGCAGCTTGCCCGTGCGCGTGCGCCCGCCCTCGATGTACCACTCGAGGTTGAAGCGCCTGGCCACGAGGTGGCCGAAGAACTCCTTGACGGCCAGCCGGTAGACCTTGTCGTCGCCGAAGTCGCG
>DASPKC010000242.1:0-11458 GCA_035628295.1 Baekduia sp.
GAGGATCTGCGCTCGCACTATCACGCGGTGGTGTATGCGATCGGGACGGCGACCGATCGGCGGATGGGGATCGCCGGTGAGGATCTGCAGGGCTCGCATGCGGCCACGGAGTTCGTGGCCTGGTACAACGGCCACCCCGACTACCACGGGCTGGAGTTCGATCTCTTGAACGCCCGGCGGGTGGCGGTGGTGGGCAACGGCAACGTGGCGATGGACGTGGCGCGGATGATCGCGCTGGCCGAGGGCGAGCTGCGCGTGACCGACACCGCTGATCACGCGATCGACGTGCTCTGCGAGGCGGGCGTGGAGGAGGTGGTGATCCTGGGGCGCCGTGGCCCGGCCCAAGCGGCGTTCACCAATCCCGAGCTGCGCGAGATGGGCGAGCTGGAGCGCGCCGACGTGCTCGTCGACCCCGCCGACCTCGAGCTGGATGCCGAGTCGCAGGCGTGGCTGGACAGCGAGCAGGCGCATCGCACCAACAAGCTCAACGTGGAGATCCTGCGCGAGTTCGCCGCCCAACAGCCCGCGGGCAAGCCGATGCGGGTCCGCTTTCGCTTTCTGGTCTCCCCGGTGGAGATCCTGGGCGACGAGCAGGGCCGGGTGCGGGCGCTCAAGCTCGAGCGCAACCGCATCGAGGGCGGCCGCGCGAAGGGCACCGGCGAGTTCGAGGAGCTCGAGTGCCAGCTGGTGTTCCGCTCGATCGGCTACACCGGCCAGCCCGTGGCCGACATCCCCTTCGACGAGTCCCGCGGCCTGATCCGCAACGACGGCGGCCGCGTCCTGGACGACCACGACCAGGTCTGCCCCGGCGAGTACGTGACCGGCTGGATCAAGCGCGGCCCGTCCGGCGTGATCGGCACCAACAAAAAGGACTCCCAGGACACCGTCACCAAGCTCATCGCCGACGCCCAGGCCGGCAAGCTGCCCCAACCCGCCCACGACGACATCGACGCCCTCATCGCCCAAGCCCCCCACGCCATCGACTGGCGCGGCTGGGAATGCATCGACGCCGTCGAACGCGACGCCGGCCAACCCCACGGCCGCCCCCGCGTCAAGCTCGTCAAATGGGACGACCTCCGCGACGCCGCCAAGGGCGCGGCGACGTCCTAGCCGCAGGTCTGCGGCCCGGGCGGCGCCTCGCCGGGTGCCGTGCGCGCCCACGCGGCGAGCAGCCGCGCCACGGGGTACACCCGGGTCAGCCCCGGATCCGCGAGCCCCACCGGATGCAGCGGGTCCTCTCGGACCGTGTACTGGAAGACGCCCTGGATCCGCGGGTCGGCGGCCCAGCGCGCCAGTGCACGGGCGAACCCGCGGCAGGACGCCGCGAGCTCCGCCTCCGTGCCCGCCCGCGCCCGCCCGGGCCGCAGCGCCCCCGCCCCCGTCTCCGTCACCCAGATCGGCGCGTCGCGGCTGCACGGCCGGCGCCCGAGTGCCGAGCGCAGCGTGCGGACCGCGTCGGCGGACCGGCTGCTGCGCGTCCCCCGTGGCCCCGCGAACTGGTGGACGGCCCACACCGCGCCCGGGGCGCACGCCACGTCGCGCGGCAGCGCGGCGACGAACTCCTCCACCCCGCTCGTGTGCGCGGTCGGCTCGTCGTAGCCCGCGAGCTCGCCGAGGACCAGGCCGACGCCCTCGGGCAGCGCTGCGCGCGCCGTCCGCACCAGCCCGGCGTAGACGGCCGGCGCGAGCGCCGGCGAGCCCGGGTCGCAGGCCGCGCGCTGGGGCGAGACGAACCGCGGGTGGTTGGGCTCGTTCCACGGGCTCCACCACCGCAGCCGCGCGCCGGCCCGGCGCGCCAGCGCGGTGACGTCGCGCACGAGCTCGCCGTAGGCCGCACGCCCGTCCGGTGCGAGCGGGCGGGAGCGGGGCGTGTCCTCCGCGCGCTCGCACCCCGACGGCCCGCGGGCCGCCCACTCCGGCACGCCGTGCACCACGACGGCGACCTCCACCTCGTGGCCGTGGCGCTCCAGCGACGCCGCGGCCTCGAGCTGCTCGCCGACCCCGGCGTACGGCGCGCACGGCGCCAGGCCGCGCAGACAGCCGTCGCGCGGCGCCCGGAGATCGGCCGGACGGTCGCGCCGGGGCTGCAGGGCCGCCCAGTCCAGCAGCAGGCGCACGCGGCGCGGGCGCAGCTCCTGCACCGCCGCGTTGGCGGGCTCGAAGCCCGCCGCCGGCCCGCGCGCCGCGGGATGCCACAGCAGCGCGGGCGTCGCCTCGGTCAGGCCGATGGGCAGCCGCTGCTGCGCCGGCGGCGGGAGCTGCGGCGCGGTGACGTCCGGGACGTCGAGGGACGCTCCCCCGCCGCCGCAGCCGGCGAGGACCAGCGCGCCGGCGAGCGCGCCGCGGCGGATCAGACCGCCGAGACTTCCTCTTCGTCGGCGACCCGGAAGGACGATCCGCAGCCGCAGGCCGCGGTCACGTTCGGGTTCTCGACCTTGAAGCCCGCGCCCGTGAGCTGGTCGAGGTAGTCGATCGTCGAGCCGTCGACGTACGGGAGGCTCTGGTTGTCGACCAGGATCTTGAGCCCGTGATCCTCGAAGATGACGTCGCCGTCGCGCTGCTCGTCGAAGGCGAGCTGGTACTGGAAGCCCGAGCAGCCGCCGCCGCGCACGCCGACGCGCAGGCCGGCGGACGACGCATCTGCGCCCTGGGAGGCCAGGAACTCGCGGACCTTGGTGGCGCCGACCTCGGTGAGCGTGACGCCCTTGGCGTGGTAGGTGACCTGGGTGGAGCTCATCGCTTCACGAAATATAGCGCCCCCGGTCGGCGGCGCTAGGCTTCGGTGCCGATGCCAGACCCGCAGGACATCAAGGCCCGCATCGAGGCCGCGCTGCCCGAGTGCCTCGCCGAGGTCGAGGACTGGACGGGCGGCGGGGACCACTTCCGCGCCACCGTCACGTCGCCGGCCTTCGCCGGCCTCAGCCGCATCCAGCAGCACCGGCTCGTCTACGACGTCTTCGGCGACGAGATCGGCGGGCCGATCCACGCCCTCTCCCTCAAGACCCAGGTTCCCGCATGAGCGACAGCAACCCCATCCGTGAGGCGATCGCCGAGGCGATCCAGGAGCACCCCGTCATCCTCTTCATGAAGGGCACGCCGGACGCTCCCGCGTGCGGGTTCTCGGCCCGGACCGTGGCGGCGCTGCAGGCGCTCGACACGAAGTTCGCGGCCGTGGACATCCTTCCCGACCCGCGCATCCGCCAGGAGCTGTCGGCCATCTCCCAGTGGCCGACCGTCCCGCAGCTCTTCATCAACGGCGAGCTCATCGGCGGCTGCGACATCGTCACCGAGATGTACGAGACCGGCGAGCTGGCCAGCGCCCTCGGCGCTGAGCAGCAGGCCGCAGACCGGCTCGGCTCCTAGCGCACCCAGACCCGGAGCCGTGCCGCGCCGCTGAGGCGCAGCTCCGGGTCGCGCAGTGCCCGGCGCACCAGGTGGCGCCGGCCGCCGGGCCGCCGCCACGACGCGGTCACGCCGTCGTAGCGGTGCAGGCCCGCGATCTTTTCGGCCAGCGCCGCCACGGACCGCGGCCCCGGATCGTCGCGGTCGTCGTCGCCCTCGCCCTCGCCGCCGAGCGAGAGCTCGAGGACCTGCGTGAGGTCCTCCAGCCCGCCCGCCTGGTCGGCGGGCCGGCCGGTGAGCACGAGCTCCTGCTCGCCGGCGCCCAGCGCGCGCGGGATGCGGACCTTGACGGCGCGGCGCACCACGCCGCCGCGCACGACGCGGGCGACGGCGCGCACCGTCACGGTCGTGCCGCGGCGCACGACCCGCGGGCCCTCGACGCGGCGCAGGTAGGCCTGACGGAGTGCGCGGCGCAGCCGCACGTGCGCGTCGACGGCCGTGATGGTCAGCCGCCCCAGGCGGAAGGACTCGAGCAGCGCGACGGCCTCCACCATGTCGGCGACCATCGGGGCGCCGGCGGAGCTCGGGCCACCGCCGCCGATGTAGCGGTTGCAGAACCGCAGGGGCTTGCGGCGCTCGCGCACCGTGACGCGCAGGCACATCTCGCCGCTCTGGTCGACCGGCGAGCCGCGCAGCGCCTCGAACGCCGCCTGCGCGAGGGCGACGGGGCCGACCGTGGCCAGCCCCGACAGGCCGCCCGGGAAGCCGAGGTCGCGTTCGTCGGCGACCGTGCTGGCACTGACGTCCGTGCGGCCCGTGTCGAGGTCCTGGGTGACGATGCGCAGCGCGAAGCGCCGCGGCAGCACCCCGAGGCGCCCGGCGATGGCGTCCGGGGCGTCGTTGCTCATCGTGCCCAGGTCGTTGACGGCCGCGGCGAGCTTGTACGTCGAGGCCTCCTGGGTGCCCGCCGGGTTGTTGACGACGGTGTAGACGTAGGCGTCCTGCAGCAGCAGCGAGCGGCGGCCGACCGCGTCGAGCTCGTGGCCGAAGCCCCACACGCGGTCGCCGTCGACGTAGGTGACGGTGCCGATCGCGCCGGTCGTCACGTCGCCCGACGACACGCCGGCGGCCATGCTCGCCCCGGGGGTCAGCACCGTCGGTGCGATGAGGGCGCGCGACGCGGCGGGGGCGGTGGTGATCTGGCGGCGGGCCCGGCGGGCGGCCGCGCGCAGGGCGCCGGCGACCGGCTCGCTGAGGCCCGAGATCGTCAGCGGGCCGGCGAGCGGCCGGGCGCCGCGCGGGGCAGCCGGCGCCGAGGCAGGCACGTCGACCGGCTCGCCCAGGACCTGCTCGATCGGCGTGACCAGGCCCAGCTTGCCCCCGAACTCGCCCACGGTCTCCGAGATGGCGCCGGCGTTGCGGACGGTGCCCGCAGCATCGGGACACAGGACCGGCGACCCGGAGAACCCGGGCCCCAGCCCGGTCTGGTCGACGGCCGGTCCCGAGACCCGGATCAGGATGCGCGGGTCGCGCGCGCCCTCCTCGCCGCGGACGACGTCGAGGACCTCGACGTCGAAGGACGAGATCGTTGTGCCGCGGACGACGGACAGGGCGGTGCAGCGCATCCCGCTGCGGACCTGGTCGAGGGGCATCGTCGGCTCCGCGGCCGGCGCGGCCGCCGGCCACCCGGCCAGCCACGCGCCCACGACCACGGCACCGGAGAGCAGTCGGGGGCGGCGCACGCGGCGCGAGGGTAGCGGCAGCGCCGTACGAAGCGCGTACGATGTCCGTCGATGGCCGTCCTGCCTCGCGCCGTGACGCCGCTGCGCTGGGACGGCCGGCGACTGCACGCACTCGACCAGACGCGCCTCCCCCACGAGGAGGCGTGGCTCGAGCTGACGGGGGCGGCGGACACCGCCGCCGCGATCCGCCGCCTCGCCGTCCGCGGGGCGCCCAACATCGGGATCGCCGCCGCCTACGGGCTGGCCATGGAGGTCGCGGCCCGGCCGGGGCTCGGTGCCCTCGAGGACGGCGCCGACGAGCTGCGCGGCGCCCGTCCGACGGCGGTCAATCTCGCGTGGGCGGTCGAGCGGGTGCGGGCGGCCGCGCTGCGCGCGTCGGTCGCCACGATGGCCGCCGCCGCGCGCGCGGAGGCCCAGCGCATCCAGGCCGAGGAGGACGCCGCGAGCGACGCGATCGGCCGCCACGGCGCCGGTGTGCTCGCCGGCGCGCGCCGCGTCCTGACCCACTGCAACGCGGGTGCCCTGGCCTGCGGCGGGCGGGGCACCGCGCTGGCCGTGGTCCTGGCGCTCGCCGAGCGCGACCCCGACGTGTCGGTCCTGGTGTGCGAGACCCGGCCGCTGCTGCAGGGCGCCCGGCTGACCGCCTGGGAGCTCTCGCGCGTGGGCCTGCCCCATGCGCTGCTCGTCGACGGCGCCGCGGCGGGGCTCATGCGCGCCGGGGAGGTCGACGCGGTGGTCGTGGGGTGCGACCGCGTGGCCGCCAACGGCGACGTCGCCAACAAGGTCGGCACCTACGCGCACGCGCTCGCCGCGCGGGCCGCGGGGATCCCGTTCGTGGTGGCCGGTCCGACGTCGACGATCGACCCGGCCGTCACCGACGGCGACGGCATCGTCGTGGAGGAGCGCGGGCCCGAGGAGGTGGCCGCGTGGGGCGGCACCGCCGTCGCACCCGAGGGCACCGCGGTGCGCAATCCGGCGTTCGACATCACGCCCGCCGGCCTCGTGACCGCGCTGGTCACCGAGCGCGGCGTGGCGGCGCCGCCCACGCCGGCGTCCGTCGCGGCCCTGCTGGCGGGATGAGGGTCGCCCGGTCGGTCGGCACCCGCGAGGTCGTGGTGGCCGAGGAGGCCGACCCGGTCGCGGGGCCGGAGGAGGTCGTCGTGCGGGTGCTGGCGTGCGGCGTCTGCGGCTCGGACGTCAGCGACGCCTGGGTGGCGCCGAAGCTGCCGGCCGTCCTCGGGCACGAGGTCTGCGGCGTGGTCGAGCAGGCCGGCGCCGGCGTGACGGCGGTCGCCCCCGGCGACCGCGTGGTGCTGCACCACCACGCCGGGTGCGGCACGTGCCGCCGCTGCACCCACGGCCACGAGACGCTGTGCGAGGCCTTCCGGGCCGGCAACCTGGACCCGGGCGGCTTCGCCGAGCGCGTGCGCGTCCCGGCCGAGCTCGTCGACGAGCTGCTGCCCACCGCGCTCGACCCCGTGCTCGCGACGTTCACCGAGCCGCTGGCGTGCGTGCTGCGCGCGCTGGACCGCGGGGGCCTGCGCGCGGGCGACACGCTGCTGGTGCTCGGCTGCGGGACCGGTGGGCTGCTGGCCGTGGCCGCCGCGCACGCCCGCGGCGTGGAGGTGGTGTGGGTGCGCGAGCCGCGCGCCGAGCGGCGGGCGCGCGCGGTGGCGCTGGGGGCCGCGCCGCACGGCGGCGAGCCGGTCGACGTCGCGCTGGTGTGCGCCCCGGGCGACGCCGCGGTCCAAGAGGCCTTCGGCGTGCTCGCCCCCGGGGGGCGCCTCGTGCTCTACGCCACCCCGACGGCGCCGCAGCTGGCGCTCGATGCCGCGTCGCTCTACGCGCGGGAGATCGAGCTGCGCCCGTCGTACTCGGCCGGTCGGGCGGACATGCGCGCGGCACTGGCCCTGCTGGAGTCCGGCGCGGTCGACCCGGCGCCGCTGGTGACCCACCGGCTCGAGTTGGCGCGCACCGGCGAGGCGCTGGACCTCGCCCGCCGGGGGGAGGCGCTCAAGGCGGTGGTGCTGCCGTGAGGGCGGCCGTCCTGCACGGCCCTGGCGACCTGCGGGTGCAGGAGGTCGCCGAGCCGCGGGGCGAGGTCCTGGTGGAGGTGCAGGCGGCCACGACCTGCGGGACCGACCTCAAGATGCTGCGCCACGGCCATCGCGCGCTGGGTCCGTACCCCGCGCGCTTCGGCCACGAGACCGCCGGCGTGCGCACCGACAGCGGCGAGCAGGTCCTGGTCGGCGACTCCGTGGCCTGCCTGGACTGCGGCCCGTGCCGCGCCGGGCGCCCGCAGCTGTGCCGGCGCATGACCTGGGTCCTGGGCGGGTTCGCCGAGCGCATCGCCGCGCCGGCGGCGGCGCTGCACGTGGTGCCCGAGGGCCTGCCGCTCGCCGGCGCGGCCATGGCCGAGCCGCTCGCCGCCTGCGTGCACGCCCTGGCCAGGGCACACCGTGCACCGGCGGGACCGGCCGGGGTGCTGGGCGGCGGGACGATCGGCCTCATGCTCGCGCGGCTGCTCGTGCTCGAGGGCCGCGAGGTCGCCCTGGCCGACCGCCACCCGGAGCGCCGCGCGCAGGCGGCGGCGCTGGGCGCGACCGCGGTCGAGGCGCTCGACGACGCGGCGTTCACCCTCGTGATGGAGGCCGTCGGGCGCGACGACACGTGGGCGGCCGCCGTCCGCGCCGCCGCCCCGGGCGCGACGGTCGTGCTCGTCGGCGGCTGCCCGGCGGCGCAGGCCGCGTTGCCCGCCGCACCCCTGCACTACGACGAGGTCGACGTGCTCGGCGCCTTCCACCACAGCCGCGCGGAGGTCGACCGCGCGCTCGACCTCCTCGCCTCAGGCGCGGTGGACTGGCGGTCGTTCGCGGGCCCCACCATCGCGCTCGAGGACCTTGCAGCCGCCCTGGAGCAGCGCACGCCCGAGGCTCGCAAGCTCATCGTCGATCCCCGCCGCTGAAGCCGCCTCAGCCCTCGCCGGCGCGCCAGCGGAGATGCTCGACGATGCGCAGGGAGTCGCAGATGGGCTCGCCGTCGAGGACGGCCACGGGGACCTTGCGCTGACCGGAGACCTCGAAGACGTCGTCGCGGTCGTCGCGCCGCCACGGGACGCGGATCTCGTCGACCTCCTCCCCCGCCGCGCGAAGCGCCCGGGCCACGCGGCCGCAGGGGCAGAGCCAGTCGGTGGGCGTCCGGCAGCGGTACAGCGTCGTGGGCACGGCGCAGAGGCTAGATCGGCAGGAGGCGACGGGCGACCGAACCGGCGGTGCGCAGCCCGACCCCGGCCGCCCGCAGCGCCAGCGGCTGGCGGGTCCCCGGGGCCGCGACGATCCCGGCGTCGCGCTCGCGGTACCAGGCGATCGTCTGGACCAGCGGCTCCTCGTGGTGCGCGGTCGTCCAGCCCAGCTCGCGCTTGGCCTTGGTGGAGCGGAAGGCCCACCGCAGCGAGGCCAGCAGCAGCTCGTCCTCGGTGACGACCGGGCGCGTCGGCAGGGCCACCGCGGCGCGCGCGCCGGCCATGGCCACCGCCAGCGGCAGCTTCACCGCGGGCGGCTCGACGCCCGAGAGCCGGCCGAGATCGGCGAACAGCCGGTCGAGCGTGAAGTTGCGCCCGCCGAGGACGTAGCGCTCGCCGACGGCGCCCTTCTCGGCCGCGAGCAGGTGGCCGCGGGCGACGTCCTGCACGCCCACGATGCAGAGCGTCCCGTCGACGTAGGCGGGGATCTGGCGTAGCAGGAACCGGCGGACGAGCTCCGTCGAGGACCGGTTGACGTCTCCGGGCCCGAGGACGTGCGCCGGGTTGACGATGACGACGGGCAAGCCGGCGGCGCACAGGCGCAGCGCCTCCGCCTCGCCCTCGTGCTTGGAGTTGACGAACGGCAGCCCGAAGCGCCCGGCGCGGAAGACCTGCTCCTCGTCGGCCGTCGTGCCGGGCGGCGCCGGGCCGATCGCCGCGACCGACGAGGTATGGACCACGCGCTCGACCCCGGCCTGGAGCGCCTCGCCGAGCACGACCCGGGTGACGTCGACGTTGGACTCGAACAGCGCGTCGGCGCCGGCGCGCAGCGACGTCGACCCGGCGAGGTGGAACAGCAGCTCCACCCCCTGCATGGCGCGGCGCACCGCGCGGCGGTCGCGCAGGTCGCCCACCACGCGCTCGACGTCGAGCCCTTCGAGGTTGTCGGTGCGGGTCCCCTCGCGCACCGTGACGCGCACGTCGTCGCCGCGCTCGAGCAGCAGGCGGACGACGTGCGAGCCGATGAACCCGGCGCCGCCGGTCACGAGCACCTTGGCCACGGACCGATCCTGCCACGGTTGCGCGCCGTTAGGGTCCCGGCGATGCCCGTCGCCGTCGTGACCGACACCACCCAGTACCTGCCGCAGGAGCTCCTGGCCGAGGCCGGGGTGCGGACGGTGAGCCTCTACGTCAACGACGGCGACCGCCACGAGCGCGAGGCCGACATGCCGGACTTCACGGCGTTCTACGAGCGCCTGCGCTCCGCCGACCGGCTGCCCACCACGTCGCAGCCGTCGATCGGCGACTTCCTCGAGGTCTACGAGCCGCTGCTGGCCGCCGGGCAGGACGTCGTGTCGATCCACATCTCGGGCGGCATCTCGGGCACCGTGGAGTCGGCGCGGCAGGCCGCCGAGCAGGCCGTCAAGGACCACCCGCAGCGGCGCGTCGAGGTCGTCGACTCGCGCAGCACGTGCGGCGGCATGGGCATGACCGTCCTGGCCACCGCGGCCAAGGCCCGCGAGGGCGCTGCGGTCGACGCGGTGCGCGCGCACGCCGAGGACTCCTGCCGCCATGCGCGCATCTGGTTCGCCGTCGACACGCTGGAGTACCTGCGCCGCGGCGGACGCATCGGCACCGCGCAGGCCTGGCTCGGCGGCGCCCTGAAGATCAAGCCGATCCTCACGCTCGACGGCGAGATCACGCCCGTGGAGCGCGTGCGCACCAGCGGCCGGGCGTTCGAGCGGATGGTCGAGTTCGCCAGGACGCTGAAGGAGGACGACACGAGCGTGTGGGCGGTGCAGCACATCCAGGCCCACGACCAGGCCCAGCGGCTCGTGGAGCGCGCGCGGGAGATCCTCGGCTCCGAGCCGGTCGCCGTCTCCGAGATCGGCCCGGTCATCGGCACCCACGTCGGACCCGGCCTGCTGGGGATCGGCGGGATCCCCCGCCGGCTCGCCGCCTAGGCCCCGGCGCCGGCGGGCGGCGGCGCGGGCGGCGTCGCCACCGGCACCACCTCCTGCGTGCGGCTGCGCCGCCAGTCCAGGTACTCGTGCAGCCCGATCTGCAGCGAGGCGGCCACCGGGATGGCCAGCAGCGCGCCGACCACCCCCAGCAGGGTGCTGCCGAACAGCACGGCCACGAGCACCACGATCGGCTGCACCTGGACGGTGCGCTTCTGCACCTGCGGCTGGATGAGGTTGTTCTCGACCTGCTGGTAGACGACGGCCCAGATGATCCAGGCGATCGTCGCCGTCGGGAAGTCGTTGAACAGCGTGACGACGCCGACGATGATCGCCGCGATGGTCGCTCCGATGAGCGGGATCAGCGAGAACAGCCCGGTCAGCACCGCCAGCGGCGCCGCGAACGGCACGCCGAGGATCGACATCACGATGAAGCCCGAGATGCCGGCGATGAGCGCGATGGTCAGTGCACCCTGGACGTAGCCGCCGACGGCCGACGACACCCGCGTCAGCGTCCGCTCGATGCGCTCCCGTTCGTCGGGCGTGCGCGTCGAGAGCGCGGCGTGGATCCAGCCACGGCCCCCCGCCACGATGAACACGCTGAGGATGAGGATGTTGACCAGCGCGAAGACCGAGTTGACCAGCCCGAGCCCGAGGTCGCTCAGCACCGTCGCCGCGTCGCCCAGCTTCTCCGGGAGCTTGGCGGCCTGCGACTCGAGCTGCGCGCCCAGCTCGTACTTCTCGTCGAGGTCGCGCAGCGTCTCGTTGTCGCGGATGAACTCGCGCACGTCGGTCGCGTAGCGCGGGACGTCGTCGGCCAGGCTCGTGGCCTCGGTCACGAGGTTCGGGATCACCAGCAGCCCCAGCGCCACCGGCGCCAGCAGCAGCCCGACGTACACCGCGGCGATCGCCAGCCCCCGCGGCATGCGCTGGCTCAGGCGGTTGATCGGCCCGGAGACCGCGATCGCGATGAAGGTCGCGAGGAACAGCCACCCGATCGGCTTGCGCAGCAGGTAGATCAGGTACAGCGCGAGCGCCGACAGCACGACGATCACGACGACCCGCAGGATCGTGCGCGCTGGGACGTCGCGGGCCATGGGGCCGGACGCTACGCCCGGCCCCGGACGACTCCGGCCCTAGCGCCGGCGGCGGAAGAGCCCGACGGTGGCGCC
>DASPKC010000243.1:0-13575 GCA_035628295.1 Baekduia sp.
ACCGCGACCGCCGCGGCCGGCTCCGGAGCGTGGCGCGCGACCCCCTGCGCCCAGCGCTCGCACCAGTAGGCGATCCCCAGCCGGTACGCGCGCACCACCGTGGCGAGGCTGAGGCCGCGCTGCACGAACGCCCGGGTCGACTCGACGACCTCCACCGACGGGCCGGTGGCGTCCAGCGGCACGCCGCGGATCAGCGCGTCGAGCAGCGCCGCGCTGTTGGACTGGCAGGAGCCCAGGACGAGGTCCTCGGCGCCGGCGTGGGCGAACTGCGGCATCCGCGCCAGGATGTGGGCCGCCGTGCCCTCGCCGATCGCCGGCAACTCCGGCAGCAGCGCCGTGGCGACCGCGCGGACCCCCGCGCGCGTCGCGTCCGAAGAGGGCGCCTCCACTGCCACGGGGCGAGCGTACCGCGCTGCACCAGATGGTCAACGACCATGGTCGGCGCATGACCGCTTGGCCAAAGACGCGCCCTCGTGCACGGCCTAGCGTCGGTCGCCTCACGGTCCAGCGGAGAGGAGAACGCGATGGGTTCGGATCACGACGTCGTCGTCATCGGTGCAGGGTTCGCCGGGTTGTACGCGGTGCACAAGCTGCGCGACGAGCTCGGCCTGGACGTGCAGGGCTTCGACGCCGCCGGCGGCCCCGGCGGGACCTGGTGGTGGAACCGGTATCCCGGCGCGCGGTGCGACTTCGAGTCGGTCCACTACTCGTACTCGTTCTCCGACGAGCTGCAGCGCGAGTGGCGCTGGTCGGAGCGCTTCGCCGCGCAGCCGGAGATCCTCGCGTACCTGGAGTGGGTCGCCGACCGCCTCGACGTCCGCAAGGCGTTCCGCTTCAGCACGCGTATCACGTCGCTGGTCTGGGACGACGGGGCCGAGCGCTGGACCGTCGGCACGGATGACGGCGAGACCTGCACCGCGCGGTTCGTCGTGTCCGCCGTGGGCAACCTGTCGGTGGCCAAGGAGCCCGAGTTCCCGGGCGTCGACCGCTTCGGCGGCCAGGTCCTGCGCACCAGCGCGTGGCCCCACGAGGGCGTCGACCTGACGGGCAAGCGCGTGGGGGTGATCGGGACCGGCTCGACGGGCATCCAGGTCATCCCCGAGGTGGCCAGGCAGGCCGCGCACCTCACCGTCTTCCAGCGCACGCCGAACTTCGCCGCGCCGCTGGGCAACCACCCGATCGACGAGGACGAGGCGCGCTGGCTGGCCGAGAACCACGAGGAGGTGCGCGCGGGCTCGCGCGAGAACTTCCTCGGCGCGCCGTACGAGGCGCCGCGACCCTCGGCGCTGGCCGATCCGCCGGAGGAGCGGCGCAAGGTCTACGACGAGTTCTACGGCAAGGGCGGCTTCCGCCTGGTGATCTCGACCTACCAGGACCTCCTGTTCAGCAAGGAGGCCAACGACACGATCGCCGAGTACCTGCGCGAGCGCATCCGCGAGCGGGTCGAGGACCCGCGGACCGCCGAGCTGCTCTGCCCCGACGACCACCCGTACGCGACCAAGCGCGCGCCGTTCGAGACCGACTACTACGAGACGTTCAACCGCGACAACGTCGACCTCGTCGACGTGCGCAGCGCGCCGATCGAGACGCTGACCGAGACGGGGCTGCAGACCGCCGCCGACCACTACGAGCTCGACGTCCTGATCCTGGCCACGGGGTTCGACGCGATGACCGGCCCGCTGCTGCACATGGGCGTCGTGGGCCGTGACGGGCTGACGCTCAACGAGAAGTGGGCGCAGGGGCCGAAGGCCTACCTCGGCATCGGCGTCCACGGCTTCCCCAACCTCTTCACGCTCACCGGGCCGCAGAGCGCCGTCGCGCTCTACAACAACCCGCTGGCCATCGAGGACCACGTCGACTTCGCCGCCGCGGCCATCCGGCGGGTCCTCGACGGGGGAGCCGGCACGTTCGAGCCCACCGAGGAGGCCGAGCGGACGTGGGGCGCCATGACCGAGGGCGTGCTGAACATGACGCTCATCCCGCAGGCCAAGAACTCGTGGTACATGGGCGCCAACATCCCGGGCAAGCCGCGCGCCGCGTTCATCTTCCCGGGCGGCGCGCCGCTGTACCGCGCGATCACGCAGGAGGTCGTCGGGACGGACTTCGGCGGCTTCGCCATCGGCGGCGAAGGCCGGCCCATCCCGCCGATGGTGCAGCTCGACCCCGCGGTCGCCCTGGTCCTCGGCCTGATGCTGGTCAACGGGGCCAAGCCGCTGGAGGAGTGCACGCTGGAGGAGACCCGCGCGGCGGTCGAGTCCTTCACGATGCTGCAGGCGCCGCCCCGCGACCTGCGCATCGTCCGCACGACCTTCCCGTCGCCGGCGGGCGAGCGGGAGGCGCGGATCTACGTGCCCGACGCCGAAAGCCCGCTGCCGGTGGTGGTCTTCTTCCACCCCGGCGGCTGGATCGCCGGGAGCCTGGAGGTCTCCGACGAGCCCTGCCGGACCCTGGCCGACGAGCTCGGCGCGATCGTCGTGTCGCCGGACTACCGGCTGGCCCCCGAGGACCCGTTCCCTGCGGCCACCGACGACACGTTCGCGGCGCTGCGGTGGGTGGCGGACACGATCGCCGAGCACGGGGGCGACCCCTCGCGGCTCGTGGTCATGGGCGAGAGCGCGGGCGCCAACCTCGCGGCGGTCGCGGCGCAGCGCGCCCGCGACGAGGGCGGGCCGCAGCTCGCTGCGCAAGTCCTGCTCTACCCGCCCATCGATCCCCAGGCCGACACGGCCTCCAAGCGCGAGTACGTCAACGGGCCCTTCCTCAGCGTGGCCGCGGCCGAGGGCATGTGGAACGCCTACCTCGGGGACCCGGCCAACGCGTCGTCGCCGCTGGCGTCGCCCGCCCGGGCGAGCTCGCTGGCGGGCCTGGCACCGGCGCTGATCCTGACGGCCCAGTGCGATCCGACCCGCGACGAGGCCGAGGACTACGGCCGCGCGCTCGCGGCCGCCGGGGTGCCGGCGGAGGTGCGGCGCATGAGCGGGATGATCCACGGCGTCTTCAACATGTCGGGGATCGTGCCGCGCTCGCGCGAGCTCTACGACGCCGTCGGGGAGTTCCTGCAGCCGCTGTTCAGCCGGGCCGCGTCGCCCGTGGGATAGCCGGGCGGACGCCGGCCGGGCGCCTCCCGGCCGGCGTTCCGACCGGGCGGTGGGCGAACATCTGTTCGTGTCATCGAAGGCGACGATCCTGCACGCGGATGCCGACGCCTTCTTCGCCGCCGTCGAGCAGCGCGACGACCCCCAGCTGCGCGGCCGGCCGGTGCTGGTCGGCGGCGGCGTGGTCCTGGCGGCCAGCTACGAGGCGAAGGCCTGCGGGGTGCGCAGCGGGATGGGCGGCGCCACCGCGCGCCGCCTCTGCCCCGACGCGGTCGTGGTGCCACCGCGCTTCGGCGCCTACGTCGAGGCCGGCCGGGCGCTGGTCGCCGTCTTCGAGGACACCGCGCCGATCGTCGAGCGGCTCTCCATGGAGGAGGCGTTCCTCGACGTCCGCGGCCTGGAGCGGATCTCCGGGTCGCCACCGGAGATCGCCGCCCGGCTGCGCCGCGACGTGCGCGAGCGCGTCGGGCTGGTCGTCACGGTCGGCGTCGCACGGACGAAGGTCCTCGCCAAGATCGCCAGCGGCGTCGCCAAGCCGGACGGCCTGCTCGTGGTCGCGCCCGAGGACGAGCGGGCCTTCCTCGAGCCGCTGCCGGTCGAGCGAGTGTGGGGCATCGGCCCCGCGACCGCGCGGCGGCTGCGCGAGCACGGCCTCGTGACCGTCGGCCAGCTCGCGCAGACGCCGGAGGCGGCGCTCGTCGCGATCCTCGGGCGCTCGGCGGGGCGCTACGCGCATGCGGTGGCGACGGGGCGCGACGCCCGGCGCGTGCGCCACCGGCGCGGGCGCCGGTCGATGGGCGCCCAGCGCGCGCTCGGGCGGGGCGTGCGCACGCCGGAGGACCTCGATCGGGTGCTGGTCTCGCTCGTGGAGCGCGTCACGCGCCGGATGCGGCGCGCCGGGGCCGCCGGGCGCACGGTGGTCCTGCGCGTGCGCTTCGCCGACTTCACCCGCGCCGCGCGCTCGCGCACGCTGCCCCACGCGACGGCGAGCACGGCCGCGATCCTCGTCCCGGCGCGCGCGCTGCTGGCCGCCGAGCTGCCGGTGATCCGCCGGCGCGGCATCACGCTGCTCGGCGTGACCGTCACGAACCTCGACGACGGCGGCGCCCGTCAGCTGGTGCTGCCGCTGGACGGAGCCGACCCCGAGGCGCTGGAGCGGGCGCTCGACGACGTGCGCGACCGCTTCGGCGTGCGGGCCGTGACGCGTGGCGCGCTGGCGCCGCGCCAGCCTGACGTCCTCCCTGCGGACGGTGGCCGATGATGGGGGGCGTGGCCGCCGGCGACGAGCACCTGCTGCGCCTGCGCCTGGCGGCGCAGCGGCTGTCGGTGCCGGCGGCGGACGTCGTCGCCGCGGCCCGGGCGGTGCTGGGCGTCCAGGCCCAGGACGTCCGCGCCGCGGCCTTGGCGCTGCGCTCGCGCGTGCCGGGCCTCGAGCGTCAGGCGGTGGTCGACGCGCCGCTCGTGCGCACCTGGACGGTGCGCGGGACGGTGCACCTGGTCGCCTGCGATGACCTGCCGTGGCTGACGGCCCTGACGGGCGAGCGCAACCGCCGGCGGTTCGACGCGCTGATGGCCAAGCGCGGCAACCTCGAGCCGGCCGAGGCGCTGCTGGGCGACCTGGTCGCGCTCCTGGAGGAGCGCCCACGCGACCGGGCCGAGCTGCTGCGCGAGCTCGCCGCGCGCGGCCACCCCGACCTCGGGCCGTACTCGGTCAACGTCCTGATGCCCTGGGTCGCGGCCCGGGGCCTCGCCGTCGGGCTGCCCGACGGGCGGTTCACGGCCGCCGAGCCGCCGCCGCCGGTCGACGCCGACGAGGCGCTGGCGACGCTCGGGGCGCGCTACCTCGCGGGCTACGGGCCGGCGACGGCCGACGACCTGGCCAGGTGGTCCGGGCTGCCGGTCACCGCGGCGCGCCGCGCCCTGGCCGCGGTCACGACCGAGGCGCGCGGCGAGCTGCTCGCCCTGCCCGGAACGTGGGACGACGAGCCCCCGGAGCCGCCGCCCGCGCAGCTGCTGGCGGCCTTCGACACGGTGCTGCTGGGCCATCGCAGCCGCGAGCCGGTCGTCCGGGCCGCCGACGACGCGCGGATCCTGCCGGGTGGCGGGATGCTGCGTCCCGTCGTCCTCGTGGGCGGCCGTGCGGCAGGGACCTGGCGGGTGACCGGCTCGGGCGCCCGGCGGACGCTGGACATCGCGTGGTTCCGCCGGGCGGCCAGGTCACGGGCGCTGCGCGCGGAGGCCGAGGACGTCGGCCGCTTCCTCGGCTGGGAGCTCGCGGCCGTCAACGGCGCGGGATCTCGACCGTGACGATCCGCGAGCGGGAGCCCGCCCGCAGCCGCACGCGGAGCCGCAGGGGGCCGGCCCCGGGCCGGACCGGGAGGATCACGCGCCGAGCGGTCCGCGTCAGCCGCACCGCTCGGTGCAGGCCGGGGAAGCGCGCGTGGGCTGCGACCGTCGCTCCCGTGCGGAGCGTCAGGCGTCTGGCCGATCGGGCGAGCCGGGCCGGGATCCGCAGGCCGAGCAGCGCCGGTGCGACCGGGCGGACACGGACGGAGGTGACCGCGCTGCCTGGGCGCCCGGCGGCGTCCCTGGCCACGAGGCGGACCCGGTGGCGGCCCGGAGCCAGGCCGGAGAGCGCCACGGTCGTGCCGCTGCCGACCCGTCGCCGGCCCACGAACCACTGCAGCCGCGCGCCGCGCAGGACGCGGCCGGCGGCGTCGTGGGCCTCGCCCTGCAGCACCGCGAGGCTCGCGGCGGGCACCGACCGGGCGCCGCCGGACAGGATCCGCGCGCGCGGCGGACGCGGGTCGACGCGCACGGGCGGCGCGATCGCCGTGGTCTCGCGGAAGCCGTCGGCCACCCGCAACCGGACGCGCACGCCGCGGCCCACGGGCAGCGAGCCCGCCGGGATGCGCGCCCCCGTGCCGCGCACGTCCACGGTGACGGTGCGCCACGTCCGCCCGCGGTCGCCGGAGA
The DNA here is from genome assembly GCA_035628295.1 of Baekduia sp. Taxonomy (GTDB): domain Bacteria; phylum Actinomycetota; class Thermoleophilia; order Solirubrobacterales; family Solirubrobacteraceae; genus Baekduia. Next base: position 6,072 of record DASPKC010000243.1, read on the forward strand.
CGTCGATCGCGGTGCGCAGCGGATCGCCGTCGCGGTCGTGGGCGCGCCAGCGGACGGCGAGGTCGCGGCCGGCGCGGACCCTCGCGCCGGGGCGTGGCGCCAGCACCGCGACGGTCGGCGCCGTGGCGCTCCGCGAGCGGGTGGCGACCGGCTCGCCCGCGGTGAGGAGCTCGACGCGGGCGCCGGCGGCGGCAGGCACCTCGGCGGCCAGATGGCGCACGCCTGCCGGCGCCGGGTCCGACAGCGCCGGGGCGGGCACGGGGGTCGACGAGACGACGGCGCCGGCGGCGTCACGGACCACGACGCGGAACGGCGAACGGGGATCGGGCGGCGTCAGGCGCCCGATCCCCGGCTCGACGCGCAGCAGCTCGACCTTGCCGTCGGAGTGCGCGAGGCCGGTGACGTAGAGCGTGGGCCCGGCGGCCGCGGCCGCCCCGGCGCGGGCCGGCGCCGCCGCGCGCGCGCCGGCGCGGCCGATGATGTCGGCCGGCCGCGAGCCGCCGGGACGGAAGCCGTCGACGATGCGGTTCCAGTTGCGCGGCGACAGCCAGCGGTTGTTCTCGTCGGTCTCGCAGTAGCTCATCAGGTCGTACGCGGCCTGCCCGCGAGCCAGCGTGCCCGGCACGGGCATGAACGCGCCGGGCTCCGGCTGGCGCTCGCGCCGCGGGTCGAGGCCGAAGCCCTGGAGGTAGCCGACCTGGTCGGGCGGCCAGTCCTCGCCGTGGATGCCGAGGAAGGCGCCCCCGCCGCAGGCACCCGAGGCGTGCAGGATGCCGAAGAGGTGGACGAGCTCGTGCGCCACGGCGGTGAGCGGGCGGTCGGCGTCCGCGATGCCGGTCCGGTCGTCGTCCAGCGCGATCCCGAGGTTGAGCCCCAGCGAGATCCCGATGTTGATGCCCGGTCCTGGCTGCCGCCGTGCCGCGGCGACGACGAGGTCCCGGTAGGCGCCGTTGATGTCGTCGCGCGTGTCGCCCTGGCAGGCGCGTCGCTGCGGGTTGCGCGGCGTGCACAGGGCCTGCACGGGGATGGTCCCGACGTAGTCGGCGGGGACTTGGAAGCCGCCCGGCGCCCACGGCAGCACGTTGCGGCTCTCGGCGAGGACCTCGCCGATCGGCGGCGGGCTGACCACCTGGCCGGCGGCGAAGCGCAGCGGCTCGTCGGGCCCGGGCACGGGGTAGCCGCCCGGTGGCGCCGTCCATTGGAGCCGCCAGGCCCGGATCGCCAGCGGGCGCATGGGCGTGAAGCGCACGGCGTTCGTCGTGAAGCTGTTGTTGGGCGTGCACCCGGCGCACTCGACGACGAACGGGCGGAGGTCCGGCGGATTGACGACGCCCGTCAGCGCGATCTCCCCGCGGGCCCAGGTGGGCGGGAGGACGAAGGTGAACGCGCCGCGCGCCGAGCGCCGCGCATTGGCCAGCCCGCCGAGCGTGGCGCCGCGCAGCCCGGACGGGGAGAACTGCGCCCAGAGGGGACTGCCCGGCAGGGGCGTGCCGTCCGGCCGGCGGCCGTGGAGCAGGGCCTTGACAGTCGGCACGGACTCGTGCTGGCGCAGCCGGTTGCCCAGGGACTCGGCCACCCCGAAGAGCCGCACGACGGTCATGCGGTCCTGCACGAGACTGACACCTGCGTAGCGGACGGTCGACGCGGCGCGCGGCGATCCGCCGAACTGCAGGTCGCCCTGGACGCCCTGCGTGATCTCCATGGTCTGCGCGCGCAGGTCGATCCCGGTGCTCTCGGACGCGACCTCGATGACCACCGTGTCGCTGGCGACGCGGCGATGGCGGTCGCGCAGCCAGACCGTGACCTCGTTGCGGCCGGGCTGCAGCGGTAGCGAGCGGATGTCGAACCGGCCGGTGCCGTTGCCGTAGTCGATGCCGCCGCCCGGTGGCCGGCACGGATCGGGGATGGACGGCGGCCCGTTGAGCGCGACGCACAGCTCCGGCCGGCCGCCGGGCGCGAACCAGCTCCCGCTGACGGCCGGCGGGCTCGAGGTGGTCGTGAGGAAGATGCCGTCCGCGGGGGCCTCGATCGAGACCTGCGGCGGGAGGGCGTGGCGCCAGTTCACCGACAGGTCGTCCACGGCGGCGATGAAGCCGGTCGTCGTGATCGGTACGACGCCTGCGGGCGACCGGTCGCCGGCCGGGATCCCCACGCGCAGCTCCACGTAGGCCAGGTCGATGCCTGCCGGAACCTGCACCGCGAGCCGGTCGTCGACGGGCGCCGCCCAGCCGGCCTGGGCCATGAGCGGCGTGGTGGCCGTCGCCACGAGGGCGCCCTTGGCGTCGAAGCCCAGGAGCTGGGCCACGGCGCCGGGTGCCGGCGCCGCCTCCGCCAGCCCCACGAGCATCACGGCCTCCGCCACCGGCTCGCCGAAGCTGACCGCCAGCTGGGGCGCCGAGCGGCACCCGGCTTCCTGGCCCGGGCACGACGGTGCCGCGCGCAGCACTCGCGTGCCCGTGGACGGCAGCGTCGCCGTGGCGGTCACGACGGTCACAGGGGTGTCGAAGCGCAGCGCCGGCACCTGGCTGCCCAGGACGCTGCCGGCGGGGAACGCGTCCGGGTCGATGAGCGGCCGCAGCGGACCGTCTGCGGCCGGGGGCGCGGTCCACGTCGCCGCGGGCGGGTCGCCCGCAGGCGGCGCCGGGTCGGACGGCGGTGAAGGGGGCTGCTCGCCGGGCGGCGGCGGGTTCGGGGCCGGAGCGGCCGCGACCACCACGGTCCGCGTCGCGGTGTCGGTCTTGCCGCCGGTGTCGGTGACCCGCAGGGCCACCTGGTAGTTCCCGGCGGCGGCGAAGGTGCGGGTCGCCTGGGCGCCGACCGCGTCGCCGAAGACGCCGTCGCCGTCGAGGTCCCAGGACTGCTCCTTGATCGGGTCGGCCTCGGGGGTCGAGCTCGAGGTGAACGCAACCTGCTCGCCGGCCCGCGGCTCAGCGGGCTTGTACGTGAACGCCGCCACGGGGGCGCCCAGGGCGGCGCTGGGCCACGCCACGCACGCGGCAAGCCCCCCTGCGACCGCCAGGCGCCACCCCACGGCCAGATCAGAGCACGCGCGGCGCCGCGCGGCAAGCCACGCGCCGCCGGCCCGGCGCTCCGCGTCCGGTGCCTCACGCTCAGCGTCCGTCGTCCAGCTCGGCGACGAGCTCCTCGACGCGCCGGGCGATCTCGTCGCGCGTGGCGCGGACTTCGTCGACCGGCCGGCCCTTGGGATCGTCGAGCTCCCACTCGAGGTACCGCTTGCCGGGGATGTACGGGCAGGCGTCGCCGCAGCCCATCGTCACGACGACGTCGGCCTGCTCGGCGAGCTCGCGGCTGAGCCGGACCGGCCGGCGGGCGGCGAGGTCGACGCCGAGCTCGCGCATGACCTCGACGACCTCCGGGTGCACCCGCCCGCCGGGATCGGCGACGCTGCCCGCCGAGAGCGCGCGGTGACGCCCGCCGGCGGCCCGTTCGAACAGCGCGGCGCTCATCTGGGAGCGGCCGGCGTTGTGCAGGCAGACGAACAGCGCGGTCGCCATCAGGCGCAGGCCTCCAGGACGGTGAGGCGCCCCCGCGGGGCGTGGCCGGTCGGGTCGTTCAGGACGTCGGCTCCTGGGGTGGGGAAGACGGCAGGGGCACTATGACGGCTCGGGCCGCGCGATCCGGCAGAGTGGCGGGCGATGCGACGCACGCACTTCACCGACGAGCACGAGTGGTTCCGGGAGTCGGTCGCCGGCTTCGTGACCAAGGACGTCCTGCCCCAGCGCGACCGCCACCGCGCCGAGCGCCAGATCGACCGGGCGACCTGGCGGCGTGCCGGCGAGCTCGGGTTCCTCGGTCTCGGCGTGCCGGGACGCTACGGCGGCGCCGACGTCGAGGACTTCCGCTTCAACCAGGTGTGGAACGAGGAGCTCGCGCGGGCGGGCGTCGCGTACGCGTCCTCGTTCTCGATCCACACCGACGTGTGCCTGCCGTACCTGTTGCGGCTGACCACCGACGAGCAGCGCGAGCGCTGGCTGCCGCGGTTCGTCACCGGGGAGCTCGTCACGGCCATCGGCATGACCGAGCCCGAGGCCGGCAGCGACCTCGGGGCCCTGAAGACCCGCGCAGAGCGCGACGGCGACACCTGGGTCATCAACGGCTCCAAGACGTTCATCACCAACGGCGCGAGCGCCGACCTGGTGCTCGTCGCCGCGCGCACCGGCACCGATCCGCGCGGCAAGGGGATCACGCTGTTCGCCGTCGAGGAGGGGATGGCCGGCTTCTCGCGCGGGCGCAAGCTCGAGAAGGTCGGCCAGCACGAGGCCGACACCGCCGAGCTGTTCTTCGAGGACGTCCGCGTCGGCGACGAGCAGGTGGTCGGCGAGGTCGACCGCGGGTTCGCGCACATGATGAGCCACCTGGCCCAGGAGCGGCTCGGGTCGGCCTGCACGAACATCGCCCATGCGGCGACCGCGCTGCAGCACACGCGCGAGTACGTGGCCGAGCGCCGCGCCTTCGGGCGGCCGGTGGGCACGTTCCAGCACAACCGGTTCCTGCTGGCCGACCTCCTGACGCGCATCGAGGTGACCCAGGCGTTCGTCGACCGCTGCGTGGAGTTGCACGTCGCCGGCGAGCTCGACGCAGTCGACGCCGCCAAGGCGAAGTGGTGGAGCTCCGAGGTGCAGGGCGACGTCATCGACGCCTGCGTCCAGCTGCACGGCGGCTACGGCTACATGGAGGAGTACGAGGTCGCCCACCAGTGGATGGACGCGCGCGTGACCCGCATCTGGGCGGGGTCGAACGAGATCATGAAGGAGATCATCGGGCGCTCGATGGGCTTCGGCGACCCGCGGCCGTAGCCGCGGCCGCGCCGTTGCGGCGGCGTTACGGCGGCGCAACGCCCGGCCGCGAGCCTCTCCTCATCGACCACCTGCGCCTGCCGGCGCCAACCGACCGAGGAGCCCACCGATGTCCCTGCTTCGCCGCCGCGCCCTTGCTGCCGCCACCGCCGTCGCCGCCCTGGCGGGCGGGGCGGGCACCGTCGCGGCCCCGCCCGAGCCGGCGCACGCCCAGGAGCCGGGCTGCCAGCAGTTCAAGGTGCCCAAGCGCTTCGATCTCCGCCAGAACAACGGCTTCGTGGTGACGGTGGCCTTCGGGAACCCGGGTCCCCGCTGGTACGCCGCCGCGCGGCCCGCGAAGGAGCGCTACAACGCCTTCAGCAGCACGTCGATGACCTTCACGAGCTTCAAGCCGGAGCTCGTCAAGTTCACCATCAACTGGAGCAACGGCGGGTCGGGCGTCTACACCGGCACGATCGACGCCAACGGCTTCGTCGAGGGCACGACCGTCGACCGGTACAAGCGCACCAACCGCGCGCACTGGCGGATGACCACCGCCGCGATCTGCGCGCGCTACGCGTAGGCGGGCGTCAGCTGCGGCTGGTGCAGACGCGGTAGCGGCGCACGGTCGTGACCGTGCGCCCGCCGCGCAACGTCACGCGCACCCGCAGCACGACGACGCCCTTGCCGCGGCCGCGCAGGTCCACCGGGACGCGCACCGAGCGCCCGCTGCGGCGCGCGCCGCGGACGCGGCGGCCGCCGAGGGTCGCGCGGACGCTGCGGATGCGCGCGCCGCGCGGCAGGCGGACGTGCGCGGCGAAGCGCCGGCGGCTGCCGCACACGCGCCGCACGCGCTGAGCGGCCGCCGGCCAGACGCCGTCGGCGATGCGCAGCGCATGGAACCCGGCGGTCCCGTCGGAGTACCAGACCTCCTTGCGCTCGGGCACGACCTCGGGCTGGGACATCGCGAACGAGCTGACCTGGAAGCCGTTCTCGGCGCGGCCCTTCGTCGGCGCGACGAAGTAGGCGATCTCCCTGGGGTGCGCCAGGTCGCTGATGTCGAAGACGCGCAGGCCCGAGGCGATGAACGAGCAGGCCACGACGGTCGGGTCCACGCGGCTGGACAGCCCGCAGTAGTGCGCGGCGTAGCCCTGCACGGGGCTGAACGCCCCGGGGTCGCCGGACGCCGCCCGGTGCTCGGCGGGCTGGTTGACCTGCAGGCGCAGGTTGGCGATCGAGCGCGGCTTGGTCTCGTCGCTGATGTCGATGATCCGCGCGGCGCCGACGGCGTCGCGGTCGCCGTCGCCGGTGGTGCCGCCGGTGTACTCGTCGATCTCCAGGACGTAGGGCTTGCCGTCGCGCGTGAAGGGGATCGCGTTCTGGGGGATCGAGGCCTTGTCCCAGGTCAGGCGACTGATCTCGCGCGCCTTCGGTTGCGCCTTGCGCGCCTGGATCTCCGAGGTGTCCAGGACGAGCATCTGGCCGTCCGGGTCGGCGATGTAGGCCCGGGTGCCGTCGTCGTTGAGCGACATCCCGTGCGAGGTGACCTGCCCCTGCCAGATCGGCCTGGGCGCCTTCGGGTCGGTCACGTCGATCGCGGTGATCGACTCGGTGGCGGTGGCCGCGGCGTAGAACGTGCGCCCGTCGGGCGAGAAGCCGCTCTCGTGCCCGAGCCGCGCGACGGGCGCCGTCGACTGCAGCACCGGGTGCCGGCAGTCCTGGCTGGCGTCGTAGATCGAGACGAGCCCGGGGTAGGTCGCCGGGTTGCCGAGCACCGCCGCGATCAGGCCGCGCTCCTGGTTGAGCGTCACCGACTCGTGCGGAGACAGCATCGGCAGCTCGGTCAGCCGGTCGGTCTGCACCGGGTGGGCCGGGTCGGTCATGTCCAGCACGACGACGCCGAGCGACGTGGCGCTGGCCTTGAAGACGTTGAGGGGGAACAGCAGCGCCGTGTCGTAGTACGCGCACTCGCGGCCGGCCCGGTCGCGGTAGCGCAGGACCTTGAAGCCGCCCGACGCGCCGTGGCGGCCGAGCAGCCGGGCGTTGCACCACAGCCCGTTCTCGGCGGCGCCGGCCGGCACGCGGCCCTGGACGCCCGGCTCCGGCCGGGAGCCGGGCTCGCACGGCACCTGGGGGGTGGGGGCCGACGGCGGCTCCGGCCGCGTGACGACCGGCACCCGCGTGACCGCCTGCCCGGAGCCCTGGCCGAGCGCGAAGAGGTCGTTGAGCGGCGCGGCCTGGGCCGCCCGCGCGCCGGGGTGCGCCGCGACGGCGGCGGGGAGGGCGAGCAGCGCGATGCAGGCGAGCGGGGCGAGGAGGCGCAGGCGGGACATGCGCGTGCGATCGTACGGCCAGAGCTGCACAGCTGTCGCGCTTCCGCCGGGTGTTGCCGGTGTGGGCGCACGGCCGTAGCCTCGCGTCATGGGCGCGGTCTTCCATCCCCCGGGCCGCGGCGAGCGCCACCAGGTGGGCGCCTCCGAGGTTGTCATCAAGGCGGGCAGTGCCGAGACCGGCGGGTCGTTCTTCCTGTCGGAGTCGGTCGTCGAGGCGGGGTTTCCCGGCCCCCCGCTGCACCGCCACGAGGCGCTGCACGACATGTTCTACGTGCTGGAGGGCACCCTGACGGTGGTGCTCGACGGCGAGCCCCGGGAGGCGCCCGCCGGCACGTTCGTGTGCGTGGCGCCGGGCACTGCGCACACGTTCCGCAA
>DASPKC010000244.1:0-2821 GCA_035628295.1 Baekduia sp.
GTCGACTTGCCCACGCCGCCCTTCCCGGTGACGACCACCAGCGGGTGTGCCGTCACCTCCGCTGTCGACTGCCCGTCGACCATGGGGACTTCTACGGACACGATGGGGCGCCATTGCGGAGGACCCGGCCTCCGGCCGGACGTAGCGTAGCCCCATGACCACAGCGGCCGAGCTCCACCCTCCCGGAGCAGGCTGCGGTTCAAGCCGCGGCGCCGCAGCGCCGCCGTCGGAGATCCTCCAGTGATCTTCGACGACCGTCACGAGGCCGGCCGCCGTCTCGCAAGCCAGCTCCTCTCCCTGGTGGACGCGCGGCCGGTCGTCGTGGCTCTTCCTCGCGGCGGCGTGCCGGTCGCCGCCGAGGTGGCGGCCGCGCTCCACGCGCCGCTGGAGGTGCTCGCCGTCCGCAAGCTCGGCGCCCCGGACCGCCGCGAGCTGGCGGTCGGAGCCCTCGCCGAGGACGGCATCGCCGTCGTCGACCGTGAAATCGTCCGGCACACCGGCACCGGTCCCGACGACCTGCAGGACGCGCTCGACCGCGAGTCGCGCGAGCTGCGCCGCCGCGTGCGCGCCTACCGCGGCGGCCGGCCGCCTCAATGCCTGCGCGACAAGACCGCGATCGTCGTCGACGACGGCCTCGCGACGGGCCTGACCGCGCTCGCCGCGGTCCGCGCCGTGCGCAGCCGCGGTGCGCGCCGCGTCGTCCTCGCCGTCCCGGTCGGCTCGCCCGACGCGGTCTGGCGCCTGCGCGACGAGGTCGACGAGGTCGTCTGCCTCTCGATGCCCCGCGACTTCCGCAGCGTCGGCCAGTGGTACGCCGACTTCGCGCCGGTCGAGGACGACGAGGTGCTGGAGCTGCTGGCCGGCGAGGGCACGCCGGCGCGCGTGCGCCGCGTGACGCTGGAGGTCTGCGGCGCCGAGCTCCACGGCGACCTCGCGGTCCCGCGCGGCGCCCGCGGGCGGGTGATCTTCGCCCACGGCGCCGGCTCGAGCCGCCGCAGCCCGCGCAACCGCTCCGTGGCTCGGGTGCTGCGCCGCGGCGGCCTCGGCACGTTGCTGGTCGACCTCCTCGAGGAGGCGGAGGAGGGGCGCCGCGACGCGGTGTTCGACATCCCGCGGCTGGCCGGCCGCCTCGAGGCCGTCACCCGGTGGGCCCGGACCGATCCGGTCACGCGCGACCTGCCGCTCGGCCTCTTCGGCGCGTCGACCGGCGCTGCCGCGGCCCTGCGCGCCGCCGCGGATCTCGGGGCCGACGTCGCCGCCGTGGTGTGCCGCGGCGGGCGGCCGGACCTCGCGGGCGAGGATCTCAGCCGCGTCGAGGCCCCCACCCTCTTCATCGTCGGCGGTGAGGATCGCGAGGTCCTCGCGCTCAACCGCCACGCCGCCGGGCAGCTCCACGGCGCGCACGAGCTCGTCGTCGTGCCCGGCGCCACCCACCTGTTCGAGGAGCCCGGGGCGCTCGAGGAGGTCGCCAGCCTGGCGGCCGGCTGGTTCGGGGCCCATCTGGTGGGCGCCCGGACCCCAGCACTTGCCGGAGGCTGACATGACGCACGCCGTCGTGGCGCCGAGCATGCCGTCCTACGAGCATGCCCGCGCCGCGTTCACGTGGGACGCCGCACGCGCGGATCTCGATGGGCTGCCGGGCGGCGGCTTGAACATCTGCCACGAGGCGCTCGACCGCCACGCCGACGGGCCGCACGGCGACCGCGTCGCGGTGCGGTGGCTGGCCGCCGAGGGCGGGCGGCGCGACATCACCTACCGGCAGCTGCGCGACGACGCGGCGCGCTTCGCGGGCCTGCTCGCGGAGCTCGAGGTGGGGCGCGGCGAGCGCGTCGTCTCCCTGCTCGGACGCGTCCCGGAGCTGCTGGTCGCGGCGCTCGGGACACTGCGCCACGGTGCGGTCTTCTGCCCGCTGTACGAGGCGTACGGCCCCCAGCCGGTCCACCGGCGCCTCCGGCTCGCCCGGGCGCGGGTGCTCGTCACCACCCGGGAGCGGCTCGACCACGACGTCACGCCCCGGGCAGCGGGTCTCGAGCGCCTGCAGCACGTGCTGCTGGCCGATAGCGACCTCCCCGGGCGCCTCGCCGCGGCGCGGCCCGCCCCGGTCGCTGCCACCAGCGATGGCGACCCGGCGCTCATGCACTACACCAGCGGGACGACCGGAACCCCGATGGGGGTCGTGCACGGCCATGGCGCGGTGATCGCCCAGCACGCCACCGCCCGCGCCGTCCTCGACGTGCGTCCCGGCGACGTCGTCTGGTGCACCGCGGACCCCGGGTGGATCACCTGGACCGTCTACGGGCTCATCGCCCCGCTCACGTGCGGCGCCACCGTCATCCTCGACGAAGGCGAGCTCGACCCCGGCCGCTGGTACGCGACGCTGGAGCGCGAGCGCGTCGGCGTCCTGTACACCGCGCCGACGGCGATCCACACGCTCATGCGCGCCGGCGACGCGCCGCCGGCCGGCCGCGACCTCTCCGCGTTGCGCCTGGTCGCCAGCGCAGGCGAGCCCCTGACCCCGGGCGCGGTCCTCTGGGGCGAGCGCGCCCTCGGGCGCCCGATCCACGACACCTGGTGGCAGACCCAGACCGGCGCCATCATGCTCGCGAACGTCGCCGCCGAGCCGATCCGCCTGGGCTCCATGGGCCGCCCGGTCCCCGGTGTGGAGGCCGCCATCGTGCGCCGCGCGGACGACGGGCGCGGGCGGCGCCACCCGGCCGCCCAGCCGGAGATCCTCCACGAGCCGGACGCCGAGGGCGAGCTGGCCCTGCGGACCGGCTGGCCGTCGATGTTCTCGTGCTACCTCAGTGGCGACGACCAGCCG
>DASPKC010000245.1:0-8880 GCA_035628295.1 Baekduia sp.
GAGGAACGTGACGTGGAACCCGATGAGCATCAGGGCGAAGCTCGCGCGGCCCATCGTCTCGTTCAGCAGCCGGCCGGACATCTTCGGGAACCAGTAGTAGAGGCCCGCGAAGACGCCGAACACCGCGCCGCCCATCAGCACGTAGTGGAAGTGCGCGACGACGAAGTACGTGTCGTGCAGCTGCCAGTCCACCGGGAAGATCGCCACGAAGATGCCGGTGATCCCGCCGATCAGGAACGTGCCGATGAAGCCGACGCAGAACAGCAGCGCCGTCGTGAACTCGATCGTCCCGCGCCAGAGCGTCGCGACCCAGTTGAAGATCTTCACGCCCGTCGGCACCGCGATGAGGAACGAGCTCATCATGAAGAAGACGAGCACGATCGTCGGCGACGGCGTCGCGAACATGTGGTGCGCCCACACCAGCAGGCCCAGGAACGCGATGACCACGGTAGCCGCGGCAACCGCCTTGTAGCCGAAGATCGGCTTGCGGGCGAAGACCGGCAGGACCTCGGAGATGATCCCGAAGGCCGGCAGCACCATGATGTAGACCTCGGGGTGGCCGAAGAACCAGAACAGGTGCTGCCACAGCAGCGGCGCGCCGCCGTTGGCCGGGTCGTAGAAGTGCGTGTCGAAGTGCCGGTCGGTCAGCAGCAGCGTCACGGCGGCCGCGATGACCGGCAGCGCGAGGATCAGCAGGACCGAGTAGGTCAGGATCGTCCAGACGAACAGCGGCAGGCGGCCCCAGCCCATGCCGGGCGCGCGCATGTTCGCGATCGTCGCGTAGAAGTTGATGGCGCCCACCAGCGAGCCGATGCCCGTGAGGTGGACGAGGTAGATCCAGGCGTCGACGCCGCCGGAGGGCAGGTAGTCGTCGTCGCTGAGCGGCGTGTAGCACGTCCACCCGCACTCGGGCGCGTTGAAGAAGATCGACGCGTAGAAGACGAGGCCGCCCATCGCCAGCAGCCAGAACGACAGGGCGTTGATCTTGGGGAACGCCATGTCGCGCGCCCCGATCATCAGCGGCACGAAGTAGTTGCCGAAGCCCGCCATGACCGGCACGACGAACAGGAAGATCATCGTCGTCCCGTGCATCGTGAAGAGGCTGTTGTAGACCTGCGGCGACAGCAGGTTGTTGTCCGCCTGCGACAGCTGCAGGCGCATCATCAGCGCCTCGACCCCACCCAGGATGAAGAAGACGAACGTGAGGACCAGGTACATGATCCCGATCTTCTTGTGGTCGGTCGTGAGGACCCACGACAGGAAGCCGGTCTGCTCGCGCTCGACGCTCTTGGCGACGACCTGCGGCACGGGAGCGGCGCTGGGCTTGGTGATGGTGGGATCTGCGGTGGCGGCCATGGTGATCTGACTCGGTGCGTCGGAAGGGGCGGAGGGCTTACTGCGCGCTGCCGGCGGGGGCGCCGGGGACGGGGTTGCCGGAGTCGCCGCCCGGGCTCTCACCGCGAGGCGTCTGCTGTTCGCCCGGCTGACGGCCCTGCTCCTGCTCGCGGCGCTGGCGCTCCGCAGCCAGGTTGGCGGCGCGGATGTCGTTGCGGCGCTGGGCAAGGTAGCGCTCGAATTCCTGCGGCGTCACCGCCCGGACGGAGGCGACCATGTTGGCGTGGTTGCGCCCGCACAGCTCGGCGCACTGGCCGCGGAAGATCTGCCCGGCCTTGCTGGCCGGGATCTTGAACCACGTGTGGTTCGTGTAGCCGGGCGTGGCGTCCTTCTTGCCGCCGAGCGCCGGGATCCACCACGAGTGGATGACGTCCTGCCCGCGGATCTCGAGCGTCACCGTCGTGTCGACGGGGACCACGAGCTCCTCGTAGGCGAAGACGTTGTTGAGGACGTTCTCGTCGCGGTCGGGGTACGTGTAGCGCCACACGTACTGCAGGCCGTTGACCTCGATGTTGAGGGACTTGCCGTCCGGCGGCAGGCGCTGCTCGTTGTCCGACGCGCGGACGACCTCGGTCAGCGCCAGGCCGTTCTCCCCGGACTTCGGCGGGTTGCGGATCTCGTCGAGCTTGAGGAACGTCACCGTCGCGAGCACGACGAGGACCAGCGCGGCACCGACGGTCCAGCCGATCTCCAGGCGCGTGTTGCCGCGGATCTGGGCCGCGACGGCGCCCTTGCGCGCGCGGAACTTGCGCAGCGAGTAGAGCAGGACGCCCTCGACGCCGAAGAACACGATGAGCGCGACGGCCAGCGTGTACTTGTAGAGCTCGTCGATGCTGTCGGCGTTCGGCGACCCGCCGTCCTCCGGCGTCAGCAGGTCGGCGCCGGCCACGGGCGCAGCGAGCAGCACGCCGGAGATGGCGGCGAGCATGGCGAGGGGGAGAAGTCGCGAACGATGCATGAGAAGAGGGGCAGACCCGGAGGGCCGGGGGATCATAGTCGTGGCGACCACCGAGAGCCGTGCCGCGGGCCGTCAAGGCCCGAACGGCGGACGGCTCCTATCCTCGCCGGATGGCGTTCCCGGTCATCGGCATCTGCGCGGCCGTGGAGCGTGCCGCCTGGGGCGCGTGGGACACCCCGGCCCACCTCCTGCCGCGCGAGTACGCCGACGCCGTCCGGCGGGCCGGCGGCCTGGCGCTCCTGCTGCCCCCCGACGAGCGTGCGCTGGAGGACCCCGCCCCGTGGCTCGAGCTGCTCGACGGGCTGCTGCTCGCGGGCGGGTGCGACATCGACCCGTCGACCTACGGCGAGCAGCGCCACCGGGAGACGGGTCCGACGGTCCCCGAGCGCGATGCCTTCGAGGCGCACCTCGCGCGCGCCGCCATCGCCCGCGAGCTGCCGGTGCTCGGCATCTGCCGCGGGATGCAGCTGCTCAACGTCGCCCTCGGCGGCACCCTCGTGCAGCACGTGCCCGACGTCGTCGGCCACAGCGAGCACCGCCGCTTCCCCGGGACGTTCGAGGGCAACGACCACGACGTCGTGCTCGACGCCGGCTCGCTGGCGGCGCGCGCCGCCGGCGAGGAGCGCCACCGGACGCTCAGCCACCACCACCAGGCCGTCGACCGGCTCGGCGACGGGCTCGTGGTCACCGGCCGCGCCGTCCCGGACGACCTCCCCGAGGCCGTCGAGCTCGAGGGCGCGCAATGGGTGCTGGGCGTGCAGTGGCACCCCGAGGCCGACGAGACCAGCCGCCTCGTGGCGGCGCTGGTCGACGCCGCGGCCGCCTACAGGTCGACGCGCACGAGGTCGAGCACCGGCAGGCCGTCCGGGGCCAAGCCGGCCGCGGCGGCGTAGGACCGGACCACCACGAGGTCGCCTGCCGCCCGCCCCCGGGCTGCTCGTCGTCGTCCCGCCGCCGAGCCGCGGTACGTCCAGACCCGTCCGGCGCCGTCGAAGCGGTGGCTGACGTCGATGCGCTCGTAGTTGCGCTCGCGCGCGTCGAGCGTCCGCAGGCCGGCGGCGTCGACCTCGAGCAGGACGCCGTCCACGTCGCCGTCGCCGTCCTCGAGGTCGGCGAACGCCACGTGGACGGGCGGCGCCTCGCCGGTCGCCGGGTCCAGGAACCGCTTGTAGCCGGGGATCGCCTGGCGGTTGTCCATCGCCACGCCCCAGGTGCGCCGGGCGCCCGGGAGCACCGCGGGGCGCCCGGGGAGACCGGTCAGCGAGCCGTAGGCGAAGACGAGAGGCACCGTGATGCTGTTGTCCGTGACGGGCGTCAAGTGCATCACGGATGGCCGGCGCGGCGGGCGCTTCTGCGTCTCAGGCCGCGTCGCGCCCCAGCTGGGTGCGGGCGCGGTGCACGAGCGCCTTCGAGGCCCCGCGGCTGACGCCCAGCACGCGGCCGATCTGCGAGTGCGAGCGGTCCTCGAGCTCGTGCAGGACCAGGGCGCGGCGCTGGCGCGTCGGCAGGTCGCCGAGGGCGTCGACGACCTCGTGCAGCCGCTCGCGGCGCTGGACGGCCGACGCCGGGTCGGCGTGCGCGGCGTGCAGCACGGCGGCGTGCGGCTCGAGGTCGGTCGTGGGCCGGCCGGCGCGCAGTTGGTCGAGCGCGCGGTTGCGCACGATGGTGTGCAGCCACGCCTTCAGCGCGATCTCCCGGGTGTCCCCGGGCGCGCGCAACGCCCGCAGCGCGCGGACGAACGCGTCCTGGACGACCTCCTCGGCGTCGTGGTGGGCCCCGCCGAGCACCATGCGGGCGAACCCGGTGAGGGCCGCCTCGTGCCGGCGCACGAGCTCGGCGAACGCCGCATCGTCTCCCGCGCGCACGCGGGCCACGAGCTGCTCGTCGGTCAGCTGGCGGGTGGTGGTCATGGGTTGCAGTGTGCAACCGCGCCGCCGCTCCGTGGGCTTCCGCGGGGTCACACCTGCCCACCCCGGGGTGTGGCCGGCAGCCACCCAGGTGTGGGTACCGTCCGCGCCGTGGCCGACGACTCGCCCCTCGCCGCGCACGCCGCCTCACCCGCCGAGCTCCAGGACCGCCTGCACGCCGAGCGGGGCGGCACGCCGTTCCTCGTCCTGCGCGACGGCGACGGCCGCCAGCGCGTCGTGCCGCTGCACGGCGACCGCCTGAGCCTCGGCCGCACGGACACCAACGACATCGCGCTGCCGTGGGACACGGAGGTCTCCCGCCTGCACGCGGAGCTCGAGTGCATCGCCGGGGAGTGGACCGTGGTCGACGACGGGCTCTCGCGCAACGGAACCTTCCTCAACGGCGCGCGCATCGGCGGCCGCACGCGGCTGCGCGACGGCGACGTGCTGCGCGCCGGGGCCACCGTCCTGGCCTTCCGGCGCCCCGCGCCGGAGGACTCGCGCGAGGAGACCGTGGCGGCCGGCGCCCGGCTCACGCTGGCCGACCTGCCGCCCACGCAGCGCCAGGTGCTCGTGGCGCTCGCGCGCCCGTACCGCCACGGCGCCGTCGCCGCGCCGGCGGCCAACGGGGAGATCGCCGAGGAGCTGCACCTGAGCGTCGATGCCGTCAAGGCGGCGCTGCGGGCGCTCTACCAGCGCTTCGGCCTCGACGAGCTGCCCCAGGGCCAGAAGCGCGCGCGCCTGGTCGCCGAGGCGCTCGAGCGCGGCGTGATCGCCCCGCGCGACCTCGAGGCCTAGGCTGACGCGCGCATGAGCCCGATCCGCCCCGAGGTGACCGTCGTCGGCCTGCGGCTCGACCCCGAGCACCACCGGCTGCGCGACTTCCTGACGCGGGTCGCCCAGCCGCACCGCTTCCTCGAGGCGGGCACGCCCGAGGCCGAGGCGGCACTGGACGCCGCCGGAGCCATCGGCGCGCAGCTGCCCGTCGTCGTCGACGACGGCACGACCCTGGCCGGCGTCTCGGTCGAGAGCCTGGCGCGCGCCTGGCGCATGAGCGCCGAGCGCACGCGGCTCGACCACTACGACCTCGCGATCGTCGGCGCCGGGCCCGCGGGGCTGGCCGCGGCGGTCTACGCGGCCTCCGACGGCCTGTCGACGGTCGTCTTCGAGCGGGAGGTGCCGGGCGGCCAGGCGTCGCACACGTCGCTGATCGAGAACTTCTTCGGCTTCCCCGACGGCATCGGCGGCGCGGAGCTGGCGCGGCGGGCCGGCCGCCAGGCGGAGGGCTTCGGCGCGGAGCTGCTGCTGCTGGGTGGCATAGAGGACGCCGGGTTCGACCCGGGCGGGCCCGTCACGCTGCACTACGGCGGCGGCCGGCGCACCACGGCCGACGTCGTGATCTCGGCGCCCGGGATGGCGTGGCGCCAGCTCGACGTCCCGGGCGTGGCCGCCCTGCTGGGGCGCGGCGTCTACTACGGCGCGGGGCGCAGCGAGGCCGTGCGGTGCGGCGGCGAATCCGTCGTGGTGGTCGGGGCTGGCAACTCCGCCGGCCAGGCGGTGATGCACCTGGCCTCGGCGGGCGCCGACGTGACGATGCTGGTGCGCAGCGGCCGCCTGGCCGACAGCATGTCGGCGTACCTCGTCGACCGCATCACCCGCCACCCGCGCATCACGGTGCAGTTCCACACGCAGGTGCGAGCCCTGCACGACCGCGACGGAAGCCTGGCGGCCGTCACGGTCGAGGACGCCGGCGGCACCGCGCGGCAGCTGCCCGCCCGGGCGCTGTTCGTCTGCATCGGCGGCCTCCCGCGCACCGGGTGGGCCGCCGGGCACGGCGTCGCGCTGGACAGTGCCGGCTACGTCCTGACCGGGCCGGACCTGCTCGAGGCGGGCAGCCGCCCCGCCGGCTGGCCGCTGGACCGCGACCCGCTCGCGCTCGAGACGAGCATCCCGGGGGTCTTCGCCGCCGGCGACGTCCGCCACGGATCGGCCAAGCGCGTCGCGGCCGCCGCCGGCGACGGCGCCGCGGCCGTCGCGCTGGCGCACCGGCGGCTGGCCGAGCTGGCGGCGGGCTAACCGGTCGGGACGACCTGCTGGACGCTGTCGTCGGCGAGGTTCGTGACGACCGCGCCGCGGCGGCCCGCCGCGATGGCGAAGGGGTTCGTGCCCACGTCCACCTCGGCGAGCTCGCGCGAGCGGGCCACGTCGACGCGCGAGACGGTGTTGGAGAGGTTGTTGGCCACCCAGACCGAGCCGGCGGCGACCGCCACGCCGATGGGGCTGCCGCCGACCTGGATGCGGACCCGCCCGCCGAGGTCGCCGGCGCGGACCTTCGTCAGCGTGTTGTCACCGCTGTCGGCCACCCAGACGGCGCCGGCGCCGACCGCCACGCCCCGCGGCCGGAAGCCGACGGCGACCGACCGGCGGGAGCTCGTGGCGACGCTGACGCGGCTCACGCGGTCGCGCCGGCGGTTGGTCACGAAGACCGCGCCGGCGGTGGCCGCCAGGTCCTGCACGCCCTCCTCGCCGAACACCAGCGTGGCCGTCACCGCGCCGCCGGCGGCGTCGACCTTGACGACGCTGTCTGCGCGCGCAGCGCCCTGCGCGCGCAGGCCGACCCACACGTTGCGCCCGCCGACGGCCACGGCCACCGGCTGCCCGGGCGGCAGCGCTACCGCCCGCTCGACGCGCCCGGTCGCCGGGTCGAGGCGCAGCAGCCGGTCCTGGCGGTCCTGGGTGACCCACAGCGAGCCGAGACCGGCGGCCAGCGCCATGGCCGGTGCGCCGTCGGGCAGCGTCAGCCGGCGCCGTGGGGCGCCGCCGTCGCCCAGCGCGACGCCGGTCAGCCGGGGCGTCCGCACGCTCGCCACCCACGCCCGGCCGTCGGCGAGCGCGACGTCCTGCGGACGCTCGTCGACGGCGACCGGGTCGAGCGCGCGGGCGCCCGGCGGCGGGGCGGTGGCCGTCTGCGACGGCGTGCGGGCGCCGCCGCCGTCGTCGTCTCCGCCGAGCAGCGAGGCGGTGACGAGCACCGTGGCGGCGCCCGCGACCAGCGCGGCCGTCGGACCCACCAGGCCGCGTGCGCGCCGGGCCCGGGCAGGTGCCGGCCGCGGCACCTGGGCGGTCACCGGCGTGTCGGACTCCGCGGTCTCCTCGGCGCCGGCGCCGCCCGGCGCGGCGGCGCCGCGCGCGACGAGCCGCTCGGGTCCGGGCGCCGGGCCCGCCCCGGCGGCGGCCAGGGCGGCGCGGCCCAGGTCGCCGGCGGAGGGGTAGCGGTCGGCCGGGTCCTTGGCCAGGGCGCGGTCGACGACCTCCTGCAGGGCCGCCGGCACCTCCGGGGCCACCACGGCCAGCGGCGGCGGCGTGTCGTGCAGGTGGGCCAGCAGCGTCGCCTCATCGGTCTCGCGCCGGAACGGCACGGCGGCGGTGAGGGCGAAGTACAGGACGCAGCCCAGCGCGTACACGTCGGCGCGGGCGTCGACCGGCTCGCCGCGCACCTGCTCGGGTGCCACGTAGCCGAGCGTGCCGACCCAGCGCCCGGAGCCGGTGACCGACGAGCCGTCGGTCAGGCGCTTGGTCAGCCCGAAGTCGGTCAGGTACGCATGGTCGTCGCGGTCGAGCAGGACGTTGGCCGGCTTGACGTCGCGGTGCACGAGTCCGCGCGCGTGGGCGGCGTCGAGCGCGCCCGCGACCTGCAGGACGATGCGCGCGGCGCGCTGCGCGTCGAGCGGCCCGACGGCCTGCACGAGCGTGCGGAGGTCCTGGCCCTCGACGTAGCGCATGGAGATCCACAGCCGCCCCGCGTCCTCGCCGGCGGCGAAGACCGGGATGGCGTGCGGGTGGTCGATCGCCGCGGCCGCCCGCGCCTCGCGCGTGAACCGCTCACGGAAGCCGGGGTCGACCGCCAGCGCCGGCGCGATGAGCTTCAGCGCGACGGTCCGGTCGAGGTCGAGCGCCTGCGCGCGGTACACGACCCCCATGCCTCCCCGGCCCGCGAGGCCGAGGATGCGGTGCCCGGCGAGGACGTCGCCGGGCTGGAGGTCGCCGGACATCGCGGCGACGGTAGCGGGACCGCCCCCTGGAACACCCGCCGGGTGCCCGAATAGAGTGTCCGCACGGGCATGGCCGACGATCCCCGCCTGGTGCGCTCGGCGGCGTTGGACGCGCCGGCCCACACCGAGGCGTTTCACGACGACGAAGAGGAGATGCCGCGCGTCCAGGTGACGCGCCGGACGGTCCTGCTCGGCGTCTTCTTCATCGTCTCGATCGTCGCGTTCCTGTACTTCGTGTTGCCGCAGATCAGCGGCCTGGAGGACACGTGGAACCAGATCGAGGACGGCGATCCGCTCTGGCTGGGCGTCGCCGGGATCTTCACCGTCCTGAGCTTCGGCGGGTACGTGATCCTGTTCCAGCGGGTCTACGTCCGCGGGGGCCGCTGCTCGCTCAGCTTCTCCGAGAGCTACCAGATCACCATGGCCGGGCTGGCCGCCACGCGGCTGTTCGCGGCCGGCGGTGCGGGCGGCATCGCGCTGACGGCGTGGGCGCTGCGGCGCGCGGGGCTGGACCGCCGCGAGGTCGCCGACCGCACGATCGCCTTTCTCGTGCTCATGTACGGCGTCT
>DASPKC010000246.1:0-2727 GCA_035628295.1 Baekduia sp.
AACCGAAGGTCAGAGGTTCGAATCCTCTCGGGCGCGCCTCACCGGACCCCCGCGAATCGCGGGTGTTTCGTCACCGCCAGAGGCTCTGCATCCGCCGACCGACGGTTGGTGGCGAAGCCGGAAGTCGTGCCCTGCATCCCGCGCGCTCGGGGCCGGACGACGCGGCGACGGCCGAGGAGCTTCCTGCGCGCCGCCGCCGCGGCCATGTCCGTGCCGAGGCCGCGGTCGCGACCGGGTCGTGGCGCGCGCCCGCCTCAGTTGACGAGGAGCCCGCCATCGACCGGCAGCAGCGCCCCGGTGACGTAGCTGGCGGCGTCGCTCGCGAGGAAGATGACCGCGTTGGCGATCTCGTCGGCGTCGCCCATCCGCCCGAGCGGCACGCGGCCGAGCATGCTGTCGAGGTAGCCGTCGGGGTACTCGTCGGTCATCTCCGAGGCGAAGAAGCCCGGGGCGACGGCATTGACCCGGATGCCCCTGCGCCCGCCCCACTGCTGCGCGAGATCGCGGGTCAGGCCGATGACCGCGGCCTTGCTCGAGCAGTAGGCGGCCTGCGGCATGCCGGCCGTGGTCGAGCCCAGGATGCTGCCCACGTTGACCACGCTCGACCCCGGCCGCATGACCCTGGCGCAGGTCCGGGCCATCAGGAACGAGCCGGTCACGTTGACGTCCAGCACCCGGGTGAACTCCTCGCGGGTCTCGTGGGTGGCCGGGACGGCCGCGCCGACGCCGGCGTTGTTGACGAGGACGTCGACCGCGCCGAGTTCGGCGACCGCCGGTGTCGACGACGCGCGCGCAGTCCTCATCCCGGCTGACGTCCGCCTGCACCGCGACGCACCGGCGTCCGGCGGCCCGGACCGCGGTGGCGACGTCCCCGAGGCGGTCGGCCCGTCGCGCGCAGACGACGACGTCGGCCCCGGCCTGCGCGAGCCGCGGCGCGAAGACGGCGCCCAGGCCGGAGGACGCGCCGGTCACGATCGCGACGTTCCCGTCCAGGCGGAAGACGGCGGTCACCGGCGGGCGTCGTGGCGGTCGAGGGCGGCTTCGGCGAGGTCGGCCAGGCGCCCGACGGCGGCTTCGACCGACCCGGCGTCGCGGCCGCCGTTGGCGGGGTCCTCCAGCCAGCGCCGGTGGACGCCCTGCATGATGATCGCCAGCTTCCAGGAGGCGAGGGCGACCCAGAGGTCGAGGTCCTGAAGGTCGAGCTCACCGTTGACGGCGGCGTAGGCCGCGACGATGCCCGCGCGATCGGGGAACCCTGGCAGGAGCGGGACCGGGTCGCGCTCCAGCGTGGACTGCGTGACCTCCTCCGGCCAGTAGGTCAGCAGCGTGCCGAGGTCGGCGAGCGGGTGGCCGATGGTGCACAGCTCCCAGTCGAGCACCGCCAAGACGCGTCCGTCGTCGTCGACCACGACGTTGGCGAGATTGAAGTCGCCGTGCACGAGCGTGGGGCGTGGCGGCTCTCCGGGTCCGGCCGCGTGCAGGCGCTCCGCCGTCCGGTCGAGGGAGCTCGGCCGGCCATCGCGCGTGCGCTCCCACTGCGCCTGCCAGCGGCGTAGCTGCCGTTCGGCGTAGCCGGTACGGCGCCCGAGGTCGCCGAGCCCGACGGCGTCGACGTCGACGCGGTGCAGCCGCGCCAGCGCCTGCGCCAGCTGCTCGCCCGCGGTCCGGCGCGCGGCGGGGTCCAGAAGGCCCGCGGCGGCGGCGCTGTCGACGACGAGGCCGTCGACGTGGGCCATCACGTAGAAGGGGTGCTCGCAGAGCGTGTCGTCCTCCGACAGGCCCAGGACCTGCGGCACCGGCACGTCGGTCGAGGCGAGCGCGTGGAGGATGCGGTGCTCGCGCCGCATGTCGTGGGCCGAGGGCAGGAGCTCGCCGAGCGGCGGGCGGCGCAGGACGGCACGCCGGCCGCCGTCGCCGGTGAGGAGGAACGTGAGGTTCGAGCGCCCGCCGCCGATGCGCTCGACCGCGACGGGCGGACGCAGGCCCGCGACGTCGCCGGCCCAGGTCAGCATCCGGTCCGTGACGCCGGGCGCCACCCGCTGCGCGGAGGTCACCGGCCCTCCGGGATCTCGAGCCGCAGCGCGTTGGCCCACAGCCGGTTCGCCGTCTGCACGAGCCGCTCGAAGGACACGCGGCGCCCGTGGACGAAGGCGCGGTTGGCCATGCCGCTCACCATGTAGGACAGGGCCTCGGCGGTGAGCAGCGGGTCGAGGTCCGCGTCGGCTTCGCCGCGACGCTGCAGCTTGCGGATCCCGTCGGCGTTGCGCCGGACGAACGCGTCCGCGCGCCGGCGGCGCAGCGCCATGAAGGCGGGGTCGATCGCCGCGACCTGCTCCATGACCGCGTTCATGCGCGCGTTGCGCCGGTAGGCCGCCAGGTAGCCGCGGTTGGCCGCGTCGACAGCGTCGTACGGGTGCCCGGCAGGCTCTGTCGGGACCGTGCTGCGGAGCATGTCGTCCTCGACCGCCGTCAGGACG
This sequence comes from Baekduia sp., assembly GCA_035628295.1. Lineage (GTDB taxonomy): Bacteria > Actinomycetota > Thermoleophilia > Solirubrobacterales > Solirubrobacteraceae > Baekduia. Next base: position 2,478 of record DASPKC010000246.1, read on the forward strand.
GCGGCCAGGAGCTCCTCGCGGCTCGCGAAGTGCGTGTAGAAGCTCCCGACGGACACGCCGGCCTCCGCGGTGACGTCCACGATGCGGCTGTCGACGAAGCCGTCGCGCTCGAAGACCGCGCGCCCAGCGCGCAGGAGTGCCGCGCGGGTGCGCTGGCCGCGGGCGGACGCCGGCAGCGCACGGGGCGTGGCCTCGAGGGCGTCGACGACGGAGGTCCGGACTGCGGGCATCTCCCGCACCCTAAGCCGAC